>JBEKMC010000099.1:0-12679 GCA_050008715.1 Acidimicrobiales bacterium | reverse complement strand
TTTCCGTAAGACTGTCTATACGCCGCTCGAGCCGCCAAGATTCGGCATCGTCCTCCTGCCGAACCAATCGGTGCTGAGGAAGCGAGGATGTCCCGAGTCCCGTGGAACTTCGGTGGCGGCCCGGTGATGCTCATGCAGCTACGTGCTCATCTTCGCATGAGGGTGTGACAGTCCCAGCTGTGACGTAGCGGTCGAGTGCGCTTCGCAGCGCCGGTAGGTGCAGAAAGCCGTTGACGCGACGGAACTGCTTGGTCGCCTCGGTCATTCCGGCGGCGCACCACCTGAGCGCCATCTGCCCGTCCCGCCAGCGCTTGACGTTGGTCGAGTGGTCCCGGCAGATCTCGATCATCGACTCGACGGCGTTGGTCGAACGCAACGTGCGCGCCAAGGTGGGCGGCACGCCGAGGCGGGAGATCGTGAGCGTCTCGGACAGCCCCTCCCGGAGGCTGCCGGCCGCACCCGGGTGGCTCTTGTGGAGCTGACGTGCGAGGTCCTCCAGCGTCGCCTCCGCCGCCAGGAAGTCGGGGTCGTGGTAGGCGGCGCGCATCTTCTTTCCGACACTGGCGGCAAGGGGCTTCGGCAACTTCGACTCCACGTTGCGGATCTTGTGCAGTTGGCATCTCTGGATCACCGGTTGGTCGAACACGGACTTCACACCGGCGACGAGGGCCTTGGCCCCGTCGAGCACGCACAGCATCGGTCGGGTCGTGTCGAGTCCTCGTTCACGCATGCCGGCGAGGAGATCCTTTACGACGGTGGCGTTCTCGGTGTCGCCCTCGGCGAGGCCGAGCGGGTGCTTGGTGCCGTCGATGCCGATCCCGAGCGCGACGACGCAGAGGTGATCGGCGAAGTGCACGCCGTCGATCATGAGCGCCACGAGGTCGAGCTCGCTGAGATCGGCCGAGAGCATGTCCGAGAGCGCCGTCTCGGTGGCAGCGACGAATCGGCGTGATACGGCCGACTTCGACGTCGAGCGGGCGACTGCCTCCACGGCCGTGCCGACGGGCTCGAGGCCGGCCGCGTACCGCCGTGTCGAGAGCTTGGCCATCATGCGCTCGAGGGCCATCTCCGAGAGCACGTCGGTCGCCGAGAAGAGCTCGTAGGCGGGCACCGCCACCTCGGCGGTCCGGTCGGCCGTGCGGACCCGGGGCTTGCGGATCGGCACCGTGCGACCGCCGAGTGTCACCGAACCAGCTTCGCTGCCGTGACGGACGGCGCCCCGGTTCGGGTCGTGGCGGCCCTTCGGGCCCGCCAGGGCGGTGACGCTCTCGCCGATGATCGCCTCCATGACCTGGAAGCCGGCACCGACGGCGAGTGCCAACAAGCCTTCTCGCAGGGAGCCGGCGAGCTCGGCCAGCGTCACGCTCACGGCATGGGGGAGCTGGTCCGCAACGGTGGTCACAGCAGCCGTCGTCTTCGTCTGATAGTCCTTCTTCATTGGTGGTGGTCCCCTTCTCGGTGGTGTTCTTGGCGGAACGCCCGAGACCTTGTCAGAAGACGGGTCGCGAGCGGGGGACCGCCACCTCAAATTCCACGATTACTGGGACAACCTCCAAGGCCTTGCTGTCAGGCTATCGGTGGGGACCTCCCGTGGACGGTCCTCCGTTTCGCCTTAGTTCTATTGACAACGTCAGTCCGTCCGATCGGGCAGCTCTCGCTCGCCGTGGATGGCCGCAGCGACACGAGTCGGCCGGATGGTGCCGAATGGGGCTCCAGCGCGCGGTGTGCGAGGTCGACAACATAGGAATGGAATCCCGTCACTGCTGGGAGCATGCGGGTCCGGCCCGCCAAGCGGGACTACCACCCGCCGAGGTCAAAGTCACTGCCCAAGGAAACAGACTCACCAAAACCGGGCAACGTGATGATGCTGTGAGGAAGCACCTGATAGCCCCGTTGGCTGTCATCGCGTTGCTCGCTTTCTCAAGTGCAACGGCAGCCCCAGCCGGGGCCAGTTCGCCGCCAATGCCCACGCCGACATGGACGCAGCTCTCCCCAGCAACCAGCCCGCCCGCCCGCGACGGTGCCTCCATGGCCTTCGATCCGGCCACAGGGAACATGGTGCTGTTCGGGGGAGGCGGCGCCACGGCCCCTGGCCCCCTGGGCGACACGTGGACCTTCAACGGCACCACCTGGACGGAGCTCTCCCCGACTACCAGCCCCCCCGCTCTATTCGGCGCTTCGATGGCATACGACCCCGCCACCGGGAACATGGTGCTGTTCGGGGGAGAAAACGACAGCCTCTGGGGCGACACGTGGACCTTCAACGGCACCACCTGGACGGAGCTCTTCCCAGCAACTAGCCCCCCCGCTCGAGTCGGCGCTTCGATGGCATACGACCCCGCCACCGGAAACATGGTGCTGTTCGGTAGTAGCCCCCTTGGCGACACGTGGACCTTCAACGGCACCACTTGGACTCAGCTCTCCCCGGTGACCAGCCCCGCCGCTCGGTTCGACGCCTCCATGGCCTACGACCCGGCCACAGGGAACGCAGTGCTGTTCGGGGGATACGGCAGCGGCGGCCTCCTCGCCGACACGTGGACCTACTCGCCCGCGACCCCAGGGGCTCCGACGATCACGGCGGCAACCCCGGGCAACGGCCAGGTCCGGCTCAGCTGGAACGCACCGGCGAGCGAGGGCGCCTCGAGTATCACCGGATACGACGTCTACGAGGGGACCAGTCCTGACGGTGAGTCGGCCACCCCGGTCAACACCTCGCTCATCACCGGCACGTCAACGACCATCACGGAGCTCAGCAACGGCACCGACTACTACTTCACCGTCGGGGCGGTAAACACGGCTGGCAACTCTCCTGCCTCCAACGAGGTCTCGAGCACCCCGTTCACGTTCCCGGGTGCCCCGACGATCACGGCGGCAACCTCGGGCAACGGCCAGGTCCGGCTCAGCTGGAACGCACCGGCGAGCGACGGTGGCTCGACTATCACCGGCTACGACGCCTACGAGAAGACGAGGATCGTGTGCGCGGCGACGAGCACCCACGACTGCATCGTGCGGGGTCTCACGAATGGCACCAGCTACCGCTTCACTGTCGAGGCGGTGAACGCGCGGGGCAACTCGCCTGCGTCGAGCCCATCGGCTGCTGTAGTGCCGCATCTCGCCGGGAGTCAGACGCTTGCCTCGTTCGCCGAAGGTTCGGCCTTGCTGAGCCCCTCGCTAAGAGCCCAGGTCGTCGCGCTGGCGCGGACCATCAAGGACGACGGCGACAAAGTCGTCCTCATCACCGGCCACACCGACAGCACCCCATCGGTGACGAAGGCCCTGGCGCTCAGCTTGATGCGAGCCAAGACCGTCGAAGTGTTGCTCAGGCAACAGCTAACGGCGCTGAGGGTGACGGGTGTGACCTTCAAAGTCACCGGCAAGGGAAGCGCAGACCCCGTCGCATCCGATCGATCCGCGGCGGGAAGGGCAAAGAACCGAAGGGTGGACGCGTCCTTCTCCTAGCTCCCAACATTCGCGAGAGTCGGGACTGGCCCTCATCTGCCCGCAGGCTGATCTCTCGCCGGTACTGTCACTCGCTCCTGCGATCCGACTTTCGATAGCGGGCCGCCGTGAGGGGAGCACACTCACATCGAGCGGATAGTGGGTTTCGCCGCGGGCCTTATCCAACCCGAGCATGGTCCCGATGAGGATCCCTGCGCGCAGTGCCAGATTCGACGCGGCGAATCAGTCTCGGGGGCGGCCCTCACTCCTTTGTTTCGTGAGGCGCTCGAGCCGGGCGCCGATCCTTCGCGTGGTCGCCACACTGCACCCGACCTCACGAAGATCAGCTGTGAAGGCCGACGCGAACCGCCGTCGCTTCATCACGCTCGTGGAGCAGCGTGGGGGGGGGCCGCCACGGCCCATGCAGGCAGACGATCCCGGCGAGCACAGCCTTCGAGCGACGCTCTCCATCTCCGATGTCGCATGGGAGCTGGGAGTCTGTGCGGAGACGGTTTACCGTCGAGCCAAGGCCGGTGAGCTACCGGGAGCCTTCAAGATTGGACGGACCTGGCGCGTCGCGCGAGCCGTTCCAGCGTCGACTTTCGAGTCGCTAGGGCGGCAGACTCGCCGGGCGTCTGCATCTCTGCGTCAGGTTCGGTTGAAGCAAGAACCTCGAGGATGTCCCCTGAATTGTTGAAGTAGGCGGTGGTCCCCCGCCTGAGACCTTCCATCTGGTAGGTGTCGGGCGTCCGACCAAGAACAACCCGAAGGAAGGGGACCACCACCGATGAACAAGAAGGTACCTGTCGTCACGGTCGCAGCGCGGGAGGAGGCAGCCGAGCTGGAGGGACTGCCGGAGGAGGTGACTGTCGTCCTCGCCGACGTGGCAGGCGCGATCCGCGACGGGCTGCTCGCCTTCGCCTCGGCGACCGGCCTGTTGGTCATGGGCCAGATGATGGAGGCCGAGCTCACCGAGCGCATCGGCCCGAAGCACGCCAAGATGGGCGACGAACGCCAGGGCAACTGGCACGGCACGACGAGGGGCCCGGTCGTGCTGGGCGGCCGCCTTGTGACGGTCGACCGGCCGCGGGCGCGGACGACCGAGGGTGAAGAGATCAAGCTCCAGAGCTGGAAGGCTTTCAGCTCACAGGATCTGTTGAACTCCCTCGTCGTCGAGCGGATGCTCGCCGGGGTGGCCACCCGCCGTCACCAAGAGGTCGCCGAGCCGGTCGGAGCTCAGATCGAGGAGCGTTCGCGCTCCACCTCGAAGTCAGCTGTCTCGAGGCGCTTCGTCGCCGCCACCGAGAAGGCGCTGTCGGATCTGTTGGCCCGTGACCTGTCCGAGCTCGACGTGGCCGTCATCATGATCGACGGCAAGGAGGTCGCCGGACAATGCGTGGTCGTCGCCCTCGTGATCACGACCGACGGTCACAAAGTGCCCGTCGGGCTGTGGCTCGGCGACACCGAGAACAAGACTGTCGTCACCTCGCTGCTGGCCGACCTCGTCGAGCGCGGGCTCGACTTCTCAGCCGGCGTCTTGTGCGTAATCGACGGGGCCAAGGCGCTGGCGGCCGGTATCCGCAAGGTCTTCGGCGACCAGGCGAGGGTGCAGCGCTGCACGCTGCACAAGCGGCGGAATGTCACCGGACACTTGCCGAAGGAGCTCGGCGACACGATCGACAAGCGCCTGGCGGTCATCTTCGCCCAGCCCGAGGCCGACAAAGGCCTCGATGCCGCCCGGCGTCTCGCCAACGAACTGCAGGCGGATCATCCCGATGCGGCGGCATCACTGCGGGAAGGGCTCGAGGAGATGTTCACCGCCCGCCGTCTTGGCGTGACACCAAAGCTCGCCAAGAACCTCACGAACACGAACTGCATCGAGTCGATGATCTCCGTCGCTGAGCGCACGACGAGGCGAGTGACCCGCTGGAAGGACGGCTCGATGAAGAAGCGCTGGATCGCTCTCGGCATGCTCGAGGCCGAGCGGTCCTTCCGGCGAATCAAGGGCTACAAGGACATGTCGGCCTTCATCGAAGCCCTCCGGCGAGAAGTCACCCCGCCGGTTGAATCACCCTCGGAGTACGCTCACGAGGCGGCCTGAACAAGCCGTGACCACCGCCGAACTTCAACAAAGAGCGGGGCATCCTCAGAACCTCTTCGGTGGTCCGTTCAATCCATCTACCTGGTACTTTCTCGTCGGGCTGCCGGGATTTGAACCCGGGACCTCTTGACCCCCAGTCAGTCCTGTTGACGTGACCAGGGCTTTTGTGTTAGCCGCCCTGCGCTGCCCATCTAACACGATTGACCATATATGTTAAGGGGAAAGTGGTCGAGACACCCCACTCACGGGGTCGGTGCCAGGACCCCCCTCTTCGGGCAGAACTATCCCTTAATTATCCCTCGCGACTCGGGGTGAAGGAGACGACGGACGGGCCTCCGACTGTCGGGCTGTTGATGGCGTTCGGCCACTCCCCCGCCACCGGCAACGTGGGCTACTCGCACCTACGATTCCCTTCCGTGCCGAAAAGCCTCCCCAACGTGGATACGCAACTCTGGGTCGAAATCGCCGGAAGCGGGAGGCGCTGGTTCCTGTCTGACGCCCGCACCACCGGGCGAGGACTCATACATGTCGTATCGGAGCCGTCGTCGGAGGGCGAGCAGGACACCCTGTCGGTGTGCAAGTCAGAAGTCACCGCAGCCTCGGAAGCGAGCCGCTACTGGATTGACGGCTTCCTCGCCGGGAACGCCCCCTTGATTAACGAGTACTTCGGGGACGACGACGCTGAATTCTTCGCTGACGACGACGAGGTCCTGCGTTGGAGTGAATTCCGTCGCCGGTTCCGAAAAACGGGTGAGCTGTGGCACGGAGGTATCCGACCGACACTGCCGGTCCCGAACGACCCGAACCTGCCCCCCGTGGTGTGGCACGGCTTCGAACCGACCTGGCGCTGGGACGGCACAGCCTGGGCTATGGCCGAGAGGGAGTTCGAGGAAGCCGTCGAGCACGACAGCCAGAACCACCACATGGTCGCCGTCAGCGAAGGCAAGAAGGTGACCGAACTCCGGCTTTGGATCTGCATGGACTGCGGCTATGCCTATGAGCAGGACACACGGTTCGGGCCACCCTGACCTAAGGCCGTGACGAGGGAGTTCTCCACGGCCACCCCAAAGTGAGCCTCAGCGCCGGGCGGGCCGGATGGAACACGACGGCGTCGCTGCTGTGTCCTCTACTGACGGTGGTGGCAGTCGTCGGCGGTGGGATTATGAAACTGATGCAGGCTCGTCGCCTTCTCGCTATCGGCGTGTTGGCTGTCTCCACTGCCGCCTGCTCCGGTGGAGTTTCCTCAGCATCTCTCGGCGAGATCTGTGGCGTGACGGCCTTGGCTGGCGGTCCAGGAAGCGCAGTCGGAGTGAAGAACCCTGCTCTTCTGCACGAGTGCCCATCTGGTCCACACGAGGTCAGTCACCGCTTCACGCTCGTGGCCAGCAGCGGCCAGGCGTACACGCCGTACACGTACGACAACTCTGACCGGTGGACGGCCAGCTTGCCTGCTGGCACCTACCGTGCCGTCAACATCGTGGGGTGTGGCACCTCTGTCGCTGAAGGCCCGTATGTCGTCGCAGCCGGGAAGATCCTCAGAGGTGTCGTCGTCTGGTGGGGCTGCGACTACAGCTAGAGATTCGCTCCGGCTTGCTCGGGGAAATGTTGTGAGGCAGCCGGTCCCTCGTCGAGAAACCTTTGCCGGCGCCATGAAAAGGTTGGAGGCCGCATCCTTTTACGAAAAAGGTTGGTCGGGGCGGCTCCGGATGAAGCCCGAAGCCGATGCCGTCGTCATGGGCAACAACGGATTCCGAAGGTGCAATTCTGACGGGTTTCCGACAAAAAGGTTGGACGCATTAGCAGGCGTAGAATCTTTTTGGTGAGGCGGTTCCTGCGGGGCGTGTGGAAGGTGGACATCTGCTTCACCGTCGTCGTGGCACTAGTGCTCGTCTTCGCCATCCACCAGCGGGACGGGTGGTCCGACCGGGGATACAACATCGCCGCAGCCACAAACGTCGAGAACACCCTCGCAGGGGTCCAGCAGTACTACGCCGACAGCAAGGACAGCTTCGCCGGACTGACTACGACCGGGTCGCAGGGCCTATCGCCCATCCAGTCAACGTATGGGCTGAGTTTCACTGCGGACGCATCGACTGGCCCACATCTCGTGAGCATCCACGTCGGTGGCGACAACACCTTTGTCGTCATGGCTGCGTTCCAACCCGGCGTGCGTGCCTGCTACGGCATCTTCTACGTCACTTCTCAGCAGACCACGCCGGTGTTCGGCGAGACGGCTAGGGGAACGTACTTCGTCGTGGTGCGGACGACCACGACGACGGTGGCCAACTGTGACGCCTCGACCTTGGTCCCGAATGCCATCTCCACCAGCTACTTCCCGAGCGGGTGAGCCTGGTATGAGACGCCTCGTACTTGTCGGGTCCTTCGCCGTCCTTCTGGTTGTCGTGCTCGTCGGCTGCATCGTCCTCAGCAACCAGGCGGTGAAGTCGCCACCCAATAACACGAACGCTCAATTGGATCTACGCATCGCCCTCACGAGTGCCGTGTCCTATGCCAGAGACAACCACGGCAGCCTCGTCGGCTTCACCGGTTCCACGGGTGTGCCATCGGTCCATCCCGGAGGTGGGGTGGTCTGGACCTCCGGAGACTCGACAAGTGCGCAGCTCGTCGGCCTCCACATCGCTCGTGACGGCACGTACCTTGTGCTGGCATCGATGCGGCCAAACCCGCCAGCGTGTTTCGGCATTCTGTACGTGATGGCCCGGCAGCATCAGTCGGTGCTCGGTGAGACCGCTGCTGGCACGTACTTCTTCGTCGCCAGGACGACGGCCTGCAAGGCTTCGACGGTTGTGCCACGCGCCATCTCGACCACGGGCTTCCCGAGCGGCTGAGCGGCGATGAAGCCGCACATCTGGAGCGGACGAGTGGTGGTCGTCGCGGTGTCCATCGTCGCTCTGGCACTCGTGCTCTACTACGTGCTGGCACCTTCGCCGTCCGGTTCTCCGGCAGGATTCGGTGCCGAGACGAACCTTCGGGACGCCTTGACCGCCGTGCAGACATACCAAGCGCACGACCACGGCAGCCTCGACGGCCTGACAACGGGGGCGGAAGGCGTGTCCTCCATTCAGAACCTGAACACGGGGCTGTCGTACACCACGACCGCATCCACCCGACCAGGCGTCATCAGCATCCGCCCCGGCGTGGACGACACCTTCGTCATCATGGCCGCGTCGGAGGCGAACCACCCAGCCGGGTGCTTCGGCATTTTGTATGTAGCGGCCCGCCAGCTCCGACCGGTGCTCGGTGAAACGAAGCCCGGCATCTACTACTTCATCCAGAAGGCTGCGGCTCCTTGTGACGCCTCGTCCGTTGTGCCGGGTGCCATCTCGACTTCGGGTTTCCCGAACGGCTGACCGCCACTGCTCCCCCTTCTCGGAAGGTTGCGGCGGTCGGGCTGGCCATTATGAAAGTTGCAGGTGGTGACAGCGACAAGGCCACCACCTGCCGGGGGGAGCGTCCGGTTTCAGGGAGCGTCGTCGAAAGCGATGGCAGCCCGGTCCTCGGCCGTCACCGGTTGACCCGCCGCCTCCCTTGCGCGGGCCATGCGGGCGAGACCGGCGCGTTCCACCCGTCCTGCTCTGAGACGTTTTCATGAGCAACATCAACAACTAGTTCCGAATCTGTCCCTTTACCAGGGCTTTCGTTGTTGCTCACGTTGTTGCTTGCGCAATCCAGTGATCTCGGACACTCGTTCCGGCTGATCCCGGACAAGCGTTCCGGTTGATCCCGGACACTCGGCCAGCGACGCCATGGTTCGTTCAGTCAGGTGGGGTTCGTTCGGCGACCTCCTCGTTCGGATGCTACGAGACACGTCAGCTTGGCGTCTCTTCGTCGTTCGGCTGGCGCTTTCTCATCGAGGGACCCTTCATGGCGATGCGGTGCGAGGACTGGAGGATCCGGTCCACGATGGCTTCGCCAAGTGTCGGGTCCGCCATTGCTTCGAGCCACTTGTCGACCGGCAGCTGGCTCACGACGATGGTCGATCGCAGCTGGGAGCGGTCTTCGATCACCTCGAGCAGATCACGGCAGACCTCGATCCCGGCAGGGGTGAGTAAAAAGTCGTCGAGCACGAGCAGCGACACCCTCTGCAGGCTCGAGAGCAGCCGGCCGTAGCGGCCGTCGACGCGCCCGAGCGAGAGATCGTCGAGCAGCCTGGGCGTTCGGGCGTACAGCGCCGTGTAGCCGTGGCCGATGACCGAGTGGGCGAGCGCACAAGCGAGGTAGGACTTCCCACAACCGGTCGCGCCGGTGATCACGACGTTGTGGTGGGAGGCGACGAAGCGCCCTTCGGCGAGCGACAGCACGACAGAGCGGTCAAGACCTCGCGGGGAGCGGAAGTCGACGTCCTCGATCACCGCCTGGTGACGCAGCTTGGCAGCCTTCAGGCGCGTGGCGAGCCGGCGAGAGTCCCGGGCATCGGACTCCCGGTCGACGAGCAGCCCGAGGCGGTCCGAGAAGCTGAGTGCGTCGTAGGTCCCGGGAGCCTCCAGCTGCTCGGTGAGCCCGCTCGCCATGGCGGCGAGGCCGAGTGCCTCGAGCTTTCCGATCGTCTGGTTGACGAGCATCACGCCTCCTCGGCGTAGTAGCCGGCGCCGCGCAGGTTCTCGTGATCGGGCGGTGACGGCAGCTGCTCGGTCTCGCGAAGCGGCACCTGGTCGAGGCCCTCGGCCAGGATCGACTTGACCGAGCTGTAGGAGATCGCACCACAGCGAAGTGCCCGGGTACAGGCGGCGCCGACGCGCTCGGTGCCGTAGCGGCGGGTGAGGGACATGAGCCCGAGACAGGAGCGGTAGGCGTGCTCGGGGTGCGGACGCGACTCGAGCAGCTTCTCAGCCAGTGTGCCGGCGTCAGGAGAGATCGTCCTCGCCCAGGCGACGAGCCGAGACGGCGTCCACTCGGCGTGCGCGCGATGGCTGGCGGGCATGTGGGCCGGGTCGGTGACATAGCGGCGCCGTCCGTACTCACGGGCGTGGCTCGCCACGCGCTGGCCGGAGCGGAAGACCTCGACGGTGTTGGACGTCGCTCGGAGCTTGAGGCGCTGGCGCACGAGGCGGTAGGGCACCGAGTAGTAGCGCCGGTCGGGCCCCTCGACGTGGTAGTCGATGTTGACGGTGACGTTCTTCCACTCAGAGAAGGTGTAGGGAGCCGTCGGCAGTGGCTTCAACGCCTCGCGCTCCAGCTCACAGAACAGCTCCCGCCGGCTCGTCGGTTCGCCCCGGAACGGTCGGGTGTTCACGAGCTCGAGCTGGACACCGATCGCCTCGTTCAACTCCGCCAGGCTGAAAAAGCGCCGGTTCCGCAGCGGTGCCAGCACCCAGCGCTCGGCGACGAGGACACCGGCCTCGACGGCCGCCTTGTCACGGGGGCGGGCCGTACGCGTTGGCATCACGACCGTGCAGTAGTGCTCGGCTAGCTCGGCGTAGGACGGGTTGAGCTCGGGATCGTAGAAGCATGCCTTCGAGACAGCCGAGCGCAAGTTGTCGGGGACGGTGACCTCGCTCACGCCGCCGTAGTAGGCCCACATCTGTTCGTGGGCTCCGAGCCATGAGCGAAGGTCCTGTCCCCGCGTCGCCTCGACGTACAACAGGCCCGAGCAGCCGAGCACGCCGACGAAGATCTCCGCTTTCTCCGCCTCGCCGGTGCTCGGGTCGACGACCTCCATCGTGTCGCCCGAGAAGTCGACGAAGCTCCGCTCGCCTGCGCGGTAGCTGAGGCGCATCACGACGTCCTGGCCCGCCAGCCAGACCTTGTGGTGATGGCAGAACTGGCTGTAGCCGTAGCCGTCGGGGTGCTGCTCTTTCCACTCAAGCCAGATGAGCCGGAGCGTCACGTGGTGGTCGCGGCGCTTCAGCTCCCGGTGCACCGCCCGCCACTCCGGCACGGGCCGGCGCGAGGCGAGCTCGGCGGTGGGAGGCGGATAGAGCATCTCCTCGAGCCGCTCGTCATCGAGGTCGTCGGGCAGCGGCCAGGCGAGCCTGAGCGCCTCGGCCCTCGCGAGCATCTCGTAGACGGTGCTCTTGCCTGCCGCGATGCTCGTGGCGATCTCCCTCTTGCCGAACCCCGCGGCCTTCAAGCGCAGGACTTCTCTGATCTTTCGCATCGATAGCCTCTTTCCTGGCACTCCGTCCTCCTTCTCTGTGCTGTCCTGCACGAAGTAAAGGAGGGCGGGTGCCTCTCTTGGTGGATGAGGCGTCGCTGGGCGGACGGACTGCGGCGGCCTGTCCGCCGTCGCCCGGAATCGGTGTCCACGATCAGCCGGAATCGGTGTCCGGGATCGTCCGGAATCAGTGTCCGAGATCGACCGGATTACTCAGTTGCTCATCTGGCCGCCGTTGAGCAACATCTCGTCACCGTGTACTTGCTCATCGCCACCGGATGAGCAACTACTTTGAGCAACAACGTATTGGCCGTCTGAGCTGCTCTTTTGTCCGTCGTCGGCGAGTACTTGCTCATGTTGCTCATCTAGCTCAGTCGGGCCGGAGATGCCCTCGTCCAAGGAAGCCAGTTGCAGAAACGCCTCGGCTTGGCGGATACCCGCTCCAGCATCCGGCTCCGGCTCGGGCAGACGCCAATACCAGTTGGACGGCGTTTTGTCACCCAGCTCGGCTGGCTCCATCTGGGAGCCTCGGCGCTTGAGGACGCCGATGCGGCTGTCGGCACGGCGGAGGGTCGCCAGAGAGATGTTGGCCGCCTCGGCCCGCTCCTTGACCGTCTTCGAGTGCAGCCAGCCGTCCTTCAATTCCTGTCGTAGGAAGTTGCATGCTTCCTCGACGGCAGTGCGTTCGTCCACGTTGCCGAGCGTCAGGTCGTCGGCCTCTGTGTTCACCACGCCCAGCCACTCGACAACGCCGACCTCTCCGACTTCCACAATCCGGTACGACAGGCTCGGCGCTGTGGCCGACACCGACGACTTCACGACGGCGAGCGTGCAATCTCTCGTGGTCGGATCCTTGGCGGCGAGCAGGACGGAGCGTGCAACACCGGCGAAGGCCATAGAACCGGCACCGGCAAGGAGGGCGTCGCCATCTGCCTTTCGACGGTGACGCACGAGCACGACGGCGACGCCTGTTTCGGCCGCGAACTGTGCGAGCGGTTGCAACGCAACTCGAACATCAACGTCGG
>JBEKMC010000098.1:0-12896 GCA_050008715.1 Acidimicrobiales bacterium | reverse complement strand
GGGCTCGTCGCTCGGACTGGGCTCGGTCAGGTACAGGTTCAGTCGTGGTGGCCGAAGCGCGAGCGCATTCGGCGGCGCATCTCGGACCAGTCGTTCCCCATGCCGTTGGCTCGGGGGCGCCGCGAGCTGCGTTGTGGTGCGGAGGACGCCTGGCGAAGGTGCTGGGAGAACAAGAGGATCGACACGAGCAGAATGACGAAGCCCAACGCGCCGAGCTCGACGCTGAATCTGAACGTGGCAAGCAGCAGGACGAAGCCGGCGACGGCGCCGAGGATGCTCCAGCGAGCGCTCTTGGCGGCATCGAGGCGATGCGAATGGTGATCGACGCGCGCGACGAACTCGCGATCGTGCTCACGGAGCGTCTGCTCCATCTCTTGGAGAATCCGCTGCTCATCTTCGGAAAGTGGCACCGTTCACCCCCTTCCCGACCGCTCGGGACACCCTCTCACTTAGTCACTCCCGACCATTCCTGCTGTTTGTACGAGGTTAGCCCGCCGTTGACAGCTGACCCGACGGCTCTGAGAAATCTTCTCATAGCCATGGGGCGCGGACAATGGCAGGTCTCACGGAGATCTGCCGTCATCGGCATCAGGGCCCGACGGGCCCCACTGGGCGTCACCGATGCGTTTCACCCGCAGGCCGTGAGGGCCGGCGATCGCTGCGGGCCCGACGGCGTCGGCTCCGTATCGTTCCCGGATGGCGCCGATCGCCGTGTCGACGTCGCCTCTGGCGACCGCGTGAGCGACCGCCGTCACGCCCGCTGAGTCACGTGCGCCCACGTGGTCGGTCGAGGACCCCGGTCGCCCGGGCACGTCGGCGGATTCCTCCTCCGCCGCCGCGACGTCATCAGCTGCGGCTCCGATACTGAGGAGCTCGAGCTGACGCCCCGAAGCGACTTCTCTCACCTCCAGGGACGAGACGCTCACGCCGATGAGACGGACGCCACAGGAGATGTCGACGGCGTCGAGCAGACCGTTGCTCACCTGGGCGATCTCGGACGACGAGAGGAACGGGCCGGGCATCGAGTGCGACCGGGTGATCGTCGAGAAGTCCCCGTATCGCACCTTCAGCGTCACGGTCCTGCCGACGACGCCTGCTGCCCGCAGGCGGGATCCCACGGAGTCCGACAGGCGGACGAGCTCCTTGCGCAGGAACTCCGGGTCATCGTGGTCCGTGGCGAAGGTCTCCTCGTGACCGATCGACTTGACGGGCCGGTCGGCCACCACGGGGCGCAGATCCCGGCCCGATGCCAGCGCATGCAGCTGGACACCGGCTGACCGGCCGACCACCCGGCACAGTGCCGGCTCGTCGAGGCGCGAAAGCTCACCGATGGTGTGAATGCCGTAGCGCTCGAGACGCTCGGCGGTTCTCGGTCCGACGCCCCAGAGGTCGGACACCGGGCGCGGGTGGAGGAACTCGATCTCGTCGACGACCGCGACCGCCACCACTCCTCGGCCCGCCCGAGGGCCATCGGGAGTGACCCGCGGCTTGGCCGCTCGCGACGCCAGCTTCGCAATCAACTTCGAGCGGCCTACGCCGACCGAGCACTCGAGGTGCAGCTCGCCGCGCACGCGGCGGCGGATCGCGTGACCGATCTCGGTACTGGTGCCGAACAAGCGGTGGCTCCCTGATACGTCGAGAAACGCCTCGTCGAGCGCGATCGGCTCGACAACCGGCGTGAATTCGTGGAACACGCCGTGCAGGTCGGTGCTCACCTCTCCATAGCGGTCATGCCGTCCGGCCAGTACCACCGCTGTCGGGCAGCGGCGCCGTGCCTCGGCCATCGGCATGGCGGAACGGACTCCACTCGATCGCGCCTCGTAAGAACAGGCAGCCACTACGCCCCGGAGGCCCGTTCCTCCGACGATGACGGGTCGGCCGGCCAACGACGGGTCGTCGAGCATCTCGACGGCCGCGAAAAAGCAGTCCATGTCCACGTGCAGGACGTCGAGGGCGGTGTCCCCAGGCCCCTGCGAGTACGTCCGGCCGTCGTCGCTCATGTCAGGTGGATCCGGCGGAAGGCCTCCGCATAAGCGACGCCCGCCTGCTGGCCGGCGTGCTCTGCCCCGTCGCGGAGGGCCGAGGCGAACCAATCGTTGGCGTCCACGAGGAGGCTGGCGTGGCAGGCGACGGCGCGGAGCTTGAGGTCGATGGTCGCCTCGATGTCGACCCAGACGTTCGCCTCGAGCGACCCTGACAGCAACGCAGTCGGGATCGAATGGGCCGGCCCCGCATCGGGGAAGTAGAGCGGTGAGGCAGATGCGGGGGCGGCGGCATCGAGCGCCGCCCAACCGACGATCCGATGATCACGGTGGTTGTAGTGGTGCGCACCGAAGAACACGGCCGTCGGATCCGGGCACACGATGACCTCGGGCCGATAGGTGCGCATGAGGCGCACGAGCTCCGAGCGCAGGTCGAGGTCGTTCTCGAACTCACCGTCGCGACGACCGAGGAGATGAAGCCCGGCCAGCTGGAGAATGTCCGCCGCCTCCCGCGACTCGGCGGACCGGCGCGCCACGATGGACTCGCGGTCGGAATGCGGGTCGTGCGAGCCCTTGTCACCGGCCGCGCACACGACGACGTGGATCTCGCTCCCCGCACGAGCCCACTTCGCCAACGATCCCCCACAGGAGATGTCCGGGTCGTCCGGGTGGGCGTACACGGCCAGTACCCGACCAGGTACGTCCGCGAGGAGCTCAACCATCAGCTGGGGGTGCTTCGTCACGACCGTCGCGATCTTCGCGTAGCAGTCCGAGCTCGCGGGTGAAGTCGCCCACGTCTTCGAAGCCCTTGTACACACTGGCGAACCGGACAGAGGCCACGTCGTCGAGCAACCGGAGTCGCTCCAGGGCCGCTCGCCCGACGCCCTCACTCGTGATCTCGGGACCGCTCGAGCGGACGTAATCCTCCACGTCGGACGCCAAACTCTCGATTGCCTCGATGTCGACCGGTCGGTTCTTGCAAGCCGCTCGGATCCCGGCGACCACCTTGCGCCGCTCGAAGGGCTCCCGCTGGCCCGATCGCTTGAGCACCACCACCACAGCCCCGCTCGCCCGTTCGTAGGTCGTGAAACGCCTGGAGCACGACACACACTCACGGCGGCGACGTACTGCCAACCCTTGCTCCACCTCTCGCGAGTCGACGACACGATCGTCGGCCGCGCCGCACCACGGGCAACGCACACCTTGACCGTAGCGGCAGCGGTGGCGGTCCGCCGCTACGGCACGGTGATGCGTGAACCTGGGACGAGCGCGTCCGTGTGCACCCGGGCCTCGAGCTGAGCGACGAGGGTACGAGGATCGCCGGACGGATCAAGTCGCGTCGCGATCGACCACAGCGTGTCGCCCGGGCGCACGACGTACACGTAGCCGCCGGGCGCCTTCACCGAGCCCGGAAGGACGGCGAGCGGGTGAGCGTGGACGGCGGACAACAAGCCGGCTCCCGCCCAGATCCCGGCGAGGGCAACGAGGGTGGCGACGCCGGGGAGCAGGCGTCGCCACCCTCGCGGCGTGATGGCTCCGGCGTGCCTGAGGGCCGGCGCCACCACAGCGGCGCCGTCGGCACGACTCTCGTCGTCTGCGTCGTCGCGACGCGGAAGAGGAGACGGCCGGCTGCGCCGGGGAACCAGACGGAAATCGTCCTGTTGCGGAAGAGGGAGGGCGAGCGCCGACGATCCCTCCGTCGCAGCGCGACGGCTCGCCGCCGGATAGCCCGAATCAGCCATGTACCGGATCGACAGGAGCTCACGCTCGAGCCAGGCCTCCCCGTAGTTCCGGGCGCGAGCGGCATCCCCGGCGCTGGGCGCGTCGAGTGGGGCGTGGCGGCTCGTACGCGGGAACGAGAGGAGCTCTTCGGTGAGAACGTTCCACGACGGCGCACGGCCGGACTGGCGTGCCGGCGACTGGCGTGCCGGCGACTGGCGTGCCGGCGACTCGCGCACGGCCGGCGGCGCAACCCGCTTGGGCGCACGAGCGAGCGACCCGTCCGCCGAGCGAGCTTCGTCCAGCGCCGACTCCGACACTGCGAGTGACTCTGCGCTCATTGCAGCCCTCCCTTGCTCCGGGCACGGCCCGACCACTCGGGCTGTGACGAGACGTACGCTTGTTCGCCATCTCCATCGAACCACGAACGACTGTTCGCTGTCAACTGGACCCCGAACGCCTGTTCCACGAACGAATGTTTGCAATTGCCACCGCGCCTCGCTACCGTGGACCCATCGACGGCCGACACCAGGAGGTCCGGATGTCCGAGGCGAGCTTGACCGGCAAGCGCCGCAAGATCCTTGAGTTCATTGCCGATTCGATTCGCGAACGCGGCTACCCACCCTCTGTCAGGGAGATCGGCGAGGCGGTCGGGCTGACGTCCCCGTCGACGGTGCACGCCCACCTCAAGGTCCTCCAGCGGGACGGTTATCTCAGCAAGGACGCCGAGCGGCCGCGCACGATCGTCGTGAGCTTCGAGCCGCAGTCCGGCGCTGCACTTGCAGTCCGCCCGGCTGCTCACGTCCCGCTCGTCGGAAGCGTCGCCGCCGGGACGGGCGTGCTGGCGGAGGAATCCGTCGAGGACGTCCTGCCGTTGCCGGAGGACTTCACCGGGCCGGGCGAGCTCTTCATGTTGAAAGTGCGCGGCGAGTCGATGATCGATGCCGGCATCCTCGACGGCGACTACGTCGTCGTCCGGCGGCAACAGCACGCCGAACCCGGGGACGTCGTCGTCGCCGGCATCAACGGCGGGGAGGCGACGGTGAAGACGTTCAAGCGGCGTCGCAACAAGGTCGTCCTCGTGCCCGCCAACGCGACCCTGAGCGACATGGAGTTCCGGCCCGAGGAAGTCGAGATCTACGGAAAGGTCGTCACGGTTCTCCGGCGACTTTGAGGCGCGAGCGGCTCGGTGGCAGTGCCGGCTGGCGCAGTGCCGGCTGGCGCAGTGCCGGCTGGCGCAGTGCCGGGTGATGCCGGCGAAAGCTGCACGGGTCGACCGTCGGGCCATGAGTCAACGGTAGAGATCGGGTGTGTCAACGAGAGAACCCCAGCTCATGGCGCTCACAGAAGGCCATGGTCAGCTCGGTCGTGACTCCTCGCGACATCTCATCCGGCGCCGCTCGATGCCAAGTCGTACAGAACCGCGTACGCATGATCGAGGTCACTTCGGGCGACGCACTCGCCGGCGGAATGGGCGAGCGTCGGTTCTCCCGGGCCGAAGTTGGCGGCCGGCACTCCCCGGGCCGTGAAGAAGCTCACGTCTGTCCAACCCAGTTTCGCTCGCGGCTCGGCTGACGAGGACGACACGAGCCGCGCCAGCAGCGGGTGACCGAGTCCAGGGGCGGCTGCCAGCGACGATGCCCCCAGCGTCAGGCGATCACCGGCGGCGACATCCAAGATCGGCGCGATCAGGTCGGAGATGGCGCCGAAGGCCTCGTCGACGCTGACGTCCGGCGCGAATCGATGGTTCAGCACCACACGAGCGGCGTCCGGCACGACGTTGTTGGCGACACCTCCCTCGACGGCGACCGCCTGCAACGCCTCCCGGTACTCACATCCGTCGAGGACCGGGCGCCTTCCTTCGTACGACGCGACGGCGGCGAGCACCGCAGCCAACCGGTGGATGGCGTTGACGCCCATCCACGGCCGGGCGGTATGGGCACGCACGCCTCGAAGCTCGACGTCGACGCGGAGCACCCCCTGACATCCGGCTTCGACGACCGACGCCGTCGGCTCGCCGAGGATGGCTGCATCAGCCTGCAGCCATTCGGGCGCCGCCGCCGCGATCTCTCCGAGCCCCGAATGGCGCTGGTCCACCTCTTCGCACACATAGGCCACGAAGGTCAGGTCGACCGCGGGGGCGCTGACGCGTCGGGCCACCTCGGCCATGACGGCGAGGCCACCTTTCATGTCCGCCGAACCGAGGCCGCGACAGACCTCGCCGTCGACGACGGCGCGGTCGTTGCCGTTGGCGGGGACCGTATCGAGATGTCCGGCGAGCATGAGCCGCATCTGGCGGCCCAGCGAGGTTCGGGCGAGGACGTTGTTCCCGACCCGCTTGAGCTCCAGATGGCCGGCGCCGGACAGGAGCGATTCCACGCGGTCCGCCATGGCGGACTCGTCGTGGCTCACCGACGGGATGTCGACGAGCTCGGCGGTGAGCTGCAGCAGATCGGGCGGCTCGGCGGCAGTCATGCCGAGACCCCATGGCTCCGGAGAATCTCGTTCAACTGAGATTTGTCGTGGCGCTCGCCTTCGTTCAGCCGCCGGAGAACGAGGACACAGGGAAGGAAGAACTCACCACCGGGCAGCTCCCGCCGGCGCATGGCGCCGACGGCGACGGACCACGGAGGGACCACGCCGCGGCTGAGCTCGACACCGGTCTCGCCGTCGACGACCGGGATGGCGGGATTGAGGATCGTGCCCTCGCCGAGCACCGAGCCACGCCCGACGCGGGCACCCTGGGTCACCATCGAGCGGCTGCCGACAAGGACGTCGTCCTCGATGATCACCGGCACGGCGTTCGCCGGTTCGAGCACGCCCCCGATACCGACGCCGCCGGACAGGTGCACTCGCTCCCCGATCTGGGCACACGACCCGACGGTCGCCCACGTGTCCACCATCGTGCCCGAACCGACTCGGGCTCCGATGTTGACATAGCTCGGCATGAGGATGACGCCTCGACCGAGAAACGACCCCCAGCGCGCCGACGCGCCCGGGACCACCCGCACGCCGGAGGCGGCGAAATCGTGCTTCAGGGGCACCTTGTCGGCATACTCGAACGGGCCGAGCTCGATCGTCGACACCTCCCCGAGAAGAAACCACAGAAGGATCGCCTGACGCAGCCATTCGTTCACGACCGGCTCGTCGCCTGCCTCGAAGCCGCCCGTGGGTACGTCGACGACTCGGACGTCGCCGCCGTCGAGCAGCTCGATGGCCGCCGCCACCCGGGCGCGGGCGTCGCCGTCCTTCGGCGACAGCTCCGCGCGGCGCGCCCACAATGCCTCGATGTCGGAACGGAGTTGGTCCACGACGCCGAAACTAGTGGGCGGGACACCCTCGGCTAGCCTCGCCCGAATGCCAGACCGGAAGCACCCAGACCGTAATGGCCGGCCGGCGACGGGCGCCGGGAGCAAACAGCCTTCCGCCCTGCACGGCTACACGTGCTCGCCGTTCAACGCCCTCGGCACGACCCGCGACGTGTACCGGACGGGGACGGGTCCCGCCGTGATCGTCATCAGCGAGATTCCCGGCATCACGCCGAACGTGGCCGGCTTCGGACGCCGAGTGGCGGACATCGGCTGCACGGCAGTACTCCCGCACCTGTTCGGCACGCCCGGTGCGGAGCCCACTGCCGCCAACGCCCTGAAGGTTGCTGTTCGCGTCTGCATCAGCCGCGAGTTCTCCACGCTGGCACGGCGCCGGACGAGCCCCGTCACTGCTTGGCTACGCGCCCTCGCGAGGTCCGTGCACGGCGAGTGCGGCGGTCCCGGGGTGGGCGCCGTGGGGATGTGCCTGACGGGGGGTTTCGCCCTGGCGATGATGGTGGACGAGGTCGTCCTCGTACCCGTGCTGTCGCAGCCGTCCCTCCCCTTCGGGATCGACGCCGAGCGACGGTCGGACCTCGGTGTCAGCGACGCCGACCTTGCACGCGCCAAACAGCGATGCGAGGACGAGGACGTGTGCGTGCTGGGCTTGCGTTTCTCGGGGGACAAGATGGCGCCGGCAGAGCGGTTCGGGCGGCTGCGCGACGAGCTGGGCGATCACTTCGTCGCCGTTGAGATCGACTCTTCCCCCGGCAATCCCGAGGGTTACCGCAAGGGCGCTCACTCCGTGTTGACCGAGGACTTACGCGACGAGCCGGGAAGTGCCACCCGTGCAGCGCTCGACCAGGTGCTCGAGCTGTTCCGCTCGAAGCTCCTCCTGCACTCGTGACCTGAACGCTCCCACCGGGTCAGCTCGTCACCCGCGGCAGGGCGCCGCTCGCCGGCGCTCAGAGGGCCTGCAGCAGGCGGTCCGCCGCCAGCTCGAGTCGCTCCATCGGCTGCACCATGGCAAGGCGCAGGTGCCGTGCCCCGCCGGGACCGTAGGCGTCACCCGGACTGCTCAGCACGCCGGCGGCTTCGGCGAGGTAGCGGCCGAGAGCGAACCCGGGGCTGACGTCGCCGGCCTCGGCGACGAATCGCTCCGGGGCAGTAAGCCATAGATAGAAGCCACCGGCGGGCAGTGCAACGGGGATGCCCGCCTCCGCCAGCCAACCGGCAAAACGTTGCAGGCGCTCGCGGTAGATCGCCCGCTGCTGCTCCACGTGGGCGTCGTCGCCGAAGGCGACCGTGGCGGCATGCTGCACCGGGCCGGGCACCATGAAACCGGCGTGCCGGCGGACCGCGGCAAGATACCCCACGAGGTCCGGGTCGCCGGCGAACACCCCGACTCGGAGGCCTGCAAGGTTGGACCGCTTCGAGAGAGAGTGCACCGCCACAACCCCGCGATCACCGTGCTCGAGGATCGTGCGCCGGCCTCCCGTCCACGTGAATTCGACGTAGCACTCGTCGGAGAAGACCGGGACGCCGTGCCCTCTCCCCCACTCGGCGGCCGCACCGAGATCTTCCAAGTGCCCACTCGGGTTCGCCGGGCTGTTCACCCAGAGGCAGAGTGCGCGCTCGGCATCTTCCTCGGAGACGCCGTCGAGATCCATACCGCCGCCGGGCGCGGTCGGCACGGGCACGGCGCGGCAGCCGGCGAGCGTCGCACCCATCTCGTAGGTCGGGTACGCGAGCGACGGGTACAGGATGGTGTCACGCGATGGCGTGCGGAGTCGAAGCCATTGCGGCACACCGGCCACGAGCTCCTTCGTGCCGACGCAGGCGGCAATGGCCGAGGCCGCCACGGTCACGCCCAGGCGGCGCTCCATCCACGCGGCTGCCGCCTCGCGGAGCTCGACCGATCCGATCGAGGTCGGGTAGCCGCGCTCGGTGCCCGAACGCGCGAGCGCCTCGACGACCTCCGGGGGCGGTGCGTCACAGGGCGTACCGACTGACAGGTCGACCGGACCGCCTTCGTGGCCGGCAGCGAGCCAGGAGAACTCGTCGAGCTTGTCGAAGGGGTAGACAGGGGGCACGAAACCCTCACCGGCACTCGCCGGGCGGCTCATCACACTCATCGCTTCACGAACTCCCCGAAGCGTCGTATGCCTTCGTCGTCAAGCCTCGCGCGCACGCTCACCGCCTCCCCTTCGTAGGTCTCGTCGAGCACTTCGCCCTGACGGTGCAACGCCGCCACGACGTCGCCCCGGGCGACGGGCACCGAGAGCTCGACCGTCCGGTCGGACGCCCGCAATCGGTCGGCTACCGTGCGCAGCAGCGCGGGAACTCCCCGGCCCGTCAGCGCGGAGAACGCCACTGCACCCTCATACGTCGCCGCCAGTCGGGCAGCTTCGCGGGGGGCGCGGTCTGCCTTGTTGACCGCGAGCAGCTCCGGTACGTCGTTCGCCCCGATCTCGGTCAGGACACTCCGGACGGCCTCGATCTGACCGACCGGGTCGGTGGCGGCACCGTCCACGACGTGCACGAGAAGGTCGGCCGTGCTCACCACTTCGAGTGTGGCGTGGAAGGCGTCGACGAGCAAGTGCGGCAGCTTGCGCACGAAACCGACTGTGTCGGAGAACAGCACGCTCTCCCCACCCGGAAGCTCGAGGCGCCGCGTCCGCGGGTCGAGCGTCGAGAAGAGGCGGTTCTCGACGAGCACGTCGGCCGCCGTCAACCAATTGAGGAGCGTGGACTTTCCCGCGTTCGTGTACCCGA
The DNA here is from genome assembly GCA_050008715.1 of Acidimicrobiales bacterium. Lineage (GTDB taxonomy): Bacteria > Actinomycetota > Acidimicrobiia > Acidimicrobiales > Bog-793 > JAKACA01. Next base: position 3,112 of record JBEKMC010000098.1, on the reverse strand, counting down.
CGAGCGAGACCTCGCGATAGGCGCTGCGCGCCCGCGATCGGCGCTGGGTCCGTCGCGTCGCCTCGAGATCCTTGAGCTCGGCCTCGAGCTTGCGCATGCGCCGGGTGATGCGCCGCCGGTCCTCCTCGAGCTGGGTCTCCCCTGGGCCTCTCGTTCCGATCCTTCCTGCCTGTTGCGACAGTGTGATGCCACGACCGCGCAGTCGGGGAAGGCGGTACTGCGACAGGGCGAGCTCGACCTGGGCCTTGCCTTCTTCGGTGCGGGCGTTCTGGGCGAAGATGTCGAGGATGACGGCCGTGCGGTCGATCGCCGTGCGCCCGAGCACCTTTTCGAGGTTGCGCTGCTGGGCCGGCGTCAGCTCGTCGTCGAACACGACGGTGTCGGCATCGACTTCCTCGGACAGGCGTCGCAGCTCTGCCGCCTTCCCGTGCCCGATATAGGTGGCGGGATCCGGCGACTCCCTCCGCTGCACGACTCGTCCGACCACGTCCGCCCCGGCGGTGTCGACGAGCAGCCCTAGCTCGTCGAGGCTGGCCTCCACCTCGTGGGGAGTCCGGGGCCACGTCACGACTCCCACGAGGATGATCTTCTCCCGGAAGCTCCGGTCGATCAGGCTCACGGGCGCCCCGAGTGCCCTCTCAAGAAAACACGTCGATCTCGTCCGGGGTCAGCTCGAAACGGAACACCCTCGTGGCCGGGCCGCTCAACTCAGCGGACGGAGCGGTGACGTCGTCGCCGTGGAGATCGACGACGAGTGCTCCTCCCGGGTTGCGCACGGTCACGTGGCGGCCGACGATGCCGGCGACTTGTGCGGCGGCGGCCGACGCACAGCTCCCCGAGCCGCACGCTTGCGTCAGCCCCGCACCGCGCTCCCATACGAGTAGATGCAGCCCGCCCGCCCCGTCCGGCGCGACGACCTCGACGTTCTGACCACCCGGCCACGCCTTCTCCAGCTCGACGCCGAGCTCGGCGATGTCGACGCCCTCGACCGATGGCCCGATGAGTACGAGGTGGGGGTTGCCGGCGTCGACGTGTCGCGCCTGCCAATCCCCGCCGAGGTGAGGTGCGGGCTCGGCGGAACCGACCAACATGGGGCCCATCTCGCAGCGGACCATGGCCGAGACGGCGTCGATGCGATCGAGGACGCTCACGAGGCGGGCGCCCGCGTCGGTGGCCACGACCACGTCCCGGCCTCCCACGACGCCGGCGTCGACGAGCGCGAGCCCCAGGCAGCGCAAGCCGTTGCCGCTCGTCTCGGCTCGACCGCCGTCCGAGTTGCGCAGCTCCATGGCGACATCGCTGCGGCGACCCGTGGCCTCCCCCGCCGGCGCCGGGCGCACGGCCATGACCCCGTCGGCACCGACTCCTTCGTGACGGTCGCAGAGCGCTGCCACGAAATCTCCGTCGAGGCTGTCGCCCCCCGGCAGGCCGGCCGGATCGAGAACGACGAGGAAGTCGTTGCCGAACGCCTGATACTTGAGAAACGAGACGCTGCTCACGATGGACCAGTTTCGCATGAGGCCGGCGCCAGGGGGTTACGCCACCAGTCGAGCACCATGGCAGCCAGCCGCGGATGATCGGCGGGGAACCACACGACGCGGGGGTCGCGGCGGAACCACGCTTCTTGTCGCCGGGCGAAGGCTTTGAGGCGCCGCAGGATCGCGACCTTGGCGTCCGCCAGTGCGAGCCCGTCCTCGGCGACGGCGAGCAGCTCTCGGTAGCCGATTGCCTGGCGAGCGGTGCGGGAGAGGCCCGCGGGCCGCTCGGCGAGGCCGGCGACCTCCTCGACGAAGCCGCCGGCCAATTCGCGGTCCAGGCGCGCTTCCAAACGCCGGTCGATCTCATCGCGCTCGAGCGACAGGCCTGCCATCCGCACCGTGGTCGGCGCATAATGGCGCAGGCCCGGGCCGAAGGACGAGTACGGCCTGCCGCTGCCCATCGTCACTTCGAGCGCTCGCATGATCCGCCGGGTGTTGCCGGGCTCGATTCTCGACGCCGCCAAGGTGTCGAGCTGGCGGAGGCGCTCGTAGAGCGCCGCAGTCGACGACGCGTGGTCGCCCGCCTCCAATTCAGCCTCGAGCAGGGAGACGACCTCAGGGAAGCGGCCCGGCAGCTCGAGGTCGTCCACGACGGCACGGTGGTAGAGACCCGTTCCGCCGACGAGCACGGCACGATGCCCCCGCCGGTGGATTCCGTCGAGGGCGAGGCGCGCCGCACACTGGAACTCGGCGACGGAGAAGTCCGCGTCGGGCTCGGCTATGTCGATGAGGTGCCATGGGGCCGGCGACCCGTGCGGGGTCTCCGTGCCCACGTCGAGACCGCGGTACACCGCCATGGCGTCGACGGATACGAGCTCGGCTTGCGGCACGTGTCGCCAGAGCGCCGTGGCGAGGTCAGTCTTGCCGGTAGCGGTCGGTCCGACGAGGGCCAGATCGGTTGCCGGTACGTCGGTTGCGTGGCCGGGAGGGCTCAGAGCTCGGTGATCCCTTCGAGGTCGCCGGCCTCATCGGCCTCGTCTGCCTCGTCTGCCTCGTCTGCCTCGTCTGCCTCGACGAGGCTGGCACTGTCGTCGAGGCTGGCGGGCGCGGCGGAGTCCTTGGCGTCGCCGTGGCGCGGACGAGAGCGGCCCACGAGCTTGCGCTTGAGCCGGGTGAGCTGCAGTGCGGCCTTCTCGAGGGCGGCATCGAGGGCGTTGGCGGCACGACCGCCGGTGCCGACGGCCCGTACCACGTGCCCGTGGCCCTCCAGCACGATCTCGCAACTGACGGGATCGCCGAGACGCCCGACCGTCGTGTTGGAGAAGCACACCTCGGCTCGCTCCATCCCGAGGTAACGGTTGAGACGCTGCGTCTTCCGCGCAGCCGAGTCCCGCAGCTCCTCGGGCAGGTCGAGCCGCCTGCTGAGCACGACAACCTCCATCGGCCTCTCGTCCACGCCGACTCCCTTCAGGTTCGCGTCGCCCGTGCCGGACGCCCGCTTTGTTGCTGTCGCCACGTCTCGGCGACATGAGATGCGATGGACGCGCACGGCTGACCTGGTCTTTGGCCCCACACTCGCCTGCGGAAGGGTTCACACGCCAGGTGTGGGCGATCCGGTGAACTGCCGCGAACGG
>JBEKMC010000097.1:0-20363 GCA_050008715.1 Acidimicrobiales bacterium | reverse complement strand
AGCGGGAAGAACTGCGTGACTCCTGCGGCACCGTGAGTCTGGATCGCACGGTCGATCACCTTGAGGGCCATGTTCGGCACGGCGACCTTGATGCCGGAGATCTCGGTGGCGGCCGACTTGTTGCCCACGGTGTCCATCAGGTGAGCCGTGTGCAGGACGTACTGGCGTGCCATGTCGATCTCGATCCGGGCCTCGGCGATCCAATCCTGGATCAGCCCCTTGTGGGCGAGGCTGGAGCCGAACGTGTGCCGCTCGAGTGACCGGGCGACCATCAACCCGAGCGCCCGCTCCGCCACTCCGATCGTGCGCATGCAGTGGTGGATGCGGCCGGGGCCGAGGCGCGCCTGGGCGATGGCGAATCCGTCGCCTTCCTCGCCGAGGATGTTGTCCACCGGGATGCGGACGTCGCGGTAGACGATCTCAGGGTGCCCACCGCGCTCGGCGTATCCGAAGACGTGTGGGTCGAGCTCGAGCGATACGCCGGGAGTGTCCTTCGGCACCACCACCATCGACTGCTGACGGTGGCGTGAGGCGCCGGGATCTGTCTTGCCCATCACGACGAGTACCTGGCACCGGTCGGATCGAGCTCCCGAGCTGAACCACTTGCGGCCGTTCAGGACATAGGAGTCGCCGTCCCGGTCGATCGACAAGCCGATGTTGGAGGCGTCCGACGACGCCGTATCCGGCTCGGTCATGGAGAAGGCGCTCCGGATCTCGCCCGCCAGCAGAGGCTGGAGCCAGCGCTCCTTGACCCGATCCGAGCCGTACAGGTTGAGAATCTCCATGTTGCCCGTATCGGGAGCCGCACAGTTCAGCGTCTCGGAGGCGAAGGTGACTTGGCCGAGCAATTCCGACACCGGGGCGTAGTCGAGGTTCGACAGGGGAGTGCCGGGGTCACTTGGCCGAAGGTGCGGGAGGAACAGGTTCCACAGCCCCCGATCCAGCGCAGCAGCCTTCAGCTTGTCGAGCACCGGTGGGTACCCGTCCTCGCCCACTTCGGCGAGCTGGTCGTAGTACGTCTCCTCGCTCGGGAAGACGACCTCGTCCATGAAGTGCCGTACGGACTCGCGGATCCGGACTCCCTGCTCGCTGAATTCGTACGGCATGTCTGCCTCCCTCGGCGGCGGGCGATCGCTGAGCCGGTCGCCGGCCGATGGTAACCGAAGACGTTTGGGAACTTCTCCCAGGACCCCGACGCCCGGTAGGTTGTCCGTGTGAGCGTACGGATCGTGGAGGTCGGGCCTCGTGACGGCCTGCAGAACGAACGCGAGACCGTTCCGACCAGTGTGAAGATCGAGCTCGTGGAGCGCTTGGTCACGGCCGGCCTCAAGACGGTGGAGATCACGTCGTTCGTGCGAGCCGACCGCGTTCCCCAACTGGCGGACGCCGCCGAGGTTGCACGGGGCGTGCATCGAGCCGACGGCGTCCGGTACGTGGCTCTCGCTCCCAACGTCCGCGGACTGCGCGCCGCCATCGAGTGTGGCATCGACGAGGTGGCTGTCTTCATCGCGGTGAGCGAGACCTTCAACCGGCACAACGTGAACAGGACCGTGGCAGAGAGTCTCGAAGACGCTCGTCTCGTCGTCGAAGCGGCCCACTCGGAGGGCGTGCGGACTCGGGCGTACGTCTCGACGGTGGCGGGATGCCCCTACGAGGGGCACGTTGCTCCCAACAGCGTCGTGGCCCTTGCCGGTCGCCTCGTCGATCTTGGTTGCGACGAACTGAGTCTCGGCGACACGATCGGGGTCGGTCGTCCGGCCCAGATTGCTGCGCTGATCGAACGGGTCGCGGCGGTGTCGGACCTGTCGCGGCTTGCCTTTCACGGCCACGACACCTACGGCATGGGTGTGGCGAATGCGCTGGCCGCCATCGAGGTCGGCGTCGGCGCGATTGACTCCTCTGTCGGCGGGCTCGGCGGCTGTCCGTTCGCCGGACCACAAGCCAAAGGGAATCTGGCGACCGAAGACCTCGTGTACGCCTTGCAGGGGACGCCCGACGACACCGGCATCGACCTCGCAGCGCTGTGCGACATCTCGCAGTGGATGGCGGGCTACCTCGGTCATCCTCCGGCGTCCTCGGTCGCTCGCGCAGCGCTGTCCGCCAAGTCGGCGGCGGCGCCGTAGAGCCGACGATGGAGGAGATCGGTGCCACTCACGCGTCGGCGCCCGTCGACTGACCCCGTCGTCGAGGAGCTCGCCGCCGCCCTGAGCCCCGACCGCGTTCGCTTCGACAGTGCCCAGCGCTCGCTGATGGCACACGACGCCTCGGTGTTCGCCGGCGGCCTCTCCGGCCCGGTCTGCTACCCGCTCAGTACCGCGGAGGTCCAGAGCATCTGCCGGATCGCCACGGCTCACGGTCGCGCCATCGTCCCCCGTGGTGCCGGGACGGGACTGGCCGGAGGGGCCATTCCTCTCGGCGCGCCCGTCGTCGTCGTGACGACCAGGATGAACCGGATCCTGGAGGTCGACCTCGAAGATCGGGTCGCCTGGGTGGAACCCGGGGTGGTCAATCTCGACCTCACGAAACACCTGCGGCCGCTGGGCTTCCACTTCGCCCCCGATCCTTCGAGCCAGCAGGCCTGCACTCTCGGCGGCAATGTCGCCAACAACTCAGGCGGACCTCATTGCCTCGCCTACGGAGTGACGAGTCATCATGTGCTCGCCCTCGACGTCGTGCTCCCCGACGGGGAGCTCGTCACGTTGGGTGGCCTCGACGCCGAGCCGGCAGGATACGACCTGAGAGGGGCCTTTGTCGGCAGCGAAGGCACGCTCGGCATTGCCACGCGCATCGCAGTCCGTGTGACACCCAACCCGCCGGCGGTTCGGACCCTCCTGCTCGCCTTCGACTCGATCGAGGCGGCCGCCAACACGGTGAGCGGCGTGATCGCAGCCGGCATCATCCCGGCGGCGATGGAGGTGATGGACCAGCCGATCGTGCAGGCCGTCGAGAACTTCGTCCATGCCGGCTATCCGACGACTGCAGCTGCCGTTCTGCTCGCAGAAGTCGACGGGCTCACAGACGGGACCTCCATCGACGCCGACCGCATCGCCGTCATCGGACGCGAGCATGGGGCCACGAGCGTGATGATGGCGGCCGACGACACCGAGCGTGAATTGCTGTGGAAGGGCCGGAAGACGGCGTTCGGAGCCGTCGCACAGATCGCTCCCTCGTACTACCTGCACGACGCCGTCGTCCCGCGTCGTGCCCTCGCCGAGGTGCTGAGATCGGTGTACGAGATCGCCGAGCGGCACGACCTGATGGTCGTCAACGTCTTCCATGCGGGAGACGGCAACCTGCATCCCTTGCTGCTGTTCGACGTTCGGGAGCCCGGCGTCATGGATCGCGTGCACGCCGCCGGGGAGGCGATCATGCGCGTCTGCCTCGACGCCGGCGGCGTCCTGTCGGGCGAGCACGGCATCGGCGTCGAGAAACAGGACTACATGGCCTGGATGTTCACCTCCGACGATCTCGACCATCAGAACCGGCTCCGGCAGGCCTTTGACCCGGCGTGTCGGGCAAACCCCGGCAAGGTGCTGCCCTCGTCTCACAGCTGCGCCGACATCCAGGCGCTGCGGCGCATCCCCACGGGCGTATGGGGGTGACCGTGGCCGCCCGCACATTGCCAAGCATCGACCCCACCTTGGCGGCGTTCGCATCCGAGGTCGGCGACGTCGGCCCCGTCGCGGTCGAGGGAGGACGTACGCGCTGGCAGGTCGGGGGCGAGCTTGCGCCAAGCACACGGATGGTGAGGGCTCCCGCGGGGATCCTCGAGCACCGGCGGGAGGAGATGACCGTACGGGTCCGTTGTGGCACGACTGTGGCACAACTGCACGCCGAGCTCGCCGCCAGAGGGCAACTGACGTCCTTGCCGGATCGGGGCGGCACGGTGGGGGGTGCCCTCGCCGTCGGCGAGAACGACGTGTCCGTGCTCGGGCGCGGTCGCGTCCGCGACGCTGCCTTGCAGCTGCGATACGTGTCGGCCGAGGGCCGCGTTGTGACCGGCGGTGGCCCGACGGTGAAGAACGTGAGTGGTTTCGATCTTCCCCGGCTGCTCGTTGGCTCCCTCGGGACGCTCGGCCTCATGGGCGAAGCCATCCTTCGGACGAACCCCGTCCCGTCGACGTCGCGGTGGTTCGAGTGCGCTGAGACCGATCCCTTCGGCGTGCTGCAACACATCTACCGGCCGTCTGCGGTCTTGTGGGACGGAGACCGCACGTGGGTGCAGCTCGAGGGACACAGGGCGGACGTGGCTGCACGGGCGGCGACATTGGGCTCGCTGGGATCCTGGGACGAGGTTGCCGGGGCGCCCGAACTGCCACCACATCGTTGGTCGTTGCAGCCCGGCGAGTTGCGCAATCTCGACACGTCGTCAACTGGGCCGTTCGTGGCCTGCATCGGCGTCGGTACCGTCTTCGGCAGCCGTCCTCAGCCTCGGGCCGAGATGCCTCCGGCCCTCATCGCGCTCAGCAGGCGCACGAAGCAGCTCTTCGACCCCACCGGTCGCCTCAGTCCGGGGCGCTCCCCGTTTGGATCGACTCTCGAGCAACCGACTGGGATCGAGCCGCCGTCATGAACCTCCACCTCGATCCCGACGAGCTGGCCGCCTGCGTGCAATGCGGCCTCTGCCTCCCGCACTGTCCAACCTTTCGCGTGAGCGGCGACGAGAGCCGCTCGCCTCGGGGGCGCATCGCCCTCATGCGGTCGGTCCACAACGACGGAGCCCCCGTCACCGCCGAGGTGGTGCGGTCCTTCGAGACCTGTGTCCAGTGCCTCGGGTGCGAAACCGCCTGCCCGGGCGGTGTTCCCTTCGGCCACCTGATGGAGACGGCTCGGGTGTCGCTGGCGAGCGCGCACAAGATGACTCCGTGGTGGCAGAGGGCGGCGTTCGTGCCCCTGGCCCACCCTCGCCTGTTGCGCGCCGGCACGGCCGCACTCGCAGTCGGCCAGCGGGCCGGGCTCGTGCCTCGGCGTCTCGGCTGGCCGAAGCTGCCGATCAGGTCCGAGGCCTTGCGCGCCTCGGGCAGCGACGTCTATTTGTTCACCGGCTGTGTGATGGACGCCTGGCAGCGCCACGTGCATCGCGACGCGCAACGAGTGATCGAAGCGGCGGGTGCCGGTGTATGGCCGACCGCCGGCCTGGCTCCGTGCTGCGGCGCCCTGCAGGCTCACGCCGGCCTGGCGCATCGCGCCGAGCAGCTGGCGGAGCGGACGATTCGCTCCCTGCCTGGTGAGGGTCCCGTCCTCGTCGACTCGGCGGGCTGTGGCACCGCCATGAAACAGTACGGCCGCCTGCTCGGCACCGACGAGGCGCGGTCGTTCTCGGCGCGTGTCCGTGACGTCCAGGAGTGGCTGTCGGACCACCTCGACAAGCTCGACGCCGTGCCGCCGCTCGACGTGAGCGTGGCGATACAGGATCCCTGCCACCTCCGCCACGGCCAGCGTGTCCACCAGGCGACTCGATCCGTGCTCGCCCCATTCGTCCGGGAGCTCGTCGAGCTCGACGACGAGGGGTTGTGCTGCGGCGCCGGTGGGGCGTACTCGGTCCTCGAGCCGGCCATGGCGACTCAGATCCGCGCACGCAAGTTGGCCTCGATCGATCGTGCGCGGGCCGACGTCGTTGCGAGCGCCAACCCCGGGTGTTCCATCCACCTCGAACGCGCCGGCGTTGCCGTCGCCCACCCGATGAGCCTGATCGCCCGTGCACTCGGGTTCGATTCGGGTTCTGCGACGAGACCTCGGGCCGCCATTACCTCGGGCCGCTAGCGTTTCGCGATGCCCATCACCTACGTCGAGCTACCTGAGGACGTCATCGGGGAATCGCGTGCGCTGAACGAGCAGATCGAGGCCATGCTCGCCACGATCCCGGCGGTCAACACCGTCGTCCCTGAGGTGACGCGTCGGACGCGCCTCGAAGGAAGCGGGCCCTTCGGTGCAATCGTCACGTCCGAGCGCGCCGTCGACTTCAGCATCCCGGGACCGGGCGGTGAGATTCCGCTCCGCGTGGTGTCGCCGGCGGAGCCGGCTGCCGTCTACCTGCACATCCACGGGGGCGGGTGGACGCTGGGCGCTGCAGACCAGCAGGACGTGCTGCTGACGACACTCTCCGACGCGACGGGGATCGCCGTCGTCAGCGTGGGGTACCGGCTCGCCCCTGAGCACCCGATGCCGGCGGCGCCCGACGATTGCGAGGCGGCGGCGTGCTGGCTCGTCGAGAACAGCCTGGAGCGCTTCGGCACGGATCGCCTTCTGATCGGCGGCGAATCGGCGGGTGCGCACTTGGCCGCGCTCACGTTGCTGCGGATGCGGGACAACCACGGCGCCGTCGCGGCGTTCTCGGGTGCCAATCTCGTCTTCGGTGCCTTCGACCTGTCGCTCACGCCGAGTGCCCGGAGCTGGGGCGCACGCAACCTCATCCTCTCGACACCCATCATCGAGTGGTTCACGGATCAGTTCCTGCCCGGTCTCACGCCCGAGCAGCGAAGGGATCCCGCCATCTCACCTCTGTACGCGGAACTGCACGGCTTGCCGCCGGCGCTCTTCCTCGTTGGCGACCTCGACCCGCTTCTCGACGACTCGCTGTTCATGTCGGCACGCTGGAGGGCGGCGGGGAACGAGGCGCAGCTGCTCGTCTACCCCGAGTCCGCCCATGGGTTCACCGCCTTTCCCTCCCGGCTTGCCGCGCACGCCTCGGCAGCTCAGATCGCCTTCCTCGGGCGGGCAATCGGGAACCGAGTCGAGGGGGCCTAGGATTTGTCGGCGACCACCAAGGTCTACGAACCGCCGAAGGGGTGACCCCGGTCTGCGCCTGCAAGGTTATTCGGTACCGACGGCACGAACGTCAGCTACGGCGACGGCGAGGCGCTGCAAAGACCTATGGCCAGCACGGAGCAGGGGTATCACCACGCAACGATACGACAGCGTGAGCACGTTCCCGCCGTGCAGCCAACCGAGCGGGACCTGGTACCAGTGAAACCCCGCCAGTAGGGTAAGCGTCGGTCCGAGCGTCCCCGATCCCGCCAGAAACACCTTCTGTGGCTTGCGGTCCCGACACGGAATCGGGCTCATCTCGAGCGAAAGCGCCCTCCACCCGCTTTGAATCCGGATGGTGGACGTCGAGCCGTGTGACCACTCCCAACCCGATGGGTCGGACACTGGCCCCGTACTGGACGGCATCTCGAGCAACCCAGTCCAGCCTGAACCAAGCGGGCCGAGATCGGCGTGCAGGCGGCGGACAATCGTCGCCGTCCGAAGTGCCGGAGGAAGAGCGTGGACGAGCGGGACGACGGTTGCCACGAGCGCCCAGGCTGCGAGGGCTCCAGCCACGACGTGCCGAGCGCGCGGACGTCTTGGCGCCTTGGCGGAACGGACATGGCGCCCGCGGCTCAGTCGGCCCATCGCCCCGTCGCGAGGTTGTGGAGGACTCCGAACACGACGGGAAGGAGGTAGCGGGTCGTCGACACCTCCCATGTAAATCGAGCACACTGCACCTGAGCGACAGCGAAGCTCATGACGAGGACCCAGAGACCAAGCGTGCGAAGACCCCTCTCCGTCGCAATCAGCGCCACGACGAGTGCGACGGCAGTGAGCGCTGCGGATGCGTCAATCAGGGAGCTCAGGTGCCCGTCGGGCGAAGCCACCCAGCGTGTGATGGACCCGCGAACCGGCTCAAAAGTGACGATTCTCGCGAGAATGACCGAGATCGGGCGAGGTTCCACCCAGTGCGAAGCCGCCTCGTAGAAGCCCAATGGTGCGCGAAAGCGGACGAGGAGGTAAACGCTATAAGCGGCGAGACCGGAAAGGCTCACAATCGCCCGGCCACCGACGATGAGGAGCGATCGGGGCGTGATCGACCTGGTCGTGGTGAGATCTATGAGGGACCACGATACGAAGCCGAGGGCGAAGGCAATACCCAAGGGGTTCGTTGCGCTTGCCAGCCCGAATGAGAGCGCAGCCAGCCACAGGCTTCCTCGTTGTTGGAAGAACAGACCGAGGAAGCAGAACACGCAGAGAATGGCGATGTCGTAGCCCATGACGTCGAAGACGACTGGTGGGCTGATCACGAAAAGCGTGACCCAACCGAGAGCCTGCGCGTTGCCTACCCCGTTCTGTCGGGCGATCAGCAGCAGCAGCCCAGCAGCTACCGCCTGCAGGGCGATGCTCGATGTGACGGCGACGACGGTGATCGACAGGCCCGTGACGGCGTGCCCGTAGCGCTCGAGGAGTGGGAGGAGCGGGAAGTAGGCATCGTGGCCCCCGCCAACTCCATTCGGGTTCCAGTAACCGTGAACGGCGAGCGAGGCCCACCAACTGGCGTCCCACGACATGAGGACATGGGGAAGCCTGGCCCTCGCACCGACAAATATGTCCAGGACCAACAGGCAGAGAGCGCTGGAGCAGAGGCTCAGCAGTACCGAGGCGAGAACAAGGCGGCGAACGACGGCTCTAGGGGTTCGAGTGGCGTCACGAGAGGGCAACGCGCTCGGCTCGGGGACGACAGTGTCGGGTTGTGATGCCAGTCCCGTCGGAGCCTTAGCCGTGGGCACGCTGCACAACCTACTCGGACCCGCCGGAACCCAAAGGGAGCTTTCGAGCCGATGACGGCAGCTCACTTGCTCGTGAAGGTGCCCCTCACCGTGATGAGCATGCTCTCCAGCTTCACCGTGTGACTGCCGGCTGCCAGCTTCAGCGCCGCCGGGTCGATCATGTAGGTGACCGTCCCGAGGACGCTTGCGGTGAGCTTCGCCACGACCCGGGTGCCGATGATGAGTTGCACGGGATGTCCGGGGAGGAAGCCGGATGCGAACAGGTACGAGATGCCACCTGATGCGACGGTGGACGGCGACAGCGACACGGCACGGCTCAAGGCCCTCAGCTCTGCCCGTGCCTGTTCACGGGCCGCTTTGTCCTGTGCTGTCGCCTGCGTGGCTGCCACGAGGCTGGGCACGAACTTCGGGGCGTAGATCGTGCCCCAGCCGCTCGCCACGTCGTAACCCTTCGCCGCCGTGAACCCCGGCACGATGACCTTGCCGTCGATGTTCTCGTACGAGTCGTTGCCGGACACCACGTCGGCGATGCCGTCGGCGGCCCCTTTCGGGCCGAGGACTCCGTAGAGGACCGGGTTGATCGGGCCGACGTTGTCGCCGTGGTTCAGCTCGGTGGCGAGTGCCAACACGCCGGCGAGCATCGGGGCGGCTTCGGACGTGCCGTCACTTGCGTCCATTGTGATGTCCGGGACGGACCGCATGCCGCTGTGGGTGATGGATGCCACGGTGCTCTGATAGGCGGGCCGGGTGAACACCGAGGAATAGCCCGCGCTGGCCGAGTACTCCCCGATGTTCCAAAGAGGATCGGGGCCGAGGCGCTGAGCGGTCGAGCCCAGATCGGGGACGCTCCCGCCGACGGCGGTGACCCATGGCGTATCGTCCCAGGTCCCCGTGTCCGGCGTCTTCGTGACCTGGTCACCGTCGAACACGGGCAACTCCATGACGACACCGGTGTCGCCGGTGGCGACGAGCACGGGGATGCCGGTGGCTGCAGCGGCCAGTTCGCCCGGAGTCTGGGCGGCGATCTCGGCGACCCCGCGGCTGTAGCTCGTCTCGCCCGAGCCGTCGCTGATGGAGATGACGTCGGCGAGGCGCTTCGAGCTGATCCACTCGAGCGCCTGCATCATTTCGGGAGGCGCCACCTGGCTCGCAGCGTCGTCGGTGATCTGGCTGTCCGCCGGCGAGACCGAGATCAGGATCTTTGCATAGGGGGCCATCAGGTGTGCTGATTCGACGTCGAGTTGCAACTCGCCGGCCCATGCCGAGCACGATCCGTAGCCACCGAGGGCAACCATCCCAGGTGGGCAGGCGGCGGGGAGCTTTCCGTCCCCGGACGGGTAGATCGTCTCGATCTCCGGGTTGGGCAGGCCGAGCGGCTTGTCGAACCCGGCGATGACGGCGCCGATGGCCGGGTCGTTCCAGCCCTCGATGAGGGCGATCGTCGTCCCTGCGCCGTCAATGCCCTTCAGCCAGAGCGCTCCGACGCCGTAGTCGAAGACGTCGGAAGGCCCGGGGGATTCGAATCGGAGGCTTGCGTAATTCTTTCTCATGGTCTTCAACGCTGCGGCCAGCACGCTCATCTGCTTCGCCTCCGACGGGACGGGCGTTGGCAGCGCTTCTGCCGTCGTCAGCGACTCGGCCGAGGCTCGAGGTAGCCGGACGACACGGGCGCGCAACGGCCCGGCCATGGCCTCCGCCGGTCCGAAGGCGGCGAAGGAGCGCACGGAGCCGACGGAGTGGCCCGTCGTGCGAGCACCTCGGGCGTCCGCCGAGCCATGGCCCGGCGGTAGCAACATTGCGGCGGCGAGGCATGCGGCGAGGGCGAGCGCTCCGAGCACGGCTGCCGGGCGGGACGGGAAGGCGACGCACATGGATCTGCTCCTGTCGTCGAGAGTGACGGCTTTATGTTCTCGCAGGCGGGCTGACGTCTCGCAGGCAAGGCTGTCGAGAGATCGCAGGGGGCCGGCGGGATCTGCGAGGATACCCGAGTGAGGAGCCGCAAAACCCTGTCGCGCTGCGATGACTGACCTGACTCCCGCAGAGCCCGACCAATTGCGGTATTGACGGTGGCTGCCCGGGGCGACGTCGCCTCCAGTGCCGATTCGTCCGGATCTGACGCTCCCTCAGATGCCGACGGTGGAGAGGGCGTCGATCCTGTCGACTCCCCACCCACCGGGGGCCGACGCCACTACCGACACGTCGGCGTGTGGATCGCCATCCTCGTGTACGTCGTCCTCGGCGTTGTCGCCATCCTGCCGTCGTGGCTGAACGGGGCAAGTCACACGCTGCAGTGTGGTGGCTGCGGCGACAACGGGCAGGAGGTCTGGTTCCTGGCGTGGGGCTCGCACGCCCTCACGAACCTGATGAACCCGTTCAGGACGAACTGGATCGACTTCCCGTACGGGGTCGACCTCGCCGACAACACGTCCATGCCGATGGCCGGGTTCATGGGAGCGCCGATCACGCTGATCTTCGGTCCCATCGCCACCTACAACGTCCTGTTGACACTTGCGTTTGCCGGCTCGGCGACGACCTGCATGCTGGCCTGCCGTCGGTGGGCATCCACGCCGGCGGCCTTCGTGGGTGGGTTGCTCTACGGATTCTCGCCGTACATGGTCGGTCAGGGAGCGGGGCACCTGTTTCTCCTCTTCGTCCCGATCCCCCCGTTACTGCTGTTGCTGCTCGACGAAATGCTCGTTCGCCAACGCTTCCGGTGGTGGACCGTCGGGCTGCTCTTCGCCCTGCTCGAGATCATCCAGCTCGGCTGGTCGGCGGAGGTCTTCGCCGAGACGGCGCTCATGATGGCGATCGGGCTCGTGCTGTTCGCCATCAGCCAACGTCGTCGCTTCCGCCCCAAGCTCGGCTACGCCCTCCGGGCGATCACCCTCGGCGTCGTGCCCGTGATCCCCTTTGCTCTCTTCTTCGCCTACGAGGCACGCACCGGCCCGAATCATGCCAAGGGCCCGGTCCATCCAATCCGCTTGCTCGCAGGTCTGTCCACCGATCTCGCCGGCGTGGTCGTCCCGACGGCGAATCAGCGATACCCCTTCGGGTCGTCTGCGCTCGGATCCCGATGGGTGGCCATGACGCCGGCACACGGGATCGTCCCCGATGTCACCGAGAACGGCGCCTTCATCGGCATCCCACTCGTGCTGTTGCTCTGCCTCGGTGTCTGGAAATACCGCCGGATCCCGCTCGTGCAGTTCTCGGCGCTCATGGCCGCCGCCGGTCTGGTGATGTCGATGGGCAGCCGATTGCACATTGCAGGGCACATGACGTCCATACGGCTCCCTTTTGCCGTCTTGACCCACCTCCCGTTTCTCGACAGCGAGGTGGCGTCACGATATTCGGTGTTCACGTGGCTCTTCGTGGCGTTGCTGATCTCGATCATCGTGGATCGTTGGTTACTCAGTCCGAGGCGGCGGCGCGCCCACGGCCGCTCGGGGGTGTCGGCCGTCACGAGCCGAGCGTTGCCGGCCGTGTTGCTCGCCGCCGGGATCGTGTCCCTCGTCCCGAACTGGCCGTACGCCATCCAGCAGATCGCCGTGCCGACATGGTTCACGTCAGTGGCGGCAAAAGACGTCCCACAGGGCTCGACGCTGCTGCCGTATCCCTTCGCGTCGGGCCAGAGCAACCTGCCGGAGCTGTGGCAGGCGCTCGACGATTTCCGCTTCCGCATGCCGACTGGCGAGGCCGCAGTTCCTGTGACCCGTACGGGGGCGATCGGGCGTGGCCTCTCGAGCTGCTTCAAGAACCTCGGCGAGTCACAGCCGAGACCCCTGTCGCTCGACACGGCCCGGAAGGAGCTCGTCGAGTGGCAGGTGCGGACGATCGTGATCCCGATCCCCTCGAACAATGATGCCTGCGCGATCCGGTACATGACCCTCGTCGTGGGTGCGCCTCCCGAGCAGCAGTACAGCGCCGCCGTGTGGCGCCTGAGCCCCCAAGGTGCGATCGTCCCGACGCCACCCGACTCAGGTTCGTAGCGGCAGAGCAGCCTCGATCTCGGCAAAGCGCGCCGTCATGGCGGCGGCCGCAGCGTGTGGGTTGTAACTCTGTCTGATGACGCCGGCGGCTGTCGCCCCGATCCGCAGTCGCTCGGCTGGGTTCTCGAACAAGCGGCGCATCCACTGGGCGGCTTGCTCGACGTCCGGCTCTGCCCAGAGCTGGCCGGTCTCGTACACGTTGGCCATGCCGGCGAAATAGCGGTGCTCGGCCACGTCGATTTCCCGGAGCCGGTATCCGACGAGACAGCTGTTCATCTCCGTCATGTAGTCCATGTTGCCGGAGAAGGCCGTGGCGATGACCGGCTTGCCGAGGTACATCGCTTCGGCCATACCGAGCCCGAAACCCTCACTCCGGTGCAGGCTCACGTAGACATCGCACAGGGAGATGAGCGCATGCATGTCGTCAGTGGACAGATCCTCGTCGATGAGGATTCCGTCGGCGCTTCGTATCTCCCGGATCAGCTCCGCCTGGGCGAGTGGCATCCGGCCAAGGTTGATGCTCTTGATGACGAGACGGGCCGGGCCCCGTCGCTCCGCGGCCCCGAAGGCTCGGCGAAACGCCCGGATCGCCCCCCAGGGGTTCTTGCGTGCGAGCGTCGAATTGGCGTCGAAGCTGTAGAGGAACAAGCACGCGTCCTCGGGAAGGTCGAGGTCACTGCGTGTCAGGAACGGCGAGGGCTTCGGTTCGACCACGCACGGTATGACGTGGACGGGTTTGAGGGTGTAGCCGCGGAAGGCGGAGGCGGTGAATTTGCTTCCGGCCCAGATCTCGTCCACCCGATCGATCTGGCCGACGAAAGCAGCGGCGAGCCTCGGCAGCTCCCAGAACCAGGACGCGACGACGTAGCGGTCGCTCCCCGGAGGCCGCAACTCGTCGTCGGCGACAACCCCGAGCTCGTTCACGTTGAGGTACCACAGCTCGGTGTGACTGGTGCGATCGGACGGGAATCTCCACATCCACTCCGGCGCCCGGTCTTCGGATCGCGGGACGTCGGGAACGGGGTAGTCGACGATGGATACGCCCACTCCAGCATCGATCAGCGCACTCGCCGACCTGCGGGCAGCTTCCGCCAGCCCCGTCGTCGCCAGCCAGTTGCCGACCAGGCTCACGGCGCTCCGGTCCGGGGTGGCATCGCCCACCCGTGCCGACCACTGGACGCCTTTTGCCTCGACGCACTCAGCGGCGAGCTCCAGGTACCGCGAGGCGACGGTGTCGAAGCTGGCTTCGGTGGCGACGAAAGCGCGCGCCACGGCGCCGGCCGCCGCACAGCTCGCAGGATCGGCGAGCACGGCCCGCATGCGCTGTTCGAGCGCCGGCGTCTCCGCACCAGAATCGGTGGGCACGGCCCAGCAGAACGTCGGGTCGAGCCCACGGTACTGCGGGACGTCACTCACGATCACCGGCTTGCCGGCACCGAACGCCCGCATCATCACACCGCTCGTCTCTCCGGCCGTCGGCCAGCGCAACGCGACGACGACGTCGCAACCGGCGATCTCCCGCTCCAGTGCCTGTATTGACACGTTTGTGACGAGGCGAACGCAGCCGGAGAGCCCGCCTGACCCGATGAGCTCCCTGAGTTGGCGTTCAAGCTCGGGATCGTCGCTGCGACCGACGATCGCCATGCGAGCATCGGGGTACTCGTGGTGAAGCGAGGTGAACGCCCGCAGGGCGGCACCGACCCGTTTGTGCGCTGACAGACCGCCGAACACGCCGAAGGTAAGCCCGTCGCCGCCCGGTGTACCCGGCGCCAGGTGCCGATCGGGGAGCGTTCGGGCGGGGTGGTGGACATGGGACACCTTCGCAGACGGGTATCGACGGATCAGCTCGTCTCGTATCCATTCACTGTGGACGATCGTCTCTATGCTCGTCTCGACGAGGCGGCGAGACATGAGGAGCCGGAGACGGTCGGGCTCAGGGCGACCGTCGACCATCGTCATGGGCAGATGCCCGTCCATGGAAGGGTCGTCGTAACGGAACTCGGCGAGATATACCGGACTATCCGTGCCACCGCAGAGCTCGCAGTAGAAATCGGCCAACGCTGGGTCATGGAGCACGAGCAGACCGGGGTGATCGAGGGCGGGGCCGTGGATGTAGGCATGCAGCCAAGGATGGTTGCCCATGTGGTAGACGTCGATGTCGCACCGTCCGACGGCGCCGCTGCCATAGGCGGTGGCTCCCACAGTGGTCACGCCGGCCGGAGCGCGAACTATGTGCGCGACATCGTCACTGACGACGGCCACGAGATCGGCGCGCCCGCTCAGTTCGGTGAGTAAGTCGTAGCTGTAGTCCGCGATGCCACTGGGTTGCGGAGGCATCGGTGACCACCAGGCGATCCGCATGAAGGCTGCTCTTCCTCCGAGCCAGGCGTTACAAGCGCCGAGCGACGACGGAGTAGTCCATCGCCCCGAACAGCCGGTCGTTGAGAACCGCCACCACCGGCCCGAGGTCGCTCGCCCACGGCTCGCCCGTGTCAGGCAGCGGCAGACCGGGCGACCGGTGCAGCAGGCGCACCTCGACGTCGACGAATCCGCGGGTGCCGACGAGGAAGGCGAGAAACTCCGAATTCAGAGGCCGTTCGTGAGTGGGGTCGAGATAGAACGTCGAGGCGCCGACGATGAGGTTGTCCGGATTGGGGGTCTCGAGAATGAGCAACCCTCCGTGCTGGAGGGCGCGAAGCGACAGATCGAGGAGCTCGACGAGCGAGTCGATGGAGAGGTGCTCGGCGACCTGGAATGCGGTCACAGCCGCCAGTGAGCCCTCCGGAACGCTCACGAGGTGCTTCAGCGCCTCGGCGCAGCGCGCGTCGAGGCCCCGGTCCTCGCAAGCGGCGACGAACAGCTCGTTCAGGTCCACGCCGTAGGCGTCGATGCCGGCTTCCGTGAGCAGCTCCAGCCACTCGCCCCGCCCGCAACCGATGTCGAGCACCGGGCCGTGCCGGTCAGTGGCGAGCACGTCGCCGAGGTACTCGCCGAGGCGCTCCTTGATGAGATCGAACGATCCGCGGAAGGCCTCTTCCAGGGCTGCGTAGGCATTGTCGACGGCGGAAGGCAGCGCTGCCAACCGCTGCGGCTCGGCAGGCTCGGGCAACGACCGTCGCACCTCGTTCAGGAACAGGTCGATCTGAGCCTGGCGGACCCGTGCCTCGGATCTGTCGCGCAGCCCGGCGCCTTGGAGGTCGGCGAGCTGTGCCTGCAGCTCGCCGATCCTGAAGGCGATGCCCGTGAATTCCGACCGCAGCGAGCCGAGTTCCTCGTGATGGCGCTGGAATGCTTGCCGCTGGATGAGATCGATTTGGTGGCGATTGGCGAGCCCTTGCTGGCTGACGAGATCCTTCACGTGGTCGACGCCGCTGTCCAGGTCGTTGCGGACCTCGTGGAGCTGCTGGTCCACCGCAGTTCGCAAGTCTGCGAGCTGCTGATCGAGCGCAGTCTGCATGGCACTCAAGTCCGACAACGCGACTATGACCGCCTGGTTGAAGGCGACCTGATGATGCATGTACAACCAGCTCAAGCGAGCAATGACCCGCTTCAGGAATCGGAACCGGGCTCCCTTCGGCACCGGCAGACCGACGTTCGCATGTACCAGGGCTTCGTCCATCGAGCCGCGACGTTCCACGATCTCATTAGAGCAGACGACGGACGACACGAGCGGAATCGTGCACTGCTGGGGTACGAATCGTCGTTGAGGGACTCGAATCTGCGAGGATGAAGGCGTGACGAGCTGCAAGCCCGCGCCCAGGGTGCAATGTCTGAGCTGAACGGCAACGAGTACAGGGAAGGTGCGTGATGCCGACCAACCGGGATGGAGCCGGTCGTCGTGCCATCGAGTGGACCGGAGAGCGGTGCGTTCCCTGGGCCGATGACCTCCAAGTCGTGTACGAGCACTATCACCGCTACCTCTTCGCGGCGTCCCAGGTGGCCGGCAGGCGAGTCCTCGATCTTGCGAGCGGCGAGGGCTATGGGTCGGCCGTGTTGGCCACCCAGGCGCGAGAAGTCGTCGGACTCGAGATCGACGGTGCCAGCGTCAGCCACAGCAGCGACGCGTACCAGCTCCCCAATCTCTCGTTCGTCGAAGGCGACATGCTCGATCTCTCCGCCTTCGCCCCTGGCTCCTTCGATGTGGTGGTCTGCTTCGAGGCAATCGAGCATGTATCGGACCATGGACGTCTTGTCGACGGCGTGTCTCGAGTGCTCGCGCCCGACGGCCTGTTCATCGCGTCGACACCTGATCGGGACGTCTCGGCGAGCCTCGACGAGGACAACCCGTTTCACGTCCGGGAGCTGAACGCGGACGAGTTCGAGGGTTTCTTGAGAAATCGCTTCGACCATGTCCAGCTGTGGGGGCAGAACAGCGCCGTCGGCTCGGTCCTGGCGCCGCTCGAACCGGCTGGGCAGCCGGGTGACCTCATGACGCTGGCCCTCCAGCCTGACGAGGACCATTGGGTGGCGGGAACGAAGCTCGTGCCCCGGTACCTGGTGGCAGTGGCCTCGCGGCGCGATCTGGAGGGCCTGCCCGGGTACAGCACGCTCGTCGACGTCGGGCTGGAGCTCGTTCGTCGCACGGCCCGCCAGCGCGATGAGGCCGTCACCTCCGCCGCGCTTCACGCAGCGGAGAGGGACGACTTCGCCCGGGGCTACGAGCAGGCGCTCCAGTCGGTCCGGCGCTCCCGGCGATCAGAGCTGCGAGCCGTACGACGCCAGGAGGCGCTCGGCACAGCCGTCGCCGGCGCGAGGGAGGCCCTTCGCGAGAGCGAGCAGCGGCAGGACGCGCTGTACCGAGAGATCGAGGACTTGACCGCTTCCGCCTGGTTCCGAGTAGCCAGCCGGTATCGAGGAGCGATCGAGCGGGTGTTGCCCGGCCACTCGGTGCGCCGTCGCGGTTACGGATACGTCGTTCGATCGCTCGCGGGGGCTCCCGCCACCCGTCCGCAGGCCGCCGTTCCGGCGTCGTCGCTGAAACGCGTTCCGGCCAGCCTGCCGACGTCCGAGGATCCCGAGCTCACGATCGTCATCCCCGTCCACAACCAGTGGCCGCTCACGGCGAACTGCCTCGCGTCGATCGCAGAGGACGTGCCCGCCACTGCGTACTCGGTCGTCGTGGTCGATGACGCCTCGACGGACGACACGACGCAGATGCTGCAACACGTGCGAGGCATCACCGTTGTCCGCCTGCAGCCGAACGGCGGGTTCGTGAACGCCGTGAATGCCGGTGTGGACGCCGCCAAGGGCCAGTTCGTCGTCCTGCTCAACAACGACACAACCGTCCGTCCGGGTTGGCTCGACGCCCTCTTCGACATCGCCGACACGAACGAGGACGTCGGGATCGTCGGCTCGAAGCTCCTGTATCCGGACGGGAGGTTGCAAGAGGCGGGAGGCGTGGTCGCCCGCGACGGATCGGCTTGGAACTGTGGACGCGGCGGCGACGCCAACGACCCTGCGTATAACTTCCGCCGCGACGTGGACTACTGCTCCGGTGCCAGCCTCCTCGTGCGCCGCGACCTGTGGGACGCCCTCGGTGGCCTCGACACAAGGTTTGCGCCTGCCTATTACGAGGACACGGACCTGGCCTTCTCCGCCCGCAAACTCGGCTATCGGGTCGTCTACGAGCCGCGTTCGGTCGTGGTGCACCACGAGGGGGGCAGTAACGGCACGGATCTGTCGTCCGGCGTCAAACGCCACCAGGTCGTCAATCAGGAGACCTTCCGGTCCAAGTGGCAGCACGAGCTCGCCACCCAGTTGCCCTCGCAGGCCTCTCCCACGCGGCTCGCCAGCTGGCGTCCCCGGCTCGGCCGCGTTCTCGTCATCGACGAGCACGTGCCCACACCGAACCAGGATTCCGGCTCGCGGCGTATGTGGGAGCTGCTGTGCATCCTCAACGATCTCGGTTTCGGGGTCACGTTCCTCCCGAACAGTGGTGTCGACCTTCCGTCGTATTCCGGTCGCCTCCGGGATCTCGGTATCGAGGTACTTGACGGGTGCCACCGGATTCGGGGGTACTTGAAGGAGGTCTCGTCGGACCTGCAGGTCGCCATCCTCTGCCGGCCCGAACCGACGTGGCAGCACCTTCCGTTGCTGCGAACGCTGAGCCCGCAGACGAAGATCATCTACGACACGGTCGATCTGCACTTCGTGAGGGAGCGTCGCCGCGCCGAGATCGAAGGTGATCCCGAGCGATTCCGCATTGCCGAGCAACAGCGAGAGATGGAGCTGTCGCTGGCGAAGGCGGCCGATGCCACGCTCGTCGTGTCTCCCGTCGAGCGCGAGCTGCTGCTCGAGGAGCTGCCGGATCTCTCTGTGCACGTCGTGCCGAACATCCATCGCGACGAGGCGGCCGGGCAGCCGTTCGGTCGCCGTCAGGGCCTGTTGTTCGTGGGCAGTTTCCCTCACGACCCCAATCGGGACGCCGCTCATTGGCTCGTGGAGGAGATCCTTCCGCTCGTCCACGAAACCCTTCCCGACGTGCCCACCTACATCGTCGGGAGCCATCCGACCGACGACATCTGGGCACTTGCCGGCCACGGGGTCCGAGTGCTGGGATGGGTGCCCGATCTTGGCGACCTCTACGAGCGAGCCCGCCTGTTCGTCGCCCCCCTTCGTTACGGCGCCGGCATGAAAGGCAAGGTCGGCGAAAGTCTTGCCCACGGGCTTCCCGTGGTCACGACGCGCATCGGGGCTGAAGGAATGGGGCTCGTGGACGAGACCGACGTGCTCGTTGCCGACGGCGCCGCCGATTTCGCCGCCGCCGTCGTGCGTGCCTACCGCGACGAGGAGCTCTGGACGACCCTGGCGGTGAACGGGAGGCGGACGATCTCGCGTCGTTACTCGCCGGATGCCGTGCGGCCACTCTTGTCGGAGGTTCTCGCCGGCCTGCGCATCCCGATCGAGTAGGAGCCGCCGGACCCGGCCGGCGGTCGTTGCCGTCAGTGGGCCCGCTGAGCCGTCCCGAGGAGGGTGAGCACGTCGTCGGCAGCCTCTTCGCCGGAGCGGACAGCGCCCTCCATGTATCCGTTCCACACGGCGGAATGGTCGGCGCCGGCGAAGTGGATTCGCCCGATCGGGGCCCGGAGCGCCGATCCATAGGCCGTCCAGACACCAGGAGTGAAGTGTGCGCCATAGCAACCGCGCGTGAACTCCTCCGCCATCCAGTCGCGTTCGAGGTATCCCGTGAGGTGGCGTGCTTTCGGTCCGAAGTAGCGCTCGAAACACTCGACCGTGACGCGCTGACGCTCTGCTTCGGAGTGGCGCGCCCATTCGCGAGCGTCGTTGCCTTCGATGAAACCGAGGAGGATTCCTGGCCGACCCGACGGCGGTGAATTATCGAAGGTGATCTTCACCGGCCCGACGTCGGAGGCCGCCTGTCCCGTCAGCCCTTCCTCCCGCCAGAACGGCTCGTCGTAGACGGCGTAGAGCTTGATGACCGATCCCGCCGGCAGCCGCTGCGTCAGCTGGTCACGCCACGACGGCAGCGCCGGGCCGTACTCGAGCCGTCCGGCAAGGCTGGGTGGCAAGGTCACGATCACATGGTCGCCCGTCACGACGTCCCCGCCCCGGGTGAGGACGCGGACGCCTTCGCCGTCCTGGTCGATCCGCCGAACCGGGCTCTCGAGGCGGATGTGGTCAGTCAGGCCCTCGGCCATCACCTCGCTGATGCGGATCGAGCCACCGACGATCCGATCCTGCTGCGCCCCGCGGTCCACCGAGAGGAGCCCCTCGAGGTCGGTGCCGGAATGGGCGTAGAACATGGCGTGCAGAGCCGAGAAGTCGGTGCTCTGGGCGGAGAAGACGGCTTCGGCGACGATGCGGAAGTAGGTCC
>JBEKMC010000096.1:0-13028 GCA_050008715.1 Acidimicrobiales bacterium | reverse complement strand
GCATGCAGCCGTCGAAGAGTCCCGCCAGCGTGTCGCGCAAGTCGTGCGGGTCGATCCAGTTGTTCGTCGGGCCGGCGTCCTCCTGCTTGGCGGAAGCGACGTAGGTGCGTCCTTCCACGCGGGCGACGTCGCGGACATCCGAGTGCGCCCAGTAGCTGTTGGGGCGCTTGGCCTCCGACAACCGCGTGAACGTGCCGTGGTCGACGAGCAGCTGGCACAGGCGGTCGTACTCCTCGGCAGATCCGTCGCACCATTCCACGTTGTCCGGTCGGGTGAGAGCAGCGATCTCGTCCACCCATGTGAGAAGCTTTCGGTGGCTCGTCGGAGGCATGTTAGGCGGGAGTCCTTTCAGCACAGTCGGTCATGCGCACCGCTCCTGCAGCCATCGGGCCACCGGGAGCAGCTGATCGGACCAGATGCTAGGCGTCCTCCCCGGAACGGCCCAAGTCGGGCGCCCGGTCCTTTCGGGTACCGTCCCGACGTGACAACAGGCCACGGTGGCGAGTTCGAGCTCATCGCTCGCGTCCAGCGCCGGCTCGGCCCCGTCGCGGGCGCCGCCCCACTGTTGAGGCAACCACTCGAGGGCGAAGTGTTCTCCGGCGACGACGCCGCCGTGCTGTCGTCGCCGGCGGGCCAGCTCCTTCTCGCCATCGACCTCGTCGTCGACGGCGTGCATTTCGATCTGTCGCTCGGCTCGCCGGCTGATGGGGGTCGGCTGGCCGATGGGGGTCGGCTGGCCGATGGGGGTCGGCTGGCCGATGCGGGCTGGAAGGCCATCTCCGTGAACGCCAGCGACATCGCCGCCATGGGAGGGCGGCCCTTGCACGTCGTGGCCGGCATCTCCGCACCCGCCGACATGCAGCTCGACGCCGTGGCCGACGGAATGATCGAGGCGTGTGCCGCCTACGGCATCGCGCTCGTCGGGGGCGACCTCACGGCCGGCGAGCGGCTCGTGATCTCGGTGGCGATCACCGGCACGTGCGACGACAGGGCTGCGGTGCTCCGCAGCGGGGCGAGCGATGGCGACGCCATCTGGGTGACCGGCCCCCTCGGTGCCTCGGCCGCGGGCCTCAGGCTGCTGCAGGGCGTGACGGTGCGACTGCACGGCCAGCCGGCTCACGATCAGCCGGCCGCCAGAGGGGAACTGACGAGGGTGCCGCTGACGGAGGTGCAGTCCCGCTTGATCGGCGCCTACCGCCGGCCCGTCGCTCGGATCGCGGACGGCCAGGCGGCGGCCACCGCGGGCGCGACGGCGATGATCGACGTGTCCGACGGGCTCGCGCAGGATCTCGACCACATCGCGACACAGTCCGAAGTGGGTGTGCGCCTCGACACGGTCCCGGTGGCCGAGGGAGCCGCACCCGAGGAAGCCCTCGGCGGGGGAGAGGACTACGAGCTCGTGTTCACCGCCGCAGAGGACGCCCTGGTGCTCGAGACGTTCGCGGCGGCATCATTGCGCCCGCCCGTGCGGATCGGGATCTGCACCGCGAACGCCGAAGAGCGCAGCCTGGCCGGACGCCGCTTCGAGATCCGGGGCTGGGAGCACCCGTTCAGATGAGCCGCTCGCTGAGTCAGGTGAGCGAGCGCCGATCGGGAGAGGGCTCAGGCGGTCTTCTGGGGAATCTGACGGCGAGGCGGCTTCACGACCTTGCCCGCCCTGATGCAGGACGTGCACACGTAGAGCCTCCTCGGCGTTCCCGCAACGAGCGCTCGTACCTTCTGGATGTTCGGGTCGAAGCGCCGCTTCGTCCTCCGGTGGGAGTGCGACACGTTCATGCCGAAGCCAGGTCCTTTGCCACACAACTCGCAAACGGCTGCCATTGGGACGCGTCACCTCGATCGACGGAGGACTGCTGGGAACAGGGATCGAGGTTACCATCCTCCGCCATGGGCCTGACCACGCCGCCGCTAGATGGTGAGGCACCCGCATGAGCCTCGACGCACTCGGTGCGGTCGACGTGACGAAGGTCATGGAGAGCTTCGAGCGGGGTCTCGGGCATCATCGCGACGTCCTCAACCGCCTGAACGTCTACCCCGTCCCGGACGGCGACACCGGGACGAACATGCACCTGACGCTCGAGTCCGTCGGCAACGAACTGGCCAAGCTGGAGGATCCCGGTGACATGGGGGCAACCTGCAAAGCGATCTCGCACGGGTCGCTCATGGGGGCGCGGGGGAACTCCGGCGTCATCCTGTGCCAGATCCTCCGAGGGCTGGCAAAGACCTTCGCTGCCGGTCCCGCCCCCGGCCACGGCGGTGTCGGGCCTTCGGAGCTCGCGGCTGGTCTCTCGGAGGCCAACATCGCCGCCCGCGCCGGCGTCATGAAGCCGGTGGAAGGCACCATCCTCACGGTTGCGGCTGCCGCCGCTGCGGCAGCAGTCGCCACGATGGGGGGAGAAGGGGCCGTGGCACAGCCGCCGGCCTCGGGGAGCGTCGGTCTCGTGGACGTGGCCGAAGCGGCCCGCACGGCCGCCGTCGCAGCCCTCTGGGAGACGCCGACGCTGCTCCCAGTGCTGGCCTCGGCCGGCGTCGTGGACGCCGGCGGTGCTGGCCTCGTCGTCCTCTTCGACGCGTTTCTCGAGGTCATCGACGGTCGGATGCCTCCGGATCGCCTGCCGTTGCCCGAGGACGTGGCGGCCCGCCTCGCCAGCAGCTCGGAATGGTCCCAGTCACAGACGACCGAGAGCGACATCGGCGCGGCTTCGCCTGACACGGCCGGCGGGGAGGCTCTCGACGACCTCCGATTCGAGGTCATGTACTTCCTCGAGGCGCCCGATCACGCCATTCCAGCCTTCAAGAACGTCTGGGCCGGGATCGGGGATTCGATCGTCGTCGTCGGTGGAGAGGGAATGTGGAACTGCCACATCCATACGAACGACATCGGGGCGGCCGTGGAGGCGGCCATCGACGCCGGCCGGCCGCGGAAGATCCGTGTGACGGATCTCCTCGAGCAGGTGGAGGAGGAGTCCTGGGTCCGGCGGGCGGCCGGGGCGGGCGGTGGTCAGCCCGAGGAGGATCTCGGGCCGCCCCCGGTCACGAGCGTCGTCGCCGTGGCGACCGGCGAGGGTATCGGCCGAATCTTCCACTCCCTCGGCGCCCGCCACCTCGTGTCCGGTGGGCAGTCCATGAACCCCTCGACCGAGCAAATCCTAGAGATGATGAACGCCACGCCGGGTGCCGAGGTCATCGTCCTGCCCAACAACAAGAACATCGTCGCCGTGGCCGCCCAAGCCTGCGAACTGAGCGAGAAACCCGCCCAGGTGGTCGACACCGCAGGCATCCAGGAGGGCTTCGCCGCCCTCTTGGAGTACGACCCGGAGGTCGGGGCCGCCGCCAATGCCGTCGCCATGGCGGCAGCGGCCGCCCGCGTCGTCGCCGGCGAGGTCACCCAGGCCGTGCGGGCGAGCGACACCGAGGTGGGCGAGATCGTCGCCGGAGACTGGATCGGCGTCTCGCGGCGCGGTATCGAGGTCGTGGCGGCCAGCGTCTCCGACGCGACGATCCGGTTGCTCGACCGGCTCCTCACGGAGTCCCACGAGATCGTCACGATCATCGAAGGCGCCGGTGCCAAACCGGCAGACACCCGTCGCGTGACGGAGTGGCTCGCCGAACACCGGAGCGACCTCGCCGTCGAGCTCCACCGGGGCGGCCAGCCGCTCTACCCGTATCTCGTCTCGGTCGAGTGAGCCCCCGCACCCTCGTATCGCTGAGCGGGAAACCCGTCTCAGAGCTCAAGACCGTCTCGTCCCGCAAGCTGCCCGGCCTTCGGGCTCTCGGCATCGAAACGGTGCTCGACCTTCTCATGCACTATCCCCGCCGCTACGCCGACCGCACGAACGAGTCGGAGATCGCCGCCCTCGTCGAAGGCGAGGAGGCAGTCGTGACCGCCGAGGTGGTCCGCAGCTCCACGAGGCGCATGCGAGGCGGCCGCTCCACTGCCGAGATCGTCCTTCGCGACGGCTCGGCGTCCCTGACCTGCACGTTCTTCAACCAGGGGTGGCGCGCGCGGCAGTTCTCCGAGGGGCAACGGGTCGCCGTCTTCGGCAAGGTGCGGCTCTACCGCAACCAACGGCAGATGGCCAACCCCGTGATCGACCTCGTCGGTGACCAGACCGGCCGGATCGTGCCCATCTACCCACAATCGGGCAAGGCGAACGTCAACTCCGTCGAGCTCGCCCACTACGTGTCGGAAGCCCTCGGGCGAGCCGGCGACTTCGCCGAGCCCGTGGCTGCGGAACACCTCGCCGAGCTGCGGCTCGTGGACCGGACGACGGCCTACCACGACGTGCACGAACCCGAGACGATGGCAGACAAGGACCGCGCCCGCTACCGATTGGCCTTCGACGAGCTGCTGCGGTTGCAGCTCCTCCTCGTGCGCAAGAAGCGAGCCGTTGCAGCCTCCTCGGTCGGCCTCGTCCACGACACGGCTCCGGGCGGCCTCGTGACGAGCTTTGTCGCTGCGCTGCCGTTCGAGCTCACCGGTGCCCAGCGTCGTGCCATCAAGGAGATCGCCGGCGATCTCGGGCAGCGGCATCCGATGAACCGCCTCCTGCAGGGCGACGTCGGCTCGGGCAAGACCGTCGTGGCGGTGGCAGCCTTGCTCTATGCCGTCCAGGGCGGTCACCAGGGCGCTTTCATGGTCCCCACCGAGGTGCTGGCGGAGCAGCATTACCTCTCGGTCCGAGGGCTCCTGCAGGGCCTGAGCGTGCCCGACCCGAGCCGCCTCGGGGGTGAACGCCCGCTCTCGGTGGAGCTCCTCACGTCGCGGACGCCGGCCGGCGAGCGATCCCGCCTTCTCGCCGAGCTCGCCGCCGGCAAGCTCGACGTCATCGTGGGGACGCATGCGCTGCTGACCGGCGACGTGGGTTTCGCGTCGCTCGGCGTAGCGGTCGTGGACGAACAGCACCGATTCGGCGTGGAGCAGCGGGCGGCGCTCGGCGAGAAGGGGGAGGCGGAGCCGGATCTGCTCGTCATGACGGCCACGCCCATCCCGCGGACGGCGGCCATGACGGTCTACGGCGATCTCGACCACACGACCCTCGACGAGATGCCCCCGGGGCGAACGTCCATCACCACCCGGCTGCTCAGCTGGGACCAGCAGGCGACCGCCTGGAAGCGAGTTCGGTCCGAGCTCGAGGCCGGTCACCAGGTGTATGTCGTGTGCCCGCTCGTGGGCGGCGGGGCGATGGAGGAGGAGGGTTTCGACGAGGAGCTCGACGAGCCGGACGATCCCGAGGATGCGGGCGATCCCGAGGATCCGGGAGACGGGCGGCTCGCCATCGAGCTCGATGCCGCGCGGCCGGCGCCGCGCTCGGCCGTCGACGAGGCCGAGCGGCTCAGGGCTGAGCTCGGCGAGCACCGTGTCGGTCTCCTGCACGGCCAGTTGGCGGCGAAGGACAAGGACGGGGTGATGATGGCGTTCCGGGCAGGTGAGATCCGAGTGCTCGTCGCCACGACCGTGATCGAGGTCGGCGTGGACGTCCCCAACGCCACTGTCATGGTGATCGAGGATGCGGACCGTTTCGGCATCGCCCAGCTCCACCAGCTGCGCGGCCGGGTCGGCCGTGGGCGTGAGAAGTCCTATTGCTTCCTGCTCGCCGACCCGGTCACCGAGCTCGCCGAGGGCAGGTTGGAGGCGATGGTGAGGACCGAGAACGGTTTCGAGCTGGCCGAGGCGGACCTCGACCTCCGCGGGGGCGGGACTGTGCTCGGCTCGCGGCAGAAGGGTCGCAGTGATCTCAAGCTGGCCTCGTTGCGGCGCCATCGGGACCTCGTCATGAAGGCACGCGAGGTCGCCTCCGCAGTGGTCGACGACGATCCGGAGCTCTCCGACCCGAAGAACCGCCTGCTGTGGGACGAAGTGAAGCTGTTCGTGTCCGAGGAGGAGCGGCAGTTCCTCTTCCGGAGCTGATCGTGGAGGAACCATGTTGCGCGTGATCGCCGGCGACGCCAAGGGCAGGCGACTCACTGCGCCCGACCTGCCCGGTGTGCGACCGACGAGCGAGCGGGTCCGCGAAGCCATGTTCGACATCCTCGAGTCGCGCGACCTCGTGTCCGACGCCGTCGTGCTCGACGTGTTCAGTGGCAGCGGCGCGCTCGGCATCGAGGCGCTCTCACGGGGCGCCGGCGGTGTCACCTTCGTCGAGCGGGAGCGTCTCGCCGTTCTCGCCATCGAGCACAACCTCGAGATCACCGGATACGCCGGCGCGTCCGGCGTGAAAGTGGCGCGGGCCGAAGTCCTCTCGTGGCTGTCCACCTACGGCAGCCGGCCGAGCTCCGAGCAGTCGTACGACCTCGCGTTCGCCGATCCGCCGTACAGATTCGACGCCTGGGAGGAGCTGCTCAGCCACCTGCACGCCGCCCACGTCGTCGTCGAGCACCGCGCCCCGCTCGTGGCCACGGGGAGCTACGTCGTCTCTCGCGAGTACCGATACGGCGGTACGCTCGTGACGTTGCTCCAGGCCACCCCAGGTGTGACCCGTCGAACCGACGCATCCATCCGAACCGACCCATCCATCCGAACCGACCCATCCATCCGAACCGACCCATCCACCCGAACCGACAAGGACACCGCTTGACGACCGCATTGTTTCCCGGCTCCTTCGACCCGTTCCACAACGGGCATCTCGAAGTCGTCGAGCGGGCGACGAGCCTGTTCGACGAAGTCGTGGTGGCGTCGCTGCGGAACCCGCAGAAAGCGGAGCCGCTCTTCACGATCGAGGACCGGGAGGAGATGCTGGCCGAGTCGCTCGCCCACCTTCCGACCGTGCGGATCGTGGCGATGTCGACCCTCGTGGTGGAGATGGCGCGGGAGGTGGGTGCGACGGTGATCGTGCGGGGGCTACGGGCGGTGTCCGACTTCGAGACCGAGCTGCAGATGGCACAGATGAACCGTGAGCTGTCCGGCATCGAGACGCTCTTCCTCCCGACTGGGGCGCAGTACGCCTACATCGCGAGCCGCCTCATTCGCGAGGTGGCTCGCTTCGGCGGCGACGTGAGCGCCTTCGTGCCGGAGCCCGTCAACCGGCGGTTGAAGGGCGTGCGGTGAGCGACACGACCCAATACGGGCAGGGCCAATACGGGCCGGTCCCGGACGCCGAGGAGGGCACCGAGCTCGACGGCGGGGTCGAAGGCATCCTCGACGAGCTGATCGACATCGTCTCGACGGCGAAGTCGGTGCCCCTCTCCTCGTCGGTGATGGTGACGCGGGACGAGGTGCTCGAGCTGCTCGAGGCCGCCCGCGACGAGTTCCCAGAGGAGCTCCGGCGAGCCCGCAGGCTGCTGAAAGACCGTGACGAGGTCGTGGCGGCCGCTCGGCGCGAGGCGGCCGAGATCGTCGAGGATGCCCGCGTGCATGCCGAGCGGATGGTCCAGCGCACCGAGATCGTCCGGCAGGCCGAGCACCGCGCCGTCCGGCTCGTCGAGGACGCCGAAGCCGAAGGCCGCAGGCTGCGGCACGAGGCGGAGGACTACATCGACCAGAAACTGGCGGGTTTCGAGATCGTGCTCGACCGGACGATGAAGACGGTTCGCTCCGGGCGCGAGCGCCTTGCTGCCGTCCCCGAGGACCCGCACGACGAGCGGCACGAGGACGGCGCGTCCGCAGCTGACGGGGACCCTGACTCCGGCAACGGGCTCTTCGACCAGGACACCTGAGTGCCTGAGCCGTCGCGGGGCCGCCCGTGGCTCGTGCCGGTCACCACACTTCGTCGCCATCCGGGCTCGGTACACGAGGCCGAGATCTCGGCGGTCATCCCCGAGCTGGCCATCACCGACTCCTGGGTGCCCGACGGCGTCCCGGTGTCGTTCGACGGCAACGTGGAGTCGGTCATCGGCGGTGTCATGGTGAAGGGCCTCGTCCGGGCCCCCTTCGAGGGCACCTGCCGGCGGTGCCTCGGCAGCGCCCGCGGCCACCTCGTCGCCGTCGTGGACGAGGTCTGCACGGACCGCCCCGACTCCGACCTCGAGTACGTCATCGGGGGCGATTTCCTCGACTTGGAACCGATCGTCCACGATGCTTGTATCCTGGAGCTGCCGCTCGCACCACTCTGTCAGGAAGACTGCCGGGGTTTGTGCCCGGAGTGCGGTGTGAACCGCAACCACGAGTCCTGCTCGTGCGAGGCGCCCGACCCTCGGACCGACTAAGGATACGACGATGGCCGTCCCCAAGAAGAAGACCTCGAAGTCGAAGACCCGCAGCCGCCGGGCCTCTGCCTGGACGCTGAAGGAGCCGCCGCGCAGCCTCTGCCCGCAGTGCCGCCGCGCCAAGCTCCCGCACGTCGTCTGCCCGCACTGCGGCTGGTACCACGGCCGGCAGGCGATCGACGTCGGTTGACCCTGACGGGCGCTTCGGCGTCACCCCTGGTCGGCCGCTCCGCCCAATGACCGCCTGCTCCGCCCGCTCCGATCGGCGCCGGCGTCGATGACGAGTGACCTCGCGGGCCTCCCCGTCGCCGTCGACGCGATGGGGGGCGATCGCGCCCCGGGCGAGATCGTCGCCGGCGCCCGTCGCGCCGCCGAGGAGCTCGGCATCCCCGTCGTCCTCGTCGGGCCGACCGACGGCTCGCTCGGTGACACGGGCGACCTCGAGGTCATTCCCGCCGGCGAAGTCATCGGCATGTCCGAGGACGCAGCCCGGGCCGTCAGGACGAAGAAGGACTCCTCGCTCGTGCGTGCCGCCGAGGCCGTTCGAGACGGCAAGGCCTGCGCCATGGTGAGCGCCGGCAACACGGGCGCCACGATGGCGAGCGCCCTGCTCCGGATGGGCCGGCTGCCCGGGGTCTCGCGCCCGTGCATCGCCACCCCGATGCCGGCGCTCGGCGACGTCCCCACCGTGCTCGTGGACGCCGGTGCCAACTCCGACTGCCAGAGCGAATGGCTCGTGCAATTCGCCCAGATGGGCGCTGCGTTCTACCGGGAGCGGTACGGCCTCGAGCGGCCGAAGGTCGCCATGCTCTCGATCGGGGAGGAGTCCTCGAAGGGCAACGCCCTCACGAAAGAGACCCATGCCCTGTTGGCGGCGTCGCCGACCGAGGCGTTCGACTTCGTCGGCAACGTCGAGGGCCGCGACCTGCTCGCCGGTGGAGTGCACGTCATCGTCACGGACGGCTTCACCGGCAACGTCGCCCTGAAGACACTCGAGGGCGCACTGCGTGTGTTCATGGACATCCTGCTCGAGGTCTTCGCCTCCACGCCTGAGAACAAATCCGCCGGCGACGTCCTGTTGCCTGCGTTGCTGAAGCGGGCGGAGCCGCTCGACCCGGAGAACACGGGCGGTGCCATGTTGCTCGGCCTGAAGGGCGTCTGCATCATCAGCCACGGCTCGTCGACGTCGCGGGCGATCGTGAACGCCGTGCGTGCGGGTCACGATCTCGCCGGCGGCGATCTCTCGGGCAAGCTGGCTGCTGCCGTCGCTCAGGGTTCCTGATCCCGAGGCAGGAAGGCCCGTCGCCGTGCCATGTCCGGCGGTAGCATCCGAGAAAATCGACCCCAAGAAGGAGAGCCCCACGTGGCCGACACAACCGGCAGCGGCTTGACACGGAGTGACGTGCTCGAGATCGTCCGCAACCAGCTTGCGGAGATCCTCGAGATCGACGCTGACGGCATCACCGAGTCGTCCTCGTTCGCCGACGACCTCGATGCCGACTCCCTCGCGTTGATCGAGCTCGTCGAGGCGTTGGAGGAGGAGCTGAGCGACAAGGTGGAGGGCTTCCGGATCGACGACGAGGATCTGGAGGACATGCGAACGGTTCGCGATGCCGTCGACTACGTCACCGCAAAGCTCGAAGCTGCCTGAGCCGACGGTTACCGAGGGAGGGGACGGGGCTTCCGCGTCCTTTGCCGAGCGCATGTCCGAATACGACATCGCGCCGGCGTTGATCCGCCAGGCGCTCTCGCATCGCTCCCACTGCGCCGAGTCACCCCCGCAAGCGTCGAACGAGCGGCTCGAGCTCCTCGGCGATGCCGTGCTCGGCCTCGTCGTGACGGATCACCTCTTCGCCTCGTTCCCTGATCTGCCGGAAGGCGACTTGGCGAGGGTCCGCGCCGCAGTGGTGAGCACGCTGGCACTGGCTCCGGTGGCGAGAGCCCTCGGCATCGGCGGCGCCCTCCTGCTCGGCCGGGGGGAGGAGAGCTCCGGGGGCCGGGACAAGTCCTCCATCCTCGCCGACTGCCTCGAAGCCGTCATCGGCGCCGTGTACCTGTCGGCTGGGGTCGAAGGAGCTCGGCGTTTCGTGTTGGAGCTGCTCGGCCCGCGCATCGCCGCCATCGCCTCCGAGGCACGCCTCGGCGATCCGAAGAACCGCCTGCAAGAGCTCGCTGCTCAGCTCTTGCTCGGGCTGCCCATCTACGAGGTGCGCGAACGCGGCCCGGACCACGCCAAGCAGTTCACGGCGCGCGGCTACGTCGGGGGCGAGCACCTCGGTACGGGCGAGGGGAGCTCCAAGAAGGACGCCGAGCGCCGGGCGGCGGAGGAGGCGCTCGGTGTGCTGCTCGCCCGCTGGCCTGCGGCCATGGGAATCGACGGCGGGGGTGGCGGCGACACGTCCGGGCGACAGGGCTGAGCACGACCGTGCCCGAGCTCCCTGAAGTCGAGACGGTCCGCCGGGGCCTCGAAGAGCACCTCGTCGGCCGGCGTCTCGTCGAAGTCGTCGTGACGGGCCGGCGCACCGTCCGCCGCCAGCCCGCCCGCGAGCTGGTCGAGCGCCTCACGGGGCGCACGGTCGTCTCGGCCGCCCGCAAGGGGAAGTTCCTGGCACTGACGCTCGACGACGAGCAGGTGCTCGTCGTCCATCTCCGCATGAGTGGTCAGCTCCTCTGGGTTCCCGCCGGCGGGGGTTCGGAGCCGGTCCCTCTTGCGGCCCACACGCACGTGGTGGTCCGCCTCGACGACGGGAGCGAGCTTCGGTTCGTCGATCCCCGGACGTTCGGCGAGTGGTACGTCACCGACGAGATCGGGGCCGGCGGGCTGCCGGCTGACTTTTCCCGGTTCGGGCCCGACCCGCTCGTTGATGGCCTGACTGCCCGGGCATTGGCTCAGCGCCTCGCCGGCCACCGTGTGCCGCTCAAGGCAGCCCTTACCGACCAGCGGGTGGTGTCGGGCATCGGAAGCATCTACGCCGACGAGATTTGCTTCGCCGCCAGGCTGCGTCCCGACCGTCGCACCGACACGCTCGGCGCGGAGGAGATCGGCCGGCTTTCGCGCTCGTCCATGCGCCTGCTCCGTAGGGCCGTGCAGCTCCGAGGGTCGTCACTGCGCGACGAGCGCTACCGGGATCTCATGGGCGGTCTCGGCTCCTACCAGCTCCACCACAACGTCTACGACCGCCTCGCTCAGCCGTGCGTCCGGTGCGGGACGGCGATCTCGAGGGTGCGTTTTGGGGCTCGTGTTGCCTACTGTTGCGAAGGTTGCCAGCACTGAGCCAACTGGAAACAGCATTGGGCGCCAACTGGAATCAACGCTGGGCGCCACCTGAAATCAGCGTCGGCGGCGCCGGCCCTGGCCGCCGGCTCCATCCCTCGAACGGGGGCGTCCTGCGGGTAGCGTGAACCCCGCCGTGTACCTCAAATCGCTGTCCCTGCGTGGTTTCAAGTCGTTCGCGGATCCGACGACGCTCGAGTTCGAGCCGGGTGTCACCGTCATCGTGGGGCCGAACGGCTCCGGCAAGTCGAACGTGGTCGACGCCGTGGCCTGGGTGCTCGGCGCCCAAGGTCCTCGCGTCGTGCGCTCGTCGAAGATGGACGACGTCATCTTCGCCGGCACGTCCAAGCGGCCTGCGCTCGGACGTGCGGAGGTGTCGCTCACGATCGACAACTCCTCCGGGCGCCTGCCGGTCGACTTGGCAGAGGTGACGATCACGCGGACGCTGTTCCGGACCGGGGAGAGCGAGTACTCGATGAACGGGGCGGCCTGCCGGCTCCTCGACATCCAGGAGCTGCTCTCCGACGCCGGCGTGGGCCGCCAGCAGCACGTCATCATGGGCCAGGGGCAGCTCGACGCTATTTTGCAGGCCCGGCCGGAGGATCGCCGGGCCGTCATCGAGGAGGCCGCCGGCATCCTCAAGTTCCGGCGCCGCCGGGAACGTGCAGAACGCAGGATCGAATCGACGGAGGCGAATCTCCTTCGGCTGCAAGACCTGCACCGGGAGGTTCGGCGCCAGTTACGGCCGCTCGAGCGTCAGGCCGAAGCCGCCCGTCGCCACGACTCGCTTGCCGCCGACCTGCGGGCCTTGCGCCTGTTCCTCGCCGGACGTGAGCTGACCTCGCTGAAGCGACGGTTGTCCGAGGCCGAAGCGTCCCATGTGACGCTCGAGGCCGAGGACGGGCGCCTCAAAGCCGAGCTCGGGCGACTCGACGAGCTGGTAGCCGTCACCGAGGGCGCCCTCTCGATCGAGCAGGCCGACGACGTCGTCTCGGTCCTCGGCGCTGCGGAGCGCGTCGGCGAGCGCGCTCGCGGGATCGGCAACGTCATCGCAGAGCGCCGCCGCAGCGTCGCCATGGCCCTCGCCCAGAGTGCCGAGGCCGATGTCGTCGCATCGCTCGAGGCGGAGGCAGCGAGGATCGAGGACGAGCTCGGTGAGACGCGAGTGCTGGCGGGCAACCTCGAGCCGGAACGGGAGGCTCTGGCACTCGAAGCCGAGCAGCTCGCCGCAGCCGAGTCGGCTTGGCTCGGTCCCGACGTTCACGCGGCTGCGGCGACGCCGGCTCAGGCGTCGGCGGATGCCGCTCGCCTGCGGGGTCTTCGCGACGGTGTCCGGGACGAGCTGGCTGCCGCCCGCGAGGCGCTTGCCGGCGCCGCCGAGCGCCAGGCGGCCCTCGTGCAGCAGGTGGGCGAGCTCGAGACGTCTGCCGCCCAGGCAGCCGGCGAGGCCGAGCGGTACCAGACGGCGATCGACACGGCGCGAGCGGACCTCGTGGCTGCTGAGGACTCAGAGCGAGCAGCTGCCGCGCTCGTGATGACGACCGAGGCGACCGCCCGCGAGGCCGTCGAGCGGTCTCAGGGACTGGCAGCTCGTGCCAATGCGCTGCAG
>JBEKMC010000095.1:0-15013 GCA_050008715.1 Acidimicrobiales bacterium | reverse complement strand
GAACAGCTCCTGTACTCCTCGCCCGGGGGGACCGGCAGGTACGTTGCGAGGATAGTGGCGTTGCTGCCCCGCCTCTTTGAGGAAGACGTCGTCCTGCCATTCGTCGCACGCCATTCCGGAGACGAGATTGCTGCCGCCTACCAGGCATTCGGGCTCGATCTGGCCGGTGTGGCCGCTCCGGCGCGGCTCAGGCTGCCGCGCCCCCTGCTGTACGAGGCGTGGCACAGGCTGGGCCTGCCCCGACTGGATCGACGCCCGGTGGACGTCGCCTCAGCGGACTTGGTCCATGCCCCGTTCCCGGCGGTGCCGCCCAGGGGCAGGCGGCCGCTCGTCGTGACGGTTCACGACGCCTTCTACGAGTTGTACCCGGAGGGTTTCTCGCGCCGGGGCCGCAGCTTCCATCGACTCGGGGTGGCGGCGGCGGCGCGACGCGCCGATCTCGTCATCACCGTAAGTCAGGCCGCGGCCGAACAGATCGCCAGCCTCACACCAATACCTCCGGAGCGGATACGGGTGGTGCCCAACGGCGTCGACCACATCGTCGCCGGCCCGGAGGAAGTGGCACGGGCGCTGTCGCATCACGGGCTGGCCGGCCAGCCGTACGTGCTCTGGGTAGGCAGCCTCGAGCCGCGCAAGAACGTCGGCACGCTCATCTCCGCTTTCAGCCGTCTCTCGTCGCCGCGCGACGGGCCGCCGCACCACCTTGTCCTCGTCGGCCCGCCCGGTTGGCTTGGCGGCGGCGACATCGACACCGCCGAGGTGGCGCGCCTCGGGGACCGGATGCACTCGCTCGGTCGCGTCGACGACGCAACCTTGAGGTCGCTGTACGCCGGCGCCGACCTCTTCGCCTTTCCGAGCCGCGACGAGGGCTTCGGTTTGCCCGTGCTCGAGGCGATGGTCCAGAACACCGCCGTCGTCTGCTCCGACGTACCCGCCCTGGCCGAGGTGGCGGCCGGGGCCGCCCGTCTCGTTGCCCCCGGCGACGTGGATGCCTGGGCGGCGGCATTGGAGGACCTTCTCGGTCACCCGGAATCGCGTCGCGAGATGGCCGAGGCCGGGGAACGCCGCGCCGCCGACTTCAGCTGGGATCGCTCGGTGACCGCCACTCGGGCTGTCTACGAAGAGGCCCTCGCCGGCTGACGCCCTGTCCCTGACCTGCCCGTGGGAGGCGTGCTGTAGCCTCGAACGGGTGTCAGGAGCGGTCACGAGAGGCAGCCTGCCCGTTGATCACCGCTTGCTCGGAGCGACGGACGACCAGTACGACGTGTTGTCGCGGTGGGTGGCAGAAGTCGCCTCCCCGGGCGACTCGCTGCTCGAGATCGGAGCAGGCGATGGCGACGACGTCTATTTCGATCTCATTCGCCCGCTCGTCGGCAACGTCGTGGCTGTGGATCCCGATGGCGGGGGAGTAAAGCACTCCGGGCTCGACACCTGGCTGCAGATGAGCATCGAGGAGTTCTCTCAGGAGTTCACCCGACGGCGCGCCGTCCCCGTGCCGGACGGCAACGGGTCCGTCCCCCCCGAGCCGACAGCCGAGTGGCCGGCCGACCCGTTCGACCTCGCCCTTGCGGTTTACGTCGTCGAGCACGTGAGCGAGCCGGCGCCGTTCTTCTCGGCCATCCGCGCCTGCCTCCGGCCGGGCGGCTCGCTCTTCGTCATCACGCCCAACCTCTGGCACTACTTCGGGGTCATGGCAAAGGCGGCGATGGCGCTCGGTCTCGAAGATCGGCTCCTCGGCTTCCTCCGAGCAGCACAGGGCGGCCACGAGCACGCTGCCCATTTCTCCGTGGCGTACCGGGCGAACTCGGTCCGGGCCCTGCGGCGGCTCGGGGCGCAGACCGGCTACTCCGCCCTCGAGGTTCGTCACCTCGAGAACCCGGCACTCTTCGAGACGTACTTCCCCGGACGCTCGGTCGCCTTCCCCCGCGCCTACTCGCGCGTCGTGCACCGTGTCGGCAGGCCGGCCCTGTACGGAACGCTCATCTGCCGCCTCGTGAACTGAAGGCTCGGGGCGGGACGCGTTCGAGGCCCGCCTCCTCCGAGGGGGATGGAGAAGGCGGGCCTCGTTTCGTACCGGCGGCGCGGCGATCCTGGCGAAGAGGGAGCCACCGGATCGCGCGTTGCGAACCGTCGGACGAAGCACCCCTCAGCCGGCGAATGCCGACCGGGTGAAGATCAGGCCGCGAGCGACGTCAGGTAGCCGCGCAGGTGGTCGCGGGCTTCACGTGCCTGGTGGATGGCGGCTTGGGCGCCAGCCGGCAGGCGCTCGGAGACCGGCTCGACCGTGGCGTCGAAACGCTCGATCAACTGGCTGATCGTCTTGTCGAATTCCTTCATCGCCTTGGCGATCTCCTTGCGGAGGTCGGCGATGGGAGCCTGGCCCCGCTTGGAAGCGTGGCCGAGCTGCTCCTGCAAGGACTCGAGTTGGGTCTGCAGCTCGCGGCGGCGCACCTGCGCCTTCTGGAAGCCGAGGACGCCGAGGCCGATCGCCACGTAGGCGGCGTCCTGAGCAACCTTCGTCAGGTCGTTCGCCGTCTTGCTGACGTCGGTCCTCGTCTTGTGAAGGTCGGTCTTGATACCGGGCATGGCATCTCTCTTTCTCTTCGGCGTCGGGCCGAGCCGACGCCTTGCTGGCGGCTCGAGAGGCACGTCCCCCCTGGCTGGGGAGCCGCTCCTCCGTCTGCGAACTACTGTAGCACTAAACGCTAACAGTTGCAAGCACTTTCGGCCGACTAGCCTGACCAACCTGATGCCGGAGGAGTACGCACCGCCGGTCGTAGCCGTCGTTGTCACGGAAGAGGCGGACGCCTGGCTGGAGTCGTGCCTCGAGTCGCTCGAGCGACAGGACTATCCCAGCCTTGACGTCCTCGTCATCGATACCGGGACAACCGACGGCGTGACCAATCGAGTCGCTCGGGTCATCCCGAGCGCGTTCGTGCGTCGCCGCCCGGCTGCCGGCGAGTTCGGCGCCGCCGCCAACGACGTGCTCGTCGGAATCGAGGGCGCCAGCTTCTACCTCTTCTGTCACGACGACGTCGCCCTCGCGCCGGGCGCGGTACGCGCCATGGTGGAGGAGGCGTTTCGTGCGAACGCCGGCATCGTCGGGCCGAAGCTCGTCGACTGGGACGCGCCCGACCATCTCCTCGAGATCGGCCTCGGCGTCAGCAAGTTCGGCACTCCCGTGCCTCGCATACAGGAGGGGGAGCTCGACCAGTCGCAGCACGACGAGTCGCGCGAGGTCTTCGCCGTGCCGGGAGCTTGCCTGCTCGCCCGCGTCGACCTGTTCGCAGCGGTCGGAGGTTTCGACAGGGAGATGGGCGCTTACGGCGAGGACGTGGACCTGTGCTGGCGGGTGCAGCTGGCGGGCGCCCGCGTCGTCACGTCGCCGCGAGCAGTCGTTCGCCACCGGCGCTCGATGGCGGCCGAGACGCGGCCCTTTGCGGACGAGCTCCTCATCCGGCGACGCAACGAGCTGCGGGCCGTCCTCAAGAACTACCGGCTGGTCCGGCGCTGGCTGAACGTGCTCCAGCTGCTCATGCTGACGTTGCTGGACTCTCTCACGGCTCCCCTCACGGATCGCCGTACCTCGGCGAGGGCGGCCCGTTCCGCCTGGAGATGGAACCTGGCTCATCGGGCTTCCATGGCGGAGGATCGCCGTCAACTCATGCAGGTACGGCAGGTGAGCGATCGCACCGTCACCAAACGCATGGCTTCGCGCAGTCGCCCACACCGCCTCGCGACGGAGCCGAGACGCCGTGACGATGTGCCCGTCTCGCGGGCAGGGGGCGGTCGACGAGAGGGATCTGGGCGTACGTCGGACCGGCGCGGCGGCCGGAGCGAACGACTCCTCGAGGCGGACAAGATAACGGCCTGGCTCGTGCGAGCCCAGCA
This sequence comes from Acidimicrobiales bacterium, assembly GCA_050008715.1. Lineage (GTDB taxonomy): Bacteria > Actinomycetota > Acidimicrobiia > Acidimicrobiales > Bog-793 > JAKACA01. The sequence continues at coordinate 11,122 of JBEKMC010000095.1, read as the reverse complement.
GGGCGAGATGCCTGTCGGGCAGTTGGTCGCGGCCGTGGTACTCGGCCTGCTGATGCTCCTCGGCATCCGGGACATCCTGTTCGGCCAGCTCCCGGTCATCGGCGACCTCGTCCCCGGGCCGAGCGCCCTCCACCTCCTCGGTCAGTGGCTGGGCGGCCGGAGCGACATCGGCTGGCGTCCCACCCAGATCGCACCGCCGGCATACGGCGTGATCGGCATCGCCGGCACGATTCTCGGCAACAGCTCGGCGCTCGCCCTCAAGCTCACGTTTGTCAGCGGGCTCGTGGTGGGAACGATCGGGACCGCGAGGTTGGTGCGTGACTTCGGCTCCGCTCGCGCCCGGGTCGTCTCGGCGGTTGCCTTCGCCGGGTCCCCGCTCGTCTGGAACGGGCTCGCCCGTGGCGACGTCGAGCTCGCCGTTGCGCTCGCCGGTCTGCCCTTCGTGCTCGGGCGTCTTGCACGGGCGAGCGGGCTGCGCCCCTTTGTGCCTGCCCACGGAGCTGCCCGTGGTTGGGGTCTCCGAGACCTCGCCGCCGACATCGCCCCTCTCGGCCTGTTGTTGGCGGTGATGGCAGCCCTGGCACCGCCGGTCGTGCTCGACGTCGGCGTCCTGGTCGTGGGAACGCTCGTGGCCTCAATCGCCGTCGGCGGCGCTCGCCGACTACTCCGCAGTGCTGTCGTCGGGTTGGGCGGCCTTGTCATCGCCTTCGCGGGTTGCCTGCCGTGGTCCCTGACCTGGCTCCAGAGCGGTGCCCACTGGAGTCTGCTCCTGGGCGGCGTCGGGCCGGCGGGCGCCGGACTGAGCCCTACGAACCTGCTGCGCGGTCACACAGGTCCTGTCGGCGCCTGGTGGGGAGCGTTCGGGTTGGTCGCCCTGTCGGGTTTCGCATTCTTGTGGGCTCGGGGCCCGCGTCTTGCCTGGGCCACGCGCTGGTGGTTCTGCGCCGTGGGCTCGGTCGCCCTCGCATGGGTGGCGAGCGAGGGATGGCTCGGCGCCGGCGGCACCCGGGCAGAGGTGCTCGTGGCACCGGCGGCGGTGGCCGTCGCCGCCTGCTGTGGCATCGGGGCGGCAGCGTTCGAGGTCGACTTGAAGCGGCATAGTTTCGGCTGGCGTCAGATCACCGGCCTCCTCGCCGTCGGTTGTTTCGCGGTGGGGCTCCTCCCCGTGCTCGGCGTCGTCTTCGGGGGCCGTGGCGACCTTCCCGGCATCGGCTTCGAGGAAACCGCCTCCGAGTTCACCACCCTGTCTCCCCCCGGGGCCCGCGTGCTGTGGATGGGAGACCCACGAGCATTGCCGGGCTCGGCGTTCCAGACCGGTTACGGTACGGCCGCTTTCGTCACGAGGACCGGGCTGGCTTCGATGACCACGCTGTGGCCCACGGCGAACCCGGGGCCGGCGAGCGCAGTCGTCGGCGACGTGGACGCTGCGATGGCCGGCAGGACGCTTCGGCTCGGTGCCCTCTTGACGCCGGCGGGAATCCAGTTCGTCGTCGTGCCCACGGCCGCCGAGCCGGCGCTGATCGGCGTGCAGACGCCAGCTCCGACTCCTCCGTCGTTGGCGCTCGTGCGGGCGTTGGAGGCCCAAACCGACCTTCGGCAGTTGCCGAGCGAAGACGGTGTCCTCGTCTGGGAGAACGCCGCCTGGCTACCGTCGGACGGGGCGGGCACCCTCGCGCGAGCGGGCCTGAGCTCCGCCAAGACGCTGAGAGCCGCCGGCGTGGGCGCCGCCGTGCTGGTGCTGCTCGTGTGCGTCGTCGAAGGCATCGTGCGCCGCCGGGCTCCGCGGCGCCGGGTGAGGGGGCACCCGGCTGGCGAGGGGTCGCCGGACGGCGAGGAGGCGGCGCCCGGCGACCACGGGGCGGCTGGCGAGGGCGCTGAGCCCGTGTCCGGCGCCCCGACGACGCCGGCGGCCGGCGGTATCGATGGGTCCTCCGCCGGTGGCGCCGCCGAGGCGGATGGTTCGCCACCCGTTACCGTGGCGATACCCGCCACCACCGAGGGCTCTCCAAGATGACGGACCGCCGCGCCCCCGGCAACGTCCCGGACCGTCCGATCTCCCGGCGGCGGGCAGCCGAGCGTGCCGAGGCACGACTTCGCCTGCGGGCCGTCGTGGTCGTGGCGCTCGTGCTGGCCGGCACGCTCGTGGTCGGAAGCACAGTGCATCGGCGAGTGCCCGCGCCCCCGGTCGCGCTCCCGACAGGACAGCTGCCCGCCGTCAGCCTGACCTCGTCCGCGTCGGTCGAATGGCAATGCCCAGGTCCGCTGCCCGCAGGCTCTTCCCGCTTCCGTTCGTCCGTCATCGTCGCGAATCCGGGAAGCCGGAGGGCCGACGTCGAGATCGACGTTGACGGTGTGGCCGGCAAAGGCCGAGGTGGATCAGCGCTTCCGTCCTGGACGGAACAGCTTTTTGTGGCGCCGCACTCGCAACGAACCGTCGGGCTGCACACGACGGGTCCTCCGCAGGACGACGCGGCCAGCGTCCTCGCCACCGCCGGCTCCGTCGCCGTCTTCGAGTCCGTCGCCATGGCGCCCTCGGCCAGCGCCCGAAGTCGTCCGCGAGGAGCCCGATCCGCCGTGCCGGAGGCACCGCGCCAGTCGCCGTGCGCCACCGGGACGACGAGCAACTCGTACATCGCCGCCGGCTCGACGTCGGGACGCTCCGACGTGGTCGTCTCGCTCTTCAATCCGACCGCCACCCAGGCCGTGGCCGCCGTGCAGGTGTCGACCGGGTCTGGTGAGGTCTCGCCACCAGCGCTGCAGGGCCTCATCATCAAGGCGTACTCGCTGCAGGCGGTCGACCTCGGGACATCGGTCGTGCAGCAGTCGACGATCGCCGTGTCCGAGACGGCCTCGACGGGCCGCCTCGTCCTCGGAGCCTGGGAGACCTTCGAGGCGGACACCACGGCCACTACGTCGGTGAGCGGCCAGGCTCTGCTGCTCGGTGTGGCAACGCCCGAGAGCTCGTGGGTGATGTCACCCGGCATCGGCCAACCGGACCGAACCGTCCGCGTGCGCGTGTTCGATCCGGGTTCGCGGCCGGCGAGCGTCACGATCTCTGTTCCTGTAGCCGGCTATCCGTTGTCGGAGATCTCCGCCGTCGTGCCGCCGGGCGGAGTGCGCGAGATCCTGCTCCCCCTACCGGTGCCTGGGTCTTCAGGCTCGCCGAGGCGGAAGGCCCCACCGCCCGTCGAGGGTCCGATCGTTGTGCGGACGGCAGAAGGAGTCGGAGTCGTCGTTGCGCGGGTCGCCGTCGCCCGAGTGGGCGCTCACGCCGACACGGTGGGGGTCATGGCAGCTACAGCGAACCCCGCCAGTGCATGGCTCGTGCCGGCCGTGACGGAGACACCCCTCCCGTCAGGCTCCACCGCTCTCGCCGGCGGCCTCGTCATCTCCAACCCGGGGACATCCGCAGTGCGAGTCGCCGTATCGCAGATGAGTGCCTCCGGCGCCGGCCTCTCGCCGCTCACGCAGGTGACCGTCGCGGCCGGCAGCACGCGGTTCGTCGTCGTGCGGATCTCGAGCACGGGCGGCTCGTTCGCCGGCTTCGAGCTCAGCGCCGGTTCGGAGGTGGAGGTCGAGCAGGGTTTCTACGCCGTGGGCACTCCAACTGCCCCCATACCGTTCTCGCCTGCGCCCGTGGCAGGTATTCCCGTCCTGCCCTGAACCATGCAGCGATGGGCGGGTCGACGTCGGCTGAGGCTTCTGCTCGCCGTCGAACCTCGTGCGCCGGACGACCGCCCCCCTCGCCGGTCACTTCGGGTTCACGGTACGAGGGGAGTGGGGACCAGCCTCAGTCCGTCCAGTCCGGGGCGACTCGGGGACCGTCGACGGACAGGCCACTCGAACCCGGAGGTCCCGCCGGCGCCAACCCGAGCGGCGACGGCTCGCCACCTCCGACGAGCGAGGTGGCAAAGCGCGCCGAGTCGGGTTCGTCTTCACCGGGTGGCAGCTCGTGCACGGGTCGGCCGTAGGCCTCGTCGACGAGGCGGGCGATCTCCCGCCCGTCGATCGTCTCGTGCTCGAGGAGGGCGCTGGCGACGGAGTCGAGGCCACCCCGGTGCTCGCTCAGGACGTGCTCGGCCCGGAGCTCCTGGGCACGGAGGATGCGCTCGATCTCCTCGTCGACGACGCGGCTCGTGTCCTCTGAGTAATCCCGGGTGTGCATGAGGTCCTCGCCGAGAAACACCGTCCCCTGCGAACCCCACGCCATTGGGCCGATCCGGTCGGACATGCCCCACTCGCGCACCATCTTGCGGGCGAGCTCGGTGTTGCGCTGGAGGTCGTCGCTGGCGCCGGTCGAGAGCCCGTCGTAGACGAGCTTCTCGGCCACGCGCCCGCCCATGCGTACGGCGAGCGAGTCCTCGATGTACTCACGGGGGTAGATGTGGCGCTCCTCAGCCGGCAACTGCTGGGTGACGCCGAGCGCCATGCCCGTCGGGATGATGCTGACCTTGAGGAGCGGGTCGGCATGCGGCAGCACGTAAGCGAGAACGGCGTGACCGCCCTCGTGGTAGGCGACGCGCTCCTTCTCGTCAGGCGAAAGCGCCATCGACTCGCGAGGCATTCCCATGAGGACGCGGTCTCGGGCGGCGTCGAAGTCCCGCATCTGGATCCACTGACTGCCGCGCCGCACCGCGTGCAGCGCCGCCTCGTTGACGAGGTTGGCGAGCTCGGCACCGCTCATCCCTGGCGTTCCGCGGGCGACGATCGACAGATCGACGTCGTCGCTGATGCGCTTGTCGCGGCAGTGGACCTGCAGGATCGGGAGGCGCTCGTCGAGGTCCGGAAGCGGCACGACGATCTGGCGGTCGAAGCGGCCAGGCCGGAGCAGAGCCGGGTCGAGGATGTCGGGCCGGTTCGTGGCAGCCATGATGACGACGCCCTCAGTCGGGTCGAAACCGTCCATCTCGTTCAGCATCTGGTTGAGCGTCTGCTCACGCTCGTCGTGGCCACCACCGAGCCCGGCGCCGCGCTTGCGGCCGATCGAGTCGATCTCGTCCACGAAGATGATTGCCGGCGCCTGCTTGCGGGCCGTCTGGAAGAGGTCCCGGACCCGGCTGGCGCCGACACCGACGAACATCTCCATGAAGTCCGAACCGCTCACCGACAAGAAGGGCACGCCGGCCTCGCCGGCGACGGCGCGCGCCAGCAGCGTCTTGCCGGTTCCCGGGGGACCCACGAGCAGGACGCCCTTCGGCACGCGAGCGCCGATGTCGCGAAAGCGCGCCGACGACTTGAGGAAGTCGACGACCTCGGAGATCTCCTGCTTGACGCCGGCGTAGCCGGCGACGTCGTTGAACGTCGTGCGGGGGCGCTCGGTCGTGTACACCTTGGCCCGCGAGCGACCGATCGACATGATGCCGGACATCTGTCCCTGCGCCCGCCGGCTCATGTAAACGAGGAAGCCGACCAGCAGGAGGACCGGCAGCACCCAGACGAGAAGATCCTGCAGGATGCTCGTGGACGGCGTCGAGAACGTCACCTTCACACCGTCGGTGCTCAGCTTCGCCGAGATGGCCGGCGTCAGGCTCGGCGCCGGGCCGGTCGTGCTGAAGTCCTGGCCGCCTTGCAGCTGTCCAGTAATGGCGGCGTTCGTATTGTTGTAGTTGACCGACACCACATGGTTGCTGTTCACATCGTTTTCGAAGTCGGTGTAGCTGATCGCCTTGGCGGTGCTGCCGTGCATGACGGACGTGACGAGCAGGACGAGCACGACGATGGCACCGAGGGCGATCAACCAGCGCCAGGGCTGGTCGGGCCCGGGAGATCCCGAACCTGGGCGTCCCTGACCGCCAGGGCGCAGATCTTGGGGTTGACGACTCACCCCAACATCGTAGGCGTGCCACCCAGGTGCGCGGACATCGTCCCCGCGAGTTGACCATGGCCGCAGATTCGGGCGACGCTCAGGCGATGAGCGACCCCGGCTCCCGATCGCTCGGCAACCCGTTCGGCGTCTGGGAGGCGGCACTCGGGCTGGTGGTGGGTTTCCTGCTGTCGATCGTGGCCGTCTCCGTCTACGCGGCGGCATCCCACACGAGCCCGAGCCAGCTCGGGGTCGGCGGTGACATCGCCGACTTCGCCGGGCTGTGGGCGGGTTTTGTCGGGTCGGCGATCTTTGCGAGCCGCACGCGAGGGCTGCTCTCTCCCTTGACGTCCCAACGGCCGGGCTCCCAGGTGCCGGACTCCCGGGCGCTGGACTCCCAGCCGTCCGGCTCGTCGCCTGCATCGACGACCGCCAGAGGGGCATTCGTCGACGACTACGGCCTGCGCCTCCGGCTCTGGCCGGATCTTCCGCTCGGCCTCGTCCTCGGTGTCGGCTCGCAATACCTGCTCGTGCCCCTCCTCGAGTTGCCCCTGCAGCCCATCGTGCACAACCTCAACCAGCAGCTCGGCCATCCGGCTCAGCAGCTGCTCAACCCGGTGCAGTACAACACGTTCAGCCTCGTGCTGCTGACAATTCTCGTTTGTGTCGGCAGCCCGCTCGTCGAGGAGATCTTCTTCCGCGGTCTCCTGCTGCGGGGACTGTTGGGCCGGTTCCGGCATCTCGGCCGGCGGGCCGGCCCGGCGCTGTCGATCGTAGTGACGGGTCTCGTCTTCGGCCTCGTCCACTTCGAGCGGCTGCAGTTCCTCGGGCTGGCGGGCTTCGGGATGCTGCTCGCCTACGTGGCGTACCGCACGGGCCGGCTCGGTCCGACGATCATCGCTCACGTCGCCTTCAACACGACGACGATCATCGCCTACGTGCTCCAGCACTGAGCGCCGGCAGCACTGGGTGTCAGCAGCACTGAGCGCCGGCAGCACTGGCAGTCAGCCACACTGGGAGTCAGCAGCACTGGCCGCCAGGCATTGACCTATAGGCTCCCCTGGCCATGTCGTCTCCCGCCGCAGCTCCGGTCCCCATGTCGCCGTTCGACGCCATCTTCAAGGCCTACGACGTCCGCGGCATCGTGCCCGACCAGCTCGACGGCGCGCTGACAGCGGCGATCGGGGCAGGTTTTGCCCGTTTTGCCCGTCAAGCCGAAGGAGCCACTTCGGTCGCCATCGGCCGGGACATGCGGGCAAGTGGGGTGGAGCTGTCCCATGCCATGGCCGCCGGCGTGCTGTCGGAGGGGCTCGGAGTGGTCGACCTCGGCCTCGTCTCTACGGATCTGTTGTACTTCGCCTCGGGTCATCTCAACATGCCGGCGGCAATGCTGACTGCCTCACACAACCCGGCCGCCTACAACGGCATCAAGTTCTGTCTCGCCGGCGCCAAGCCGGTAGGGCAGGACTCCGGCCTGGCAGAGATTCGCTCGGGCGCCGAGGAGGCGCTGGCGAGCAGCTCGCCGCCATCGACGGCCGATCCGTCCAGCGATCCGCGTTACCGGCAGACGGACCTGCTCGACGCGTTTGCGACCCATGTCCACTCGTTCATCGACGTGGACAGCCTGCGCCCTCTGAAGGTCGTCGCCGACACCGCCAACGGGATGGGCGGCCTCGTCGCCCCCAAGGTATTCGCCGGCCTGCCGATCGACCTCGAAGTCCTCTTCGGCGATCTGGACGGAACGTTTCCGAACCATCCCGCCGACCCCATCCAGCCCGAGAACCTCGTCGCCCTTCGCGCCCGGATTCTGGAGGTCGGGGCCGACGTCGGCCTCGCCTTCGACGGCGACGCCGACCGCGTCTTCCTCGTCGACGACAAAGCCGAACCGCTCTCCGGATCGCTCACGACCTCGATCGTGGCGGCGGCAGTTCTCGAGAAACACCCCGGCGCCACCATCCTCTACAACCTCATCTGCTCGAAGGCGGTACCCGAGATCATCCGTGAGAATGGCGGGGTCCCGGTACGGACCCGCGTCGGGCACTCGTTCGTGAAAGCCACGATGGCCGAGACCGGCGCCTTGTTCGGCGGCGAGCACTCCGGGCACTACTACTTCCGCGAGAACTACCGGGCGGACTCGGGCATCATCGCCGCCATGACGGTGCTCGAGCTCATGTCGAAGACGACGCTTCCTTTGTCGGAGCTCCGCAAGCCCTTCGAGCGATATGCCGACTCCGGCGAGATCAACACGAAGGTGCGAGATGCGGCGAGGGTGCTCGCCGGCGTGGAGGAGCACTATCTCGCCGCCGGCGCCTCGCTCGACCACCTGGACGGCCTCACCGTCGACGTAGGCCCGTGGTGGTTCAACCTGCGGTCCTCGAACACCGAGCCGCTCCTGCGCTTGAATCTGGAAGCCGACTCGCCGGAGGAGTGTGCCGCCCACGTGGTCGATGTGAGAGGGCTCATCGCAAGCCTCGACGACCCGACGAACCCAACCGACCCGACGAACCCAACCGACCCGACGAAGAGTGGGAGCTCTGACCATGGCGCTTGACCCGCTGCTGCTCGAGATCCTCGCCTGCCCCGAAGACAAGGGACCGCTCTTGTACTTCGAGGACGAGGACACGCTCTACAACCCTCGGCTGCACCGCCGTTACCGCATCCTCGACGGCATTCCGGTGATGCTCGTCGACGAGGCGGAAGCCGTGAGCGACGACGAGCACGCCCGGCTGTTGGCGAAAGCTGAGTCCGAAGGGATCAGCCCCAATTTCGGTCCGCCTTCGCCCACCGCGTGACGGGAGAGGCGCCGGCGCGCTGGCTCGATCCTGACAGCGAAGACCTGCTTCCGGCGACCCTCGGCATGGGTGATCAGATCGCAGTTGCCCTGGCTGGGACCGTCCCGCTCCCAAGTGGTCTCGAGGTCGAGCGGCTGACGTCGGTGGTCGTGGCCGGCATGGGCGGCAGCGCCGTGGCCGGCGAGGTGCTGGCGGCCTACGCTGCATCCCGGTCACCCCTACCGGTCGTGCTCGTCAACTCGTCTTCGCCGCCGCGCTTTCTCGGTCCTCGGTCGCTGGTCTTTGCCGTCTCGTTCTCCGGCCAGACCGAAGAAACCCTCACCGTCACCTCCGCCGCCCTCTCCGCCGGTGCTCCCGTCGTCGCGGTGACGTGCGGCGGCGCCTTGGCCGAGCGCGTCGCAGATGCCGGCGCCGGCGGGGCGGTGGTGGACCTCGCCGCCGGATCGCGCCCACCCGTGTCCCAGCCGCGGTCGGCCATCGGGGCGACCGCTGCGTCGCGCAGCTCGGGCGGCGGGGTCAGTCGCTGAGCTCTGGCGGAGGGATTGCTGCCGACGTGGCGCGTCAGATCGGGCGGACGATCCCCCTCGTGCACGGCGCCTCGGGTCTCGGGGCGGTTGCCGCCCGCCGCTGGAAGACTCAGGTGAACGAGAATGCCAAATCGCCCTCCGCTCACGGCGTGCAACCGGAGGTCTGCCACAACGAGGTGTGCGGCTTCGGGCAGCACGGTGACGTCACCCGCCAGGTCTTGACGCTCGTCAACCTGCGAAGCGGGCTCGAGGATGCGCGTATGGCGAGGCGTTTCGAATTGTTCGCCCAGCTGACATCCGAGGCGCTCTCCCGGGTCGTCGACGTCGAGGCCGCCGGCGACGGCGAGCTTGCCAGGTTCTTCGATCTCGTCATGATCGGCGATGTCGTGTCGCTTCACCTGGCGGGTCGGGAAGGGATCGACCCAGGGCCGGTCCCGACGCTGGCGGAGCTCAAAGCCGCCTTGGGCTCGGCCGGCTGAGGTTGTCCCCGCCGCGCGGTCCGTCACGCCGACCCTCGGGTCTCGAGTCGGACGTCGCCGACCTCAGCCTGTCCCGGCTCGGGCGCGAGCGAATCGAGTGGGCGGCCCAGCGGATGCCGGTCCTCGGCACGGTCCGCGCCCGGTTCGAGTCCGAGCAGCCCTTCGCCGGTGTCGCCATCGGAGCGTGCCTGCACGTGACGGCGGAGACGGCGAACCTCCTGAGGGCGCTCGCGGCCGGCGGGGCCAGCTTGAGCCTGTGTGCCTCCAACCCTCTCTCGACGAACGACGAGGTGGCGGCGTCGCTCGTCACAGACTTCGCCGTAGCGACGTTCGCCCGTAGGGGCGCGAACGCGTCGGAGTATTCCGCCCATGTGGGCGCAGTGCTCGACGGCCGTCCGGCTCTCACCGTCGACGACGGCTGCGACCTCGTGGCCCGGCTGCACGTCGAGCGGCCCGCACAGGCGGCTGCGGTCATCGGGGGCACTGAGGACACGACCACAGGTGCCATCCGCCTGCGATCGCTCGCAGCCACCGGCGCGCTCGCCTATCCGATCGTGGCCGTGAGCGGCGCGGCGGCCCGGACACTGGCGGACAACCGTTACGGCACCGGGCAGTCAACCATCGACGGCATCGTCAGGGCGACGAACACTCTCCTCGCCGGCGCCCGTGTCGTCGTGGCGGGATACGGCAACTGCGGCCGTGGTGTCGCAGAACGCTCGCGAGGTATGGGTGCATCGGTCATCGTGACGGAGGTGGATCCGCTCCGCGCCCTCGAGGCCGCCCTCGACGGCTACCAGGTCATGCCGATGGCCGCTGCAGCGGAGATCGGCCAGATCTTCGTCACCGCCACCGGCAACCGCGACGTGATCCGAGCCGAGCACCTGGCCTGCATGCCCGACGGGGCGATCCTTGCCAACGCCGGCCACTTCGACGTCGAGATCGACGTGGCGTCCCTGGCGGCTCTCGCCAATGGGCGTCAACGGCTCGTGCGCCCGATGGTGGAGGAGTTCGCCCTGGAGGACGGGAGGCGCCTGCTCGTGATCGCCGAAGGTCGCCTCGTGAACCTCGGCGCCGCAGACGGCAACCCTGCCCAGGTGATGGACATCTCCTTCGCCGTCCAGGCCCTCGCATGCGAGTGGCTCGTCCGCCATCGCGACGAGCTCGAGCCGGAGGTCTACGACGTTCCTCAAGAGATCGACCGGGAAGTCGCTCGCCTCAAGCTCGCGACCATGGGTCTCGCCATCGACGAGCTGACCGACTCCCAGCAGAGCTATCTCGCCTCCTGGACGCCGTGATCCACTCCCCGGCCCTTCCGGCTGCTGCTGTGTGCGGCGCCGGCACGAAGGCACATCTAGACTCAGCACAGATGGACACGCACGGGTCTGTGGTTGCGAGTCGATGCCAGTCGCAGGCAAAACGACCCACGTAAGGCGACTTGTGGTCGCTGAGCATGGTGCGGCTTAGAGGTAAGCCCTGCCCATCGGTGCACCGGCTGTCGGTGCCCGGGGGAGAAGGGGTGAA
>JBEKMC010000094.1:0-21060 GCA_050008715.1 Acidimicrobiales bacterium | reverse complement strand
GCAGATCGTGTCATCGCCCGATAACGCTGTCATCGGTAACCGCGCCCGCCGCGCAAATCGGTATAGATACCTAGAGGCCGGCCAACGCCAACGGCAACGCCCACGGGAACGGCAACGGGAACGGCAACGGGAACGGCAACGGGAACGGCAACGGGAAGGGGAACGGGAACGGTTCCGGGGGACACGGATCGGGCAAGGGCAAAGGCGGCAACCCGAAAGGCGGGGGGGGTTCGGGCTCGGGTCCCACGGGATCCGGCACCTCGCCGACCTCGTCGCCGGTGATTCCGCAAGCGGTGGCCACGGTGCTCAACTCGGACCACCCTGGTGGCATCGGGTACAGCGTCCTCGGCGGTCTCGTCACCGCGCTGGTCGTCGTCGGGCTGTGTGCCCCCGCGCTACTGCGCTCCGCTCGAAAGCGGCTCAGGGGAAGGGGGTCAGCGAAATGAAGACCACCATGCCCCGCCGTCGCATCGCGCTCGGCCGGCTCCGGATGGTCCTGGCAGCGCTGCCCGCGCTCGTGCTGACTGTGTTGCCGGCTTCCGCTGCGACGAGCACACCGGTGTGCGGCGCCGCGCCGGTCATCTCGACCAACGGTGGATCGTTCACCGCCACGGAGACGCTGTGCAGGACTTTCGTCGATAAGGGCGTGGTCGACCGTCGGTCGTTCTCTGTGACCGTCTCAAACACCACCAATCTGCGTAACAACCAGGTGATCAGCGTCTCGTGGTCCGGCGCCCACCCGACAGGGGGGATCATCTCAGCCGAGCAGTTCGCGTCGGCGGTCGACCAGGAGTACCCGGTGGTCCTGATGGAGTGTCGCGGTATCGACTCGGCGCACGTATCGGCCGCAAACCGCCTCACTCAGAAGACGTGCTGGACCGCCACGCCCGGGGAACGGGTCGTCTCGACACCGTCCCCGTACTCGATGTGGAGCCTGGACGCCGACAACGCCGCGGACGGCGTCTGCACGGGGCGGTACTGCAACGTGCCCATACCGTTGCCCTCCAACTGTCAGGGCGAGGTAGCCCCTGGGCCTAACTTCTGGCTGCCGTTCGACGCCGCCGACGGGACCGACTACGCCGTCGGACCGGCAGGCTGCGACGGCGCCCCCCCGGAGATGCTCACCACCGGCGAGGACCCGGCGATCATCCCCAGCGACACGACCTATGCCGAGACAGCGGTGAACGGGACCGGGTCGGCGAAGTTCACGGTTATGACTTCCGAGACCAACGCTTCGTTGGGGTGCTCCCAGACCGTCCCCTGCTCGCTCGTCATCATCCCGATCGAGGGGATTAACTGCAACGCGAACCCTGAGGTGAGCTCCCCCAGCTACGAGTGCGAGTCCCCCGGAACATTCCCTCCGGGGAGCCTCAACACGGGGGGTAATCCGTACCCGCCCGCGCAGGCGGTCACCGGCTCCTACTGGTGGAGCGGGAGCAACTGGAACCGCCGGATCTCCGTACCGCTCAGTTTCACCACCCCGGCGAACGCGTGCGCCAATAACACACATGCTCCGCTGGAATTCTTCGGCTCCGACATGACGGCCCAGGTGGCCGAACAATGGGACCCTGCCTTCTGCCTCAACCCCAAGCTGTTCAACGTCAACGTCGTCCAGTTGCCCGAACCGGTCGCCAAGAGCTCCCTGCAGCAGGGGTTCATCGAGGCTGCCATCCAAGGTGAGCCACCCCCGGTTCCGGTCGGGCAGAAGTCGTTCTTCACCACGCCCACCGTGCAAGCGCCGATCGCGGTGAGCGGGTTCGCGATCGCGTACGTCATCGACAACGGGAATGGCGCCGCGTACACGCAGCTCCGGCTCGACCCTCGACTGCTGGCCAAATTGATGACGGAGTCTTATCCCGGGACGACAAACGTGCAGTCCAACTGGCAGATCACGGGCGAGCCACCCGGTTCCGGACCTGACCAGTGTCCGGCGAACTGCAACCCTGCTTACGCGACGATGGCCCATAATCCACGGAGCATCTTCGACGATCCCGAATTCCTCGCCCTCAACCCCGGCCTTCGCGTCCCAAACGGCATCCAACCAGGTCCGGCCGCGACGTTGTTCAGCCTTCTGTCCCAGTCGGATGTCATGTGGGCTCTGACCTCGTACATCAACGCCGATCCGGAGGCACGTGCCTGGCTCAACGGAAAGCCCGACCCCTGGGGCATGGTGGTCAACCCGGCCTACAAGGCCATCAAATTGCCGGTCGAGTCGTGGCCGCTCCTCGACACGACGACCAACGGCCCCGACTACACCGAGAGCGGCAACCCGTTCTGCGTCGGAGCGCTCGGAAGGGGGAAGGCAAAGGTTCCCGATCGACCGCTGATCGACAACCCCCAGGTGAACCTGGCCAACGTTGCCTACAACCTGCAATACGCGATCGCGGCGTCCCTGATCAGCTGCAACAACAACCCCCTGACACCCGAATACACGCCGCTCGGGCCGGAAACGCTCGGCAACCGGTTCCTCATCGGGTTGGTGTCCCTGCCTGCGGCGAAAGAGTTCGACCTCGACACAGCAGCGCTCCAGACCTACGCCAGTCCGGAGCGTGAGACCAACAACGGCCCCCAGTTCGCTGCGGACCGCTCGTTCGTTTCTCCGACTGCCGCATCAATGCAGGCCGCCGCCGCGTTGATGCAGCCGGACCCCACATTGGGGTCCTGGGTGTTTCCCTACACCGACTATCCTGGAAACGCCAAAGCCGAAGGGGCTTACCCGGGTACGATGCTGCTCTCCGCCGACGTGCCTACGAAAGGCGTGCCGCAGCCCGACGCCAGCGACTACGGCAAATACCTGACTTTTGCCGCCACCACCGGGCAGGTCCAGGGATTCGCCGTCGGTCAGCTACCGGCCGGCTATGTGCCCATGACGTCGGCCGGTCTCTCAGACGAGGTGGACTATACGAAGGCGGCGGCCGCCGACGTGGCGGCTCAGAACGGGCAGGTCCCGCCGCTGGTTCCCGGGCCTCCGCCGCCGACCACGACCACGACCACGACCACGACCACGACGACCGTGGTCACCACCACTACCGTGGCGCACGGGAACACTACGACAACCACGGTCGCGGGAGGCAAGAGTAAGGGGAAGAAGCCGCCCACTTCGACGACCGTCCCTTCGACGACCCCTCCCGTGGAGGCCGCCGGCAAGACTCTCGGCCTGGAGGCCGGGGTCGGCGGCCTTGCGCTGCCGCTGGCTCTGCTGGTCGCCATTCTCAGCGGGTTGTGGAGTGCCGTCGTCGCCCTGCGTCGGAGGCGGGCCGAGCCGTGACGGTGCTCGACGCTGACGCTCTCGACCTTGTCGTCGATCTGCCCGATGCTCCCCGATCCCCGGCCGCCGATACGTCGAGCACTGCTACGACGTCGAGAGTCTCGAGGCGGCGGGGTCCGCGGGCGATTGTCCGCGCCGCTCGACTTGCGGTGCCGGCCGCCCTCGCCGTGCTGGCGGTGTGGTTCCTCCTCTACGGGCTCCTCCTGAGCGGCGTGGAGCAGCACGTCATCCAGCCTCGACTGTACGACGAGTTCCGATTGGAACTGGCATCGGAGACAGCACCCTTGGCGGAGCCGGTACAAGCCGGATCGCCGGTGGCAATCATCGACGCCCCGTCGGCCGGGATGCACAACCTCATCGTGGTCGAGGGCACGACGTCCCGACTGCTCATGTCCGGCCCGGGCCACCTGACCGACACGCCGCTGCCCGGGCAGGCCGGTACGTCGGTAATATTCGGCCGCAGCGTCACGTTCGGCGCTCCCTTCGCCCGCATCACCCAGATGACCGTTGGCGACGTGGTCACGGTGACAACGGGGCAGGGGGTCTTCCGCTACCGCATTGAGGACGTCCGCCGTCCGGGAAGCCCGCTCCCGCCGACTCTCGGGGCAGGCGGCTCCCGTCTCACGCTCGTGACTTCAGCGAGCGGGGGATGGAGGAGCGGGTGGGCTCCAACCCACACGGTGTATGTCGACGCCGTGCTCGCCGGAAAGGCCCAGCCGGTGCCCCCGGGGGTGCCGGCAACGGTGAGCCCGGCTTCGCTGCCGATGCACAACGACCCGAGCGCCATAGTCGCACTCATCTTCTGGCTGCAGGGTCTCGTCATCGTCACGATCGCCTGTGGTTGGACATGGGTGAGATGGGGTCGATTCGAGACGTGGATCGTCGGGGCGCCCGTCTTTCTCGCCGTGCTCTGGGGGACGAGCGACGCCCTCATGCGGTTCCTGCCCAACCTGCTATAGGAGGGTCGGGATCAGCACCCTGGACGCCGAGGGCTGGTATCGAGATCCGTTCAAGCTCCATACCGATCGCTGGTCTCAGCAGGCAGGCCGACGGCTCTTGTCCGAGACGGTCACGCGTGTGGAGCGAAGCTCGTAACCCCCGAGTCCGACTAGCGGCACGCCGCCACCACGGCCTCAGGCCACTCGTCGCCGCCGCCGGACGAGGAGCGTGCCTCCGCCAGCGAGGACAAGGGCCCCGATCGCTCCGGCGGCGATCGCACCCACGGAGCCACCGCCAGTACTCGGCGGGCCTGTCGGGTCACCACTGGCCGACCGAGAAGGGCCTCCGGGGGCCACGGTGGTCGTCGTCGAGCTCCCACCGGGGGCCTGAGTAGTACTCGGGGACCCAGATCCCTTCTTCGGCTTCTTGTTCCGGTCGGCGTATGGGATCCCCTTTGCCGGTGGCTTGGGCTTGGCGGTCTCCGATTTGGGAAGGAGGACTGACTCCACGGATTCGGCCGTCCCGTCGGTGCATGAGGATCCACCCCCCTCGACGAGGGTCCAGCTGTTGCCGGTCACTTTGATGACGGCTGTCGGATAGCTGAACGACCAGGGCTGCTTATTGGGGCTGGAAAAGACCATCCGCAACTCGTACAAGCCATCCCAGTGCGGCGACATGGAGTTGTCCGGCCAGATCAGGGGAGCGTCGGCGTACGTGGCTTGCGCCATGGGGTGGGCCGGGTTGGAAAACACTGCGCCGTCGGTCAGCTGATAGCCGGTCCAGTCCCCTGGATCCACGTACTGGATCGGCTGGAACAAGTAGAGCTCAGCGCGCGTGTAACCCGGGGGAACGCGAGTAGTTGACACCGCTCTCCATACGAAAGGGACGGTTAGCAGGCTACCTGACGTGATGGGCTGTTCGTGGGGGTTGCAAAGCGTCAAGGAGCCGACCTGATTTGGATCGGTGAAGGGGACGGCGAAGCCTCCCGCGAAGGCGGGCGAAGACACGGCGGATACGCCGACGGTAACCGCCGAAATGAGCACAATCCTTGTCAGCCAAGATCGGATGTTCATTTGAGGTCTAACCGCTTTCTCGCTCGCCCGACGCCACCGGCGCCGGGTCCTTGGCAGGGGACTCGTGTCCGACCGCCTGACCCTCGGAAGACCCGTCCGAGACGGGAACGTCGCCGGGTGGGGATTCCTCCTTACCGACGCCGTCACCACCCCCCGGCTTCTTCGAACCTGCTGTGGCGTCACGCGCCCGGCGGCGACGCCGGCGGAACCAACCGATCCCGAGCAGGATCACCACCACGATGATTGCGATCAATACCCACGGTATGGCCCAGAACGACAGCGAGGCCTGGAACGGGCCCGACGGCGGCGCGGCCGAACCGGCTATGTAGAGGGGCCGGATGGACACGTGGGCCGTCTCGCGAATCTCCGGGAAGATGCCCGTCACCTCGACCGTCTCCTCGACCGAGAAGCCCGGCAGCAACAGCTGGAGCTTCGGGACACTGGCGGTGGACCGCGCTCCGAGCAGTCCCGATACGTCGACCGTCTGGAGTCCGCCGAGGGCGACGTTGCCGGTGTTGGAAACGGTATAGGTGACCTTCGCCCTGCCTGTGCCGATCGGGTCGAGCGTCCCCTGATAGTGAACTGCGAGCCCGGTGACGGCGAGGGAGGGATGCAACGGGCCGCTGATACGAAGGAAGATTCGGGTGCCGACGGTCTGCAGCAGCTTCAGCCGCTGCCCGCTCTTCGATACCACCGTCGACACAAGGGTGGCGGTGATCACACCGATGTGGTCGCCGGGCGTCGCGTTGGCCGGTACCTCGATGAGGAATGGGACGATGAGGTCGGTGCGGGGCGGGAGCGTCACCGTCAGGTCCGAAGAGGGCAGGGCGACCCAGGCGCCGAGGTCGTGGGAGCGCTCGTTGATGGGCAGTGCCGCGAAGCCGCCTTGGGGAGTGTTGACGGCGTCCGTCCCTCGTATCAGGAAGGTGGCTGTCTGGTCGGAGTAGTTGAGGATCGCCACGTGGTTCTCGATCCGCCCTCCGGGCGTGGACCCGAACAAGTAGATCCCCCGCTTGTCGGGCTTGGTGGCGGAGGCAGTCTGGGTGCCGAAGGTGACGACGTTCTTCTTGGCAGGCGCGGCTTTGCCAGAGGCGACCAGCGACGAGACCGTCGTCTGCCCGGACGCCGGGGCGAGGGACAGCAGGAGAACGGTGGCGCAAGTCACGATGGCAGCGAACGACAGATAGAGCCGAGTCGACCACCGGATTGTTGTGTTGGAAGGTTGCATTTTGTGTGTCCGAATACCATCCACGAGGTTGAGGAGCCGTTCGCTTCATTTCGCTACTGAGGACGGGATATGTCGCTGCAGTCTATCTGGTCAAACTGAATGGTGAATTGGCGGGCGCAACCGTTGTAGTACGGCAGGAGCGGGACGGCCGAGGCCGTCCCGCTCCTGTATTTCGATGACCGTATCGAGCCCTCGGTAAAGGCCCTGCGGTCCTCCTTCTGCCGTCTAAGAGACGGTGAAGGTGATGGTGCCGTTGTAAGTGCCGGCCGGGGTGTTGGTCGCTGCGTACAGCGTCAGCGTCCCGTCCATGACAGCGGTGCCGTCGGCCGCACTGCTGACGGCCCAACTCTGTGGAACCGACGTCAGACCACTGTTGGTGTCGATGTCGACCGGGCTCGGGTTGTGCGCCGGGATGTTCGTGAAGGTCACGCTGCCGGCGTAGGCGCCGGGCCCGGTGGCGTTCAGCAGTGTGCCGCCGGTCAGTCCAAGACCCGAAGCCGGGATCGTGTTAGAGCCGCTGGTGAGCGGCGTAGCCGACACGGACAGCGTCCAGGCGTAGGCCGGGGCCAGGGAGCTGGTCACCACGATCTGCTGGGTGAACGGGTTCGTGGCAGCCGGGAACTCGGCCGACGACTGGAGGTACGTGCCGTCGCTGCTCAGAGTCATCGCCGGCAGCACGAACGGGTTGGTGCTCGTGTACGGCGTGGTGATCGTGATCGTACCCGGGTTGATCGTCACCTGGATGTTCTGGGTGTCCGAGCAGGACGAGCCGGCGAGGCTACAAGCCGCTGCGGCCGCCACCTGGACCACGACTGCGGGCGACGTCGACATCGCGTACGAGTTGCTGGTCGGGGTGAAGACGGCCGTGATGCTGTCGCTGCCGGCCGGCAACGTGCTCGTCATGCAGACGGCCGACGCCGGCGGGTTGACGGCGACGGCGGTGCAGCCCGTGATCGGCGTCGAACCGTCGACGAACTCGACAGTACCGGCAGGGTTGGTGCTGTCCGCTGCAGAAGCCGTGGCTGTGAGCGTCACGGACTGGCCGGCGTTGATGCTGGTCGGGCTGGCCGACAACGTCGTCGTCGTACCGGTTTGCGGCGGAGTGTCCTGAACCGTCACCCCGGACGAGGTCGAGCCCCCGACGATGGCGGCGCTGGTCGTGCCCGCGCCCGTCTCGTCGGTGTTCGAGGGCACGAAGGTCGCCGTGTACACGTGTGAGCCGGCCGCCGGCGTGTAGTTGTACGTGTAGCTTCCGAGGCCCGGAGTCGTCGAATCGGCCAGGAAGGTGCCGTTGTCGAAGAACTGCACGGTTCCGGAGGCCTCGCTCGACACCGTGGCCGTCAGCGTGATGGGGTTGCCCGTGAGCAGGTGACCCCCGGTCGCCGACGTCGTGAGGCCCGTGGTCGTGGCCGTGACGAAGGGGAAGAGGACCGCCCAACCGTTGGCCGGCCGTCGACGGTGATCGCCGCCGATGTGGTGTTGTAGCCGATGTCGGTCTCCCAGTAGGTGCCGGGCGCGTTGCCGTGGCCGCCCGGACCGGAGTCGGTCAGGCGGGCCTGGATGGTGTTGGCGTAGCCGGTCGTCGTGTCGGGGGTGTTCGAAGCCAGCCACGTGCTGATGTCCGCGGCCGATGAGCCGTTGACCGGGTACGTCGGGGCGTCGGCGGCGATGTCGGCCGGCGTGCCGGCAGGCAGGCTGGTGGCGGGGCTGAAGGTCGTCGGCCCAGCCTCGTTCGTGACGGTCCAGAGGGCCGGCAGGACACCGTGCTGCGGGTTGGCGAAGCTGAGGGTCGACTTGGTGGCCCCCGTGTCGCCAGCGGTGCTCGCCACGGCATAGCTGAACGGGCTGGTCAAGTTGGTCCCGCTGGTGACCTGGTTACCGTTGGCGTCGTAGAACGTGAGGTTGCCATAGGGGGCTGCGGCGTTGGCGTCGGGTTCCCAGGCGGGAGCTGACCCCCCGGCGAAGGCCGGGCTCGCGAAAGCGAGCACTCCTCCGCCGGCGATGGCTGCGGTGAGCAACCCGGCCATCGCGGCCTTGATAGTTGGCTTAAACAGCTTCATTTAGATCGTGTCCCTTCGGTTGGCTGACTGGGCTGATCGATGTTCGGGGGTGGGTTTGTCCATCTGTCCCACCTGGCCGCCCCTTCTCCCCGATCTGGGGAGAAGGGGTACGGACAGGCTTTCTGCCCTTCGCGCTAGCAGGAGGTGCTGGTGGTGAGGTCCGTGCAGACCTCCGTGGCGAGCGGGTTGACTCCCGCGTCCTCGAGGAGCGTTTGGCCTGCGCCCTGCTGGATGTACGGGGCTCCGGCAGGCCCGTAGATCCCACCGGGACCGGTGCAGGTCTGGCCGACCTCGCAGGGGTCGTAGAACAGGGTGTTGAGCCAGTTCTCCGTGCTGCCGGGCTGCCAGCCGGTGGTCGAGGTGATGTCGCTGTTGCGGAAGTACATGTACAGCGTTCGGGTCGGGTTGAATAGCCCTCCGCCCTGACCGGTACCGGTGTAGGCGCCGAGGCCCACCGGAGTACCCGTCTTGACGGACGCGACGGCCGGCGTCACCGCGTTCGTGGCCCACGTGCCACCACTGACACTGCCGGTGCCACATGCAGCGGCCCCACTGAGGTAGGCGCAGCTAGGGTCGAGGAAATAGCCCCCGATACCCCCGCTCGTCCCGGTGTTGTTGACGCCCTGGTACACGTCGAGGCGTCCCTGGGACATGGGCTCGATGGCATCCTTCGGGTCCAGCGACAGCCCACTTGCGACGTCGTAGATGGCGGTCGGGTCGTTCTCCTCCGAGACCTGCGCGCAAGTTCCCGGGGCGGAGAGCGTCGGGACGAGCTGGCCGAGGAAGAAGCTGCGGGTGCCAGAGCCGACCTGCGGTATGAGCGGGATGATGGCGTTGGTGCTCGCCGCGGGGTTGACGAGGCCGACGTTCCCCGAACCGGAGCCGGTCGCCGCAACGCTCAGGGTGATCGAGTTGGTCCCAACGCTCGCGACGGTGTCACCGGTCGGGATGCCCGTGCCCTGAACCACCCATCCGTCGTTGGCCGCTGTGGGCTGGGGGTCGGTGGAGGGGAAGGTGACGGTCGTCGTGCCGTTCGTGACCGCAGTCTCGAGCCAGACCCCGCTGATCCGCGGGTCGCTCCAGGTGATGCAGCTCCCTGTGTTGGCAGCGTAGATGATGCTCAGCTGCGACGGCGACAGCGGGACGGCGTGGGTCGGGTTGGCTCCGCTCGAGGTCAGCATCGGCAGGGTGTCGGTGGCGATGCTGAGCTGGTCGAGGTTGACCCCGGCCGGGAACGTCGCCGTCGTCGTCTGCGTTGCCGAGGCCCGGGCGAAGTTGATCACTTCGGAGGCCGGGGTGTTGTGGCCGGCGACCATGTCCTGGACGAGCGCCTTGAACCCGGCACCCGAGCCGTTGGGCCGCTGCACGGGCTGAAGGCCCGCTCGCAGCACCACCGTCGGGTTGAGCACGCAGGGAATACCGGTGTTGGTCCCGGTGGCGTTGCCGGTTCCGGCCGTGCTCCCGGTGCCGGGCGAACAGGTCGTCTGGGCGGATTGGCCGCCGTCGACGCCATAGGCCAGGCGAGCGTTGGCGTCGGCCGTCGCGTCGATGTTGACCAGCTTGTGCTTGTTCCCGAGCTGGTTGTAACCAGGGTCGCCGTAGGCGTCTCCGTCGGCCATGAAGTCGAGCATGTACTGGAGGGTGTCGGACCCTACGCCAACCACGTCGCTCGTGTTAGGGGAGTAGTCCGCGCGTGCCGGCTGGGCGGTCAGGGCAAGTGGCACCACTGCGGCCACCGCAGTCACCGCGGCCAATCCGAACTTCACTCTAAGGGATCGCAATTTGAACTCCTTCGGTTGACCGTCAAGGAATGCACGCCTTCACTACTCGTGCACGTAAGAACTAACACCGGTGCAGAACTCGTTACAACGTGTTTAAGGTGAACAAGCAATGAATTGCGTGACCCACGTGCGCTCCATGCAACTCTCGAGGAGAAAGTCCTGGTCAGCGACGTCAAGAAACGATCGTTCTCGACCGCTGGGTGCGTCAGAGACCGCTTGTTGGCGCCCGAATCGCGCACCGACGTGCCGGGCCGGCCTGACATGAACCCTCGCCATTTGAACGACCGCCAACTCGGCCGCCAGGCCCGACGCCGCTTCGAGCTCCCGGCGACCTGGTGGACCGTTGTGGCCGCCGCACGCGCTATAGGCGTGCGGCCGCTGCACGCGCTATAGGCGGCCGGCCACGCTGCCCTGCATGGGTTCCTCTGGCTGTTCGGCCCGCCTCTTGACCCCTCGCAGGAAGTTCCGGGCTGTAATGGCCTCGCCCCACGACAGGACGATCGGGACGGCGAACGCCCAGAAGGGCCATGGCCCGCACGTCAGTCGCATCCGGCGAACAATTCGTGTCTGCCCTCGTTCGGGTGCTGTCAGGAGGTAGGCGTCACTGATCTCGCCGAAGATGCCAAGCCGAGGCATGTCCCGGAGACGTGCCGGCACGAGATGCGGCAGGTGGGTATCCGTGAACAGAACGAACGCTTCGTTGGTCTCGAGCTGGCGGACAACGTAGTAGGCGGTCCCCGGTGGTCCGTCCGCGACGATGTCGCCCACCTGCGTGTTCTGCCAGGCCGGAACGACCCGGTCTGCCACCTCTACGTGATAGCCGACCGGCGCCTCTCCGGGCTGCTCACGAGAGAGGAGTCGGTAGTACCAATCCACGCACCGGTCCCAGAAGCGCGAGTCCGAGTAGAAGCCGGCCCGGCCCTGGCCGATCTGCATCAGCCACGGCCAGACCTGTTCCGGAGCTGCGTGAATCGTTACGGCATGGGTGGTCTGCACCAGCGGCGATGGTACGAGGTCGTCTCCCGGGAGCGGCATCGTCCGCTCCTCATCTGTGGCCTTCCAGGGAACCCGGTCGAGCCACCAGGCGAGAAAGCGATGGTTCCAGATGCTCTCCACGTCATTTCCCGTGTTTCCAGGCCATGTCCAGATTGTCACACCGATCTCAACAGTCCGTCTGGCCCCTCGCCGCGGCCTCGATCAGGCGGGGGGTCCACTGGCGAGCTGGACGGTGCCCCTGTGCGACTGCCCGGAGACGTCGACCCATCCCAACTCGACTCGGACCCCAGGGTGAAGGCCGACCAACACGGAGCTGATCGTCGATCCCGAGGTGACGGTCCGCCCGTCGAACGAGGTGATGACGTCGCCCGGCACCAGGCCGGCCTTTGCAGCCGGCCCGCCGCTGACCACGCCACTGAGGTCGGCGCCCGAAGTACTCGAACCGAAACCACCTGAACCGAAGCCGCCTTGGCCGGCCGTAGAGATCAGCACGCCGACGAAGGCGGTGGCGCCCACGTGTATCACCGACGAGCCATGTCCCGCCTCAATGGCTGCGGCGGTCGCGAGAACCTGGTTTATCGGAATGGCATAGCCGGTCGAAGCCGAGGCCCGGAACGAGTAGCTGCTCGATCCGGCTGTGTCCATGCCGACGACGGCTCCGGAGTTGTTCACGAGCGACCCACCTGAATCGCCCGCTTGGATGTCCGCGTTCACCTGGATGAGCCCGGAGAGCCGCTCGCTCGTTCCGTCGAGGTCGTCACTGGCGGTGATGGACTGGTTGAGGGCCGTGATCGACCCCCCGGCTGTCGTCGGCGTGCCGCCAGTACCGCCGACATTGCCGATGGCGACGACGGACTCACCAACGGCGAGCTTCGACGAGTCGGCGAACGTCGCTGTCTTCAGCCCGGAGGCGCCTTGCAGCTGGAGGACGGCGATGTCGTGGGCCGAGTCATAGCCGACGACCGTGGCCGAATACGTCTTCCCGTTGCCGAGATCCGTCACGCTGATCTTGGTGGCACCGTTCACGACGTGGTTGTTCGTGATCACCTCACCCGTCGACGTAACGACGATGCCCGTGCCGGCACCCTGCGCCTGTTGGTAGGTGAACGTTGAGTTCACGTCGACGAGTGCGGGGTCGACTTTGGCGGCAATCGAGGAAACGTCCGCGGGGCTGGTGGGGCTGGTGGTGCCGGTGGCGCCGTTCCCCGATCCACCGCCCAGCGAGCTCCCGCCCGAGCCGCCGACGGGCGTCGTGCCGCCCGTGCCGCCTGTGCTGCTCGGGGCCTGAGTCCCGGTGCCACCTTGGGCGGTCGTGGACGACGGGGGCCACACCGCATGCCCGATGCCGACGCCTGCTGCGGTCGCGACACCGAGCAGAGCGACGGCAGCAAGCACGAGCAGGCTTCGATGGCTCCGCCGCGGCGGTGTGGGCGGTGCGGGCGCTGCCGGCGGGGCCCATGGTGCCCACGGCGCGAACGGTTGCGACACGGCCGGGTCCGGGGTGCCGGCGGTCCAGGCACGGGTGTCCGGCGTGCCGGCCGGGTCCGGGGTGCCCGTGGCCCAGGCACCGGTGTCCGGCGTGCCGGCCGGCTCGGCTCCGACGGCCGCGTCGGGTCCCACGGCCGGCTCAGTGCCGGCGCTCGGGAACCCGCCGGCCGGTGGGAGGGGTGCACCCGGGTGCCAGTTGGGATCCGACGGCAGCCCGCTGACGGGGCCGAACGGCTGCCATGGCGATGCCGGCTGCGCTCCTGTGATGTCGGGGTCTTGGTCTGAAGTGCTCATGACGGTGGCTTTCGATCGGTCGGGGGTCTCCACGCATCATTGAACAGGCCATTCCTGTGAGAACTATGCGACTGGGCTGCGAACCTCCTGGTGGGTGCCCCGGCAGCTCAGAGCCAGGCGACCAGGTCGGCGATGTCGACGACGGGCAGGCCCCAACGCAACGCGAACCGCTCGAGGGCGGCGCTGCCGGCCATCACGCCGTCATTGTCCATGACCTCGCAGATCGCCGCCACGGTAGGGAGTCCGGCCGCTTCACAGAGGGCGATGGACGCCTCGGTGTGACCGCGCCGTTCGCCGAGCCCGCCCAGACGCGCCCCGAGGGGAAACACATGCCCCGGGCGCAGGAAGTCTGCCGGAACGGCATCCGGGTGGGCCAGGCGCCGGATGGTGGCGGCACGTTCGACGGCTGAGACGCCCGTCCCGGTGCCGGCCGACAGGTCCACCGGCAGGTGCGGGGCGGTACCGTGGCGGTCGCCGGCGCCAGGCAGTGGCGGGATCTCGAGCCGGTCGAGCCGGTCCAGATCGCAAGGCACCGTCGTATGCCCGCACGCCTGCGTGAGAAGGAACGTCATCGCCTCCGGCCGTAACCGCGCACCGGCGAAGACGACGTCGCCCTCGTGCTCGCGTGACGGATCCCAGATGACCACGCCGCCGCCGGATGCGATCTGGGCGAGAGCCTTCTCCACCCCGAGCCGGCCGCTCAGCGGCCCCGCCCACGGGAGCCATCCGACGACGGCCGCCACGGCCGCACCGGTTGCGGGACCGTTTTGACGTGCGAGCTTGGCGACGAGGTCCGTCTCGATGTTGACGCGACGGCCGACGTCGAGGTCGGCAAGCGTCGTCTCGGCCAGCGTCGTCGGTATGAGGGCGACGGAGAAACGGTCACGGCCGGTGTCGGCCACCGTCAGGCTCACCCCGTCGACGGCAATGGAACCTTTCTGCACCAGCTGTGCCATCACATGGTCGGACGTCCGGATCCAGAGGCGCCGGCCGACACCCTCCTCGTCGACGCGAGAGACCTTGCCCGTCCCGTCGATGTGGCCCTGCACGAGATGACCGTCGAGTGCGGAACCGGTCTCCAGCGCCGGTTCGAGATTGACGGTCGAACCGACGACGAGATCCCCGAGCGTCGAGCGCCGGCGGGTCTCGGTCGACAATGCCGCCGAGAAACCCTCCGCCTCCACCGACGCAACCGTCAAACAGACGCCGGCGACGGCGACGGAGCCTCCGGACTCGGTGACACCGGCGATCTTCGGCGCGTGGATGTGGATTCCGAACTCGTCGATCCCGGCGACGACTCCGACCTGGCGGATTCTTCCCGTGAACATGGTGACCTCCTTCGCGTCGACCCGTTCCCTTCGGCGGGCCTGAAAGGCGGCAACGTGCCGGCCCTACGGCGGGGTCTCACCGCGTGGCCCCGGGGTTCCACCGGGTCGACCCACCACCGGCGGGTCCGGCGGGCTGTCACCGCCGCTCCTCGGAATCGCACCGAGTCGTCCCATGTTATCCAAACGGCCCTCGCTCAGCGGGAGCGGAGCTGCCCCCGGACCGAGGACAACCATGACTCTGCCTCCTGCCGCCGGAGGGAGGACTCCTCCCGCAAGCGAGGACCATGGTCTCCGGCTGCCGGGTAGGAGCCGAGGAACTTGAGACCCGCAAGCACCATGTGCAACTCCTTCATGCAGTCGCCGACGACCTCGTCGGCCACATGGCCCTCGACGTCGATGACGAAGCAGTAGTCGCCGAGGCCTTGTTTCGTCGGCCGCGACTCGATCTTCGTGAGGTTGAGGCTCCTCGCCGAGAAGTGGGAGAGGATCTCGTGCAAGCTGCCGGGGCGGTCGGCGTGTTGGAAGCAGACGATGCTGGTGCGGTCGTGCCCGGTCGGGGACGGCACTTCCCGGGGTGCCACGAGGAGGAAACGAGTCTGGTTCTCGCCAAAGTCCTCGATGCGCTCGGCAATGGCTTCGAGGCCGTAGAGCTTCCCCGCCAGCATCGGGGCGATGGCTGCGGTGCCGACCGATGGCTCCATCCCGACGAGGCGGGCGGCCTCCGCCGTCGAGTTGGACGCTACGACTTCGGCGCCACCGAGGACGTCGCGCACGTAACGCCGGCATTGGGCGCTCGCATGGGGAAACGAGATGACCCGGCGGACGTCCTCCACGCGCGTGCCCGGCGACGCCAACAGGTGGAGGTGGATGTCGAGCACGGACTCGCCTTGGATCAACAGCTCGGACTCGAACACGAGATGGTCGAGGGTGACCGGCACAGTGCCTTCGATGGAGTTCTCGATCGGGACGTATCCGGCGGCGACTTCGCCGGCATCGACGGCGCTCAGCACTTCGCCGATGGTCGGGAAGGGCACGAGCTCGGCGCCGGCCAGCGCCTCGTCCGCGAGAAGCGCCTCCTCGGTGAAGGTGCCAGGGGGGCCGAGGAAGCCGATCGTCGGCCAGCGCGTGCTCGAAGGTCGCAAGTCCCCGTCCATGCGGGCAGGATAGTGAGCACAATGGACGAGCTCGACGTGCGCCAACTTGTAGACGAGATCCAGTCAGGTGACTGCTCACCGGACGAGGCGGTGGCAAGGTTGCGCCGGCTTCCGTTCACCGAGCTCGGTTATGCCAAGGTCGACCACCACCGGCCGCTTCGCCAAGGCATGGTGGAGGCCATCTACGGCCCGGGCAAGACAGCCTCGCAATGCGCCGGGATCGTCGCCGAACTGCTCGACGGCGGGAGCGGACCGGTGCTGCTCACCCGTGCAACTGCCGTTCAGTCGGCTGCCGCCCTCGAGCGGTGCCCCGGAGGCACGTGCATGCCGTCGGGCCTGACCGGTGAAGACCATCGCCTCCGCACTCTCTACTGGCGCCCGGACGAGGGGCGGCCGGGACGAGTCCTCGTGTGCTCGGCCGGCACGGCAGACCAGCCGGCGAGCGACGAGTGCGTGGCGACGCTGCGCGCCTATGGCTTCAGCCCGGACGTGCTGAGCGACTGCGGGGTCGCCGGCGTCCACCGGGTCCTGGCGTCCTTCGACGATCTCGTGGACGCCGACGCCGTAGTCGTGATCGCGGGCATGGAAGGTGCACTGGCGAGCCTCGTCGGAGGCCTGACACCCGCACCGGTGATCGCCGTACCGACGTCGGCGGGCTACGGAGCCGCCCTCGAAGGTGTGACGGCGCTCTTGGCGATGCACGCCTCCTGCGCGGCGGGGGTGAGCGTCGTCGGAATCGACAATGGCTTTGGAGCGGCGTGTGCTGTGGCCCGGATCCTGCGATGAGCCTCCGGATCGCCTGGTTCAACTGCTTCTCTGGCATCTCGGGGGACATGACGCTCGGCAGTCTCGTGGACGCCGGTGCCGACACCGACGAGCTCGTCAAACTGCTCGCCCGAATCCCGATCGGCGGCTGGTCGCTCGAATTCGAGCCTGTGCTGCGCAACGGGCTCGCAGCCACGCAGGCGGTCGTGGGCGCCAACGACGACGGCGTCGTGCGAACCTTCATGCACGTCATCGGGATCGTGGAGGAGGCCCGGTTGCCGGAGCGTGTGCGTGCTCGCGCCGTCGGCGCGTTCACCGTCCTCGCCGAGGTGGAGGGACGATTGCACCGGCGCCCACCCGCGCAGGTGCATTTCCACGAAGTGGGCGGTCACGACGCCATCGTGGACGTCGTCGGCTCTGCGATCGCCCTCGAGCTGCTCGACATCGATCTCGTCTCGGCCAGCGCAGTCGTGAACGGGACAGGTGTCGTGAGGACGGCCCACGGCATCCTCCCGAATCCCGCTCCGGCCGTCGTCGAGCTCCTCGCCGGCATCCCAACGGTCGGCCGTGACGTCAACGTCGAGCTCACCACGCCGACCGGAGCGGCGATGCTGCGCGCCTGGGGAAGCGCCTTCGGGCCGATGCCGGCGATGACCATCGAGGCGTCGGGTTTCGGAGCTGGGGTCCGAGAGCTGGAGGGCACGCCGAACTGCACCCAGGTGGTCATCGGCACGGCGGCGGCTACCGAAGGCGCCGCCACCGGTCCGGCGGGTCAGCCTCTCGTCGTCCTCGAGTCGAATCTCGACGACGCCACCGGCGAAACCCTCGCCCACGCAGTCGCCAACCTCCTCGAAGCCGGGGCCCTCGATGCATGGATCCACCCGGTCGTCATGAAGCGAGGGCGCCCGGGGCACGTTCTCAGCGTGCTATGCGATCCGGCACTCGCCGGCCAGCTCTCCGAGGTGATGACCACCGAGACGGGAACCCTCGGCGTGCGTGCCTCCGGCGTGCAGCGTTGGGCGACCGAGCGTCAGCCCGGCGTCGCCGAAGTCGAGGGTCTACCCGTACGCGTGAAAGTGAGCCCGGGACGCGTCAAGGCGGAATACTCCGATGCCGCCCGCGTGGCCCGCATCACCGGTCTCCCGCTCATCGAGGTCGCCGCCAGGGCCGAAGCCGACTTCCGGTCGTCGTCGCCTGATGCAGATGGTGGCGACGACCTCAGCCCCCCGCCACTTGGAGCGTGAAGGACTCGTCATCGCTCCCGACGCTGATCTTGAGCACGTAGCGGCCACCGTCCTGGCACGCCAGCGGCGGGAGGGTAAGGACGACGGAGCGACCTGCTCCGAGGAAGGCTATGTCGCTCGAGGCTGACGACGCGTGGAACACCGGGCTTGCGACCGTCGTGGTCGTGGTCGTGCCCTTGCCCCGGCGGCGACCGGACGTGGACGTCGTTGCCGAACCGGGCGGGACGGGCGTGAGCGTCGCCAACACGCGTACGTGAGCGGCGGACACGTCACCGGCATTGGCGATCACGGCTTCCACGGCAAGCTGGCTCGTCGGCGGGTAGTAGGACACCGAGCCCGGCGGCGGGATCTGCATCGTCGTTGTCGTGGTCGTCGTGCTCGTCGTCGTCGTGCTGCTCGTCGTCGTGGTCGGGAGCGTGCTGCTCGTCGTCGCACCGGGCAGGGTAGTCGTCGTCGTGGTTGTCGAGGTTGTCGTTGTTGTCGACGTCGTCGTCGTGGTGGTCGTCGTGGTCGTAGTAGTCGTAGTAGTCGTCGGCAGCCCGGTGATTCGGAGGCTCGGCGGTGACACGGTCACGGCGACGATGAGCAGCGACTGGTGCAGCCGCAAGGCGTGAATCGATTGGAGAAGTGTCGCGAAGGTGGTCACAGCTGCAGGCGACCAGGTCGAGGACTGGTACCACTGCGACGGCGGGAGGACGACATACCGCGTCACGTAGCCAGGTAGCGAGTCGATGAAGTTCGTGTAGTCGGAATCCGAACGCTGCATCTCTGCAGCGGCAGCCAGCAGCGATGCCGTTGCCTGGCCGGCGCCGGCGGTTGGCCCGATGGCCTGGGCGATGCCACCGGTGATCTCGCGTGCGGCTTGCGTTCTGGCGGCGAACGTCGCGGCGAGATACGAGCCCGATCTCGCATTTGGAGCTGCGATGCCGAGCTGGGCGAGCTGCTGCTGGACATCGACCGACCCGGACACGAGACGACCGAGGGCCGACTCGATGCCGACGCGCCCGAGCGTGGCGGCCTGCGTGCGCACGTCGTTCAGCCAGGCGAGCAGGCCGGTCGACTCGTCGACGATGGGCACGACGGCGGTCGCATAGGTGCGATCCGTCATCACCGAGGCCGGGCCGGACGCGTTCACGACATCGGCGGCGATCTCACCGATGATGATCGCGACGACAACGACGACGGCCGCCCAGGCGACGAGGCGACGCTTGGACCGGCGCGCCACTTGTAGCCCGCGACGACGGCGGAGAGCCCCGAACATGACCAGGCGAAGCTAGTCCCTGACGGCCCGGGCGGCCGTCCGCCGCCGGCGCCGGCCTGCGCGGGACCGTTAACGGCTCAGCTGCCGACGGCCCCGCCGGCGATGCTGACGTCGCTGTGGGTCGAGCGCCAGTTGACGGTCGGCCGGATCGCCTCGAAGTTGACCCGCTCCTTGTTCTCCTTGGCGGTCTCGACCAGGTGCAGGACGGTCTCGTCGCTGAGGAGGTGCGGCTTCAGGCCGAGCGATGGGAGCTTCGTGGTCACGGCGTTGTAGTAGTGGTCCTCGCTCTCGACGCGGGGGTTCGGGATGGAGTCGATCTCGACTTCGAACGGCGCCACGCGTGCGACCCAGTCGGCGAGGTCCCTCACCGAGAACGACTCAGTGAACTGGTTGAAGACCCGGAACTCACCGGCTTCGGCGGGATTGATGCAGGCCAACTCGACACACGCCAGCGTGTCGCGGATGTCGAGCATGGCCCTCGTCTGGCCACCCTTGCCGTAGACGGTGAGCGGGTAGCCGACTGCTGCCTGCACGGCGAAGCGGTTCAGCACCGTGCCGAAGACACCGTCGTAGTCGAACCGCGTGCGGAGGTCGGCGTGGAGCGCCGTCTCTGCCGTCTCCTGGCCGTACACGATGCCCTGGTTGAGGTCCGTGGAACGAAGGCCCCAGATACGGCAGGCGAACTGAATGTTGTGGCTGTCGTGCACCTTGGACAGGTGGTAGAAGGAGTTCGGCTGCTTCGGGTAGGGAAGGATGTCGGTCCGCCCCTTGTGGGTGATCTCGATGAAACCCTCTTCGATGTCGATGTTCGGCGCGCCGTACTCGCCCATCGTCCCGAGCTTCACGAGGTGGATCGAGGGATCGATGTCCTTGATGGCGTAGAGCAGGTTGAGCGTGCCGACGACGTTGTTGACCTGGGTGTAGACGGCGTGCTTGCGGTCGATCATCGAGTACGGGGCGGACCGCTGCTCGGCGAAGTGAACCACCGCGTCCGGGCCGAAGTCACGGATGCTCGCCTCGAGGAAGTCGCTGTCGGTCAGGTCGCCGATGAACGGCTGGATGGTGTGACCGGAGACCTCTTTCCAGGTCGACACGCGGCGCTGCATCTGACGGATCGGGACGAGGCTGTTCGCCCCCATCTCGTAGTCGTAATTCCGGCGGGCGAAGTTGTCGAGAATGCCGACGTCGTGGCCAGCGGCAGATAGATGCAGGGCGGTCGGCCAGCCGAGATAGCCGTCGCCTCCGAGCACGAGGATCCTCATGGGGAAGCTGATCTCCTTGTCTTTTTGATCGACTCTTCGCAGGCCGGATGGGGTGGCCCAGACCGCTCGTACGGTTGACCTGCGGGCGCGCAACAGCCTAGCCGTCACGTGATCCGGTCCAGTGTATCCATCGCCGCTAGCCTTCGCCTGACGGCGAGACGGCGCGTGCCACCGGTTCAGCACCCGGGCGTGACTGCCATGCCGGCCGGTGTGGCGCAGTTGGAAGCGCAGGCGACTTGTAATCGTCAGGTCGTGGGTTCGAGTCCCACCACCGGCTCAAGAGAATCCCTGGTCACGGCGGTATCGCTCTCCCGAAGTGCTCTCCAGAGCTAGATTCATCCCAACATTCATCCCAACAGGTGATAGGGGCGGACGTGCCAGGAAGCATGCGGGAGAAGCGCGACGGGGTGTGGGAGCTGCGGATCTTCCTGGGCCGCGACTCAACGGGCCGGGTGCGCCACAAGAGCGTCACCTTCCGTGGCACGAAACGTGCCGCCGGACGCGAGTTGACGCGGCTGCTCGCCGACAATCAATGGAGCGCTGCGATAGCCGAGCCAGGACCAGTCGAGTGGGGACCGCTCACGACGGTCAACGACGCCATCGAGGGCTGGAAGCGCAACGGCTGGCAGGACCTGAGCCCGAACACGGTGCGGGGCTACCAGGGCGTCTGGGATCGCCACCTTCGTGATTCGATCGGGACACGCCGGATTGCGTCGCTCAGTCCCTACGAGGTCGAGCAGTTCTATCGGGAGCTGAAGGCACACGGCTCGGGCCAGACGACCATCCGGCTCGTACGAGCGCTCCTTCATCGGTCGTGTCGGTTGGCACGCAAGTGGAGCGGCAACCGGCTACCCAACCCAGTCGCCGATACGGAACTGCCTTCGTGGCGCGTTGCCGAACTGCCCGAAGCGACTCGAGC
>JBEKMC010000093.1:0-13169 GCA_050008715.1 Acidimicrobiales bacterium | reverse complement strand
CGCCGCCCGGGTCGGCGCGCTCGGCGGTGAAGGTGGACGACTGCGCGCACACCTCGGCGACGGGACCGACCGTCCATTCGGCCAAGTCGATCAGGTGGCTGCCGAGATCCGAGATCGTCGACCCACCCATCTGCGGGTCGAAGCGCCAGTCGAAGGCGATGGCGGGGTCGAGGAACTCGTCGGAGAGCCAGCTGCCACGCCAGAGCAGGACGTCACCGATCTCCCCGCCGCGCACGAGCTCGCGCATGAGGGCCACAGCCGGCAGGAACCGGTAGTTGAAGCAGATCGCGTTCAGAACGCCCGCCTCGTCGACTACGTCGCGGGCGGCGATCGCATCGGGGAGCGAGACCGAGAGCGGCTTCTCGCACAGTACGGCCTTCCCGTTGGCGGCAGCCGCCGCCACGATCTCGGCATGGGTGCCAGGCGGCGAGCAGATGTCGACGATGTCGACGTCCGGCCGTTCGACGACTTCGCGCCAGTCGGTCGTGGACGTCTCGAACCCGAAGGCGCCGGCGGCGGAGGCGACGGCATCTCCGTGGCGCCCGGCGATGACAGCGAGGCAGGGTGGCTTCGGGAGGGATCGGATGACACTCGCCGCCCGGTACGCGTAGGAGTGCGCCTTGCCCATGGCTCCGTAGCCGATCATGCCGATGCGGGCACCCCCGTTTGCGTCAGTCATCTTGGGCCCT
This sequence comes from Acidimicrobiales bacterium, assembly GCA_050008715.1. Lineage (GTDB taxonomy): Bacteria > Actinomycetota > Acidimicrobiia > Acidimicrobiales > Bog-793 > JAKACA01. Next base: position 12,480 of record JBEKMC010000093.1, on the reverse strand, counting down.
CACGCCGGCACCCGTGGGATCCGCCACGCTCTGGCGTGACCGCGCCGAGGCGACGACGCTTTCGCACAAGGCGATGTCCCGCAAACCGTCGAGCCCCGAGGTCGGCGGCTCGGCGCCTGTCACCACGGCATTGTGGAACTCGACGAGCTCGAGCTTGAAAGCCTCCTCGTACGAGACGATCTCGCGTGACCGCACCGAATGCGCACCCCCACGTTCGCCCCCCGTCAGCTCGAGCAGCGCCGGCACGTTCTTCAGGTACGGCGACGGAAAACTCAACCTGATACGAGCGTCCGGATCGTAGAAGCACGCCTCCATCTCGTAGCCGGCCACACCGGGAAGGTCGAGCCACGCCACGACGCAGTCGACGCCGCCGAAGTCGAGGACGACGGTGACGGCATCGCGGCGCAGGCTGGCGAACCGCACCTGCGACGGCTCGCCGAGCATGCCGCGCAGCAGGTTGAACTCGTGGACCATGGTGTCGACGAGCACGCCCTGGAACGTGGCGCGCGCCTCGTCTCGCTCCGGTCCGACGGCGGCGTCGATGCGGATCTCGCTGTCGGACCGCCACCGCTCGACCTGCTCGGCGGAGACGTCGTTGCCGCGGACGATCCGGTGGTGGGCGACGTACGGCTCGAAAGGCGCTTCGAGCGTCGTGACCCGGACGAAGCGGAGATCCTCGAGCTGACGGACGGCCTCGTGCGCCCGGCGGTAGGCCGGGCTGTAGCGCTTGGGATAGCCCACCATGAGGACGACGCCCGATCGATCGGCGGCGTCCAGCATCTCGGCGCCTTCGGTGCTGGAGAGGCACATGGGTTTCTCGACGAGGACGTGGATGCCGGCTCGGGCGGCGGCAACGGCCGCCGGGGCATGGCTCCCGGACGTGAGGACGAGCACGGCGTCGAGCGGCTCGGCGAGAAGGTCGGACCAGTCGCCGAAGAGCCGCTCCACTCCGAAACGGCGCCCGCAGTGTCCGAGGACCTCTCGGGAGCCGTCGCACAGGGCGCTGATCTCGAAGAGATCCTCGAGCTCGGCGAGGTAGGGCAGGTGCATGATCTGGGTGATCATCCCGGTGCCGATGACGCCGACACGCAGGCGCCGAGTGGCCGGGCTCACCAGTACCGCCGTTGCTGGGACTTCGCCTCGTCGTAGGCGACTCGTGCGATGGCGGTCGACTCGATGTCCGAGACCTCGGCCACGGGCACGTCCCACCACGAGTCGCTGGCCGGAGCGGGAAGGAGTGGGTCTGTCTCGATGTGGATGAGGACCGGGCCGACCGCGGACCTTGCCGCTGCCAGCGCCTCGGCGAGCTGCGGGATCGTGGTCACCCGCCGCGCTGCCACACCCAGGCTGGCAGCGTTGGCGGCGAGATCCACGCCCACGACTTCGCCGTCGAGGCGGCCGGTGGCGGCGTTGCGGAAGCGCAGCGCCGTGCCGAAGCGCTGCGAGCCGACGCTCTCCGACAGCGCCCCGATGGAGGCGAAACCATGGTTCTCCACGAGGACGACGACGAGCTTGATGCCTTCCTGCACGGCTGTGACGAGCTCCTGGGCCATCATGAGGTAGGAGCCGTCACCGACGAGGACATAGACGTCCCGATCGGGTGCCGCCATCTTCACGCCGAGGCCTCCGGCGATCTCGTAACCCATGCACGAGTACCCGTACTCGACGTGGTAGCCCTTCGCATCCCGCGTTCGCCACAGCTTATGGAGGTCGCCGGGCATCGAGCCCGCTGCGCACACGACGACGTCACGTGTTCCGGCGGACGCGTTGACGGCGCCGATGACCTCGGCCTGTGACGGCAGAGGGGAGTGGCGGCAGGTGTAGGCCTCCTCGACCGTCCTGTCCCACTCGGCCGCCAGCGCGGCGCTCTCGGCCCGGTAGGCGTCCTCGACCGACCAGCCCTGCACGGCTGTCCCGAGCGCCTCCAGGCTGGCGCGGGCGTCGCCGGTCACGGCCACGCCGGCGTGCTTGGCGGCGTCGAAGGCGGCGATGTTGCAGTTGACGAACTGCACCCCGCTTTCAGCGAAGGCCGTGCGCGAGGCCGTCGTGAAGTCCGACCATCGGGTGCCGATCCCGATCACGACGTCGGCGCGGCGGGCGATGGCGTTGGCCGCCGTCGTCCCGGTGGCCCCGATCGCCCCGACCGCCTGCGGGTGGTCGTAGGGGAGGGATCCCTTTCCGGCCTGTGTCTCCGCCACCGGGATCCCGGTCGCCTCCGCCCATCGGCGGAGCTCGTCGGTCGCCTCTGAGTAGATGACGCCCCCGCCGGCCACGACGAGCGGGCGGGCGGCGCCGCGGATGGCCGCAGCTGCGCGGGCGATCGCCACCGGGTCCGGCACGGGCCGGGGTACGTGCCAGGTGCGGGGGGCGAACAGCTCGACCGGCCAGTCGAACGCCTCGGCCTGCACGTCCTCGGGGAGGCAGATGGTCACGGCTCCCGTCTCGGCGGGATCGGTGAGCACTCGCATCGCCCCGAAGAGGGCGCCCGGGAGCTGCTCGGCGCGTTGCACCCGGTCGAACCAGCGCGAGACGGGCCGGAAGGCGTCGTTGACCGAGATGTCCCCACTGCCCGGATGCTCGAGCTGCTGCAGGACGGGGTCGGCCGGGTGGCCGGCGAAGACGTCAGCCGGCAACAGCAACACCGGGATCCGGTTGACCGTGGCGAGTGCGGCGCCGGTCACCATGTTCGTCGCCCCGGGGCCGACCGACGACGTACAGGCGAGCGTCGAAAGGCGGTTCCGCATGCGGGCGAAGCCGGAGGCGGCGTGCACCATTGCTTGCTCGTTTCGGGCCGAGTAGTGCCGCAGCTCGCCCGGCCGATGCAGCTCTGCCTCGAGGAGTGCCTGGCCGATCCCGGCGAGGTTGCCGTGCCCGAAGATCCCGAAACACCCCTCGATCAGCCGATGCTCGACCCCGTCCCGCTCGCTCCGTTGGGCGCCGAGGAACCGCACCACGGCTTGCGCGACCGTGAGCCGCGTCGTGGTTGCCGCCGTCATGGGGCAGGTTCCCTGCCGGGCCCGTGCGTCCCGTACATGGGGAGGCGGGGGTCGGTCGGCTGGCCGGTCCAGGTCGCCCGCACCCATGCGTGAGCGGGATCGTCGCAGATGAGCCAGGCCCGTTCACCCGGCCCTGCCATGACGTTCAGGTAGTACAGGTCGTAGCCGGGTACCGCCATGGACGGCCCGTGCCAGCCGTGGGGCACGAGCACGACGTCGCCGCTGCGGACCTCGGCGAGCACGTCGATCGGCCGCTGCGCCGTGCCGTAGACGCGCTGGTAGGCCATGCCGGCGCCCCCGCGGCCGCCGGCGACTTCGAAGTAGTAGATCTCCTCGAGCTCGGACTCGCCCGGCCGGGTCTCGTCGTGCTTGTGGGGTGGATAGGACGACCAGTTGCCGGCAGGGGTGAGCACCTCGCACACCATGAGCCGGTCCGTGTCGAAGACGCCGGGAAGGCAGATGTTGTTGACCTGCCGCGTGCAGGCGCCGGCGCCCCGAAGCTCCACGCCGACGGAGTCGGCCGGCCCGTAGCGGCAGGGCAGGTCCCGCAAGGCCCGGGCCCCCGGGAAGGCGACCCGGCCTCCGCCGGGGCTCGACACGGTGACGTGCCGGCCTCGGCCCACGTAGACGAAGTCGGTCGTCGCCTGGAACACGCCGGGCCGACCCTCGAGCTCGAAACGCTCGCCGTCGCACTCAGCCGTGAAGGAGCCCTCGAGCGGCAGGATCAGCAGCTCCTCCTCGCCGCTGTCGATCGCCGCCCGGCCGCCGGCACCGATCTCCCCGATCCGCAGCGAGCTCCACGACCAGCCGGCGCTCTCGGCCGTCAGCTCGAGGGCCCAGTCCGGAGTCCGCATGGAGGCTCTCGGGCGGTGGAGAGCAGGAGGAGTCACCGCGGTCACGGCCTCACGAGCCCGGCTGCGGCGTCGACGGCTGCGGCGACGTCGTCGTCGGGTGGGTAGAGCAGGGCTCGCCCGACGACGAGCCCGCGGACTCCCGGCGCCGCCAGTGCCCGTTCCCATTTCGAGTAGGTCTCGTCGGGTCGCTCGTGGGGGTCGCCGCCGAGGAGCACGGCGGGAAGCGTGGTCGCGGCCATGACCTGCTCCATCTCCTCGACGACGGGGAGCTTCAGCCAGGTGTAGGCGCTCACCGCCCCGAGCGCGGAGGCCACCGAGACCGACGTGACGACGGCTTCGGTGGACAACAGGTTCGTGAGCCGGCCGTTCTCCCAAGCCGACAGGAACGGCTCGATCATCGCCACGAGGCGCCGCTGCGCGAGCTCGGTGACGGCCCACCCGCAGGACTCGAGCATGGCGGGCGTAGCCGGGTCGTCGAGGGCGATGCGGCAGAGCATCTTCCCGCCGTCAAGGCCCATGGCCTCGATCGTGTCGGCGTCGTAGGCGGTGAAACGATCGTCTACTTCGAACGACGACGCCCGTAGGCCGCCCCGGTTCATCGACCCGACGACGACCTTGCCGTCGAGCGCGCCGAGCAGCATCAAGTCCTCGACGATGTCCGGCGTGGCCAGCACGCCGTCGACGCCGGGTCGCGAGAGGGCGACGAGCAGACGGCGGAGGAGGTCGTCCCGGTCCGCCATCGCCATCGGGTCGTCGCGCACCGACAGGGCGCCTCGCGCAGGGTGGTCGGCCGCCACGAGGAGAAGGCGCCCGCTCTCGTCGAGGAACGGCCTTCGGCGACGGCCCATGGCCGTGTCGAGGACCGCCTGTGGCTGTTCCGCCCGAAGTGCCCGCACGTCGGCGAGACGGCGCTCATCCATGGCTCACGGCCGCCTCCATCATCGCCTCGACCTCGGCCGTCGTCGGCATGGCTGTCGAGCATTCCAGACGGGAGGCGACGATGGCGCCGGCGACGTTGGCGAAGCGGATCACTCGCTCGAGCGGCCAGCCGGCGAGGAGCCCGTGGCAGAGGGCACCTCCGAAGCCGTCACCGGCTCCGAGGCCGTTCAGCACGTCCACGGGCACCGGAGGCACGTGGACGACCTCGTCGCGTGTCATGGCGAGGACGCCGGCCGGGCCCTGTTTGACGACGGCGAGCTCGACGCCCTGATCGAGCAGTGCTGTGGCGGCGCCCTCCGGATCGGACTCGCCGACGGCCGTGAGCGTCTCGTCGAGGTTGCCGACGGCCACGGTGACGAGCGGCAGCACCGTGTCGATCTCGGCGCGGGCGTGCTCGCGCGAGGGCCAGAAGACCGCCCGGTAGTCGAGGTCGAGGACCGTGAGGGCTCTGCGCCCGCGAGCCTCGAGTGCGGCCGCGTGGGCCGTCCGGCTCGGCTCGGCCGACAACCCGGTCACGGTCACCCAGAACACGCCGGCACCCTCGATGGAGCCGAGATCCAGCTCGTCGGCTCGGATCTCGAGGTCGGGCGCCTTTGGGGCACGGTAGAAGTACAGCGGGAAATGGTCCGGCGGGAAGATCTCACAGAACGTGATCGGTGTCGCTCGTCCCGGCACGGTCCCGACGAAGACGTCGTCGACGCCGAGCTCCCCGAGGGCGACGTGGACAAAGCGGCCGAACGGGTCGTCGCCCGTGCGTGTGATGACGGCCGAGCGCCTGCCGTGGCGAGCTGCTGCCACAGCGACGTTCGTGGCACTCCCACCGAGGAAGCGCCCGAAGCGCGTGACGTCCTCGAGGTGGATCCCGGCATCGAGCGGGTAGAGGTCGACGCCGACCCGACCCATCGTGAGGACTTCGAAGGGCCGGCCGTCGGCCGTCCCTCCTGTCACCGGGGGGCCTGTCAACGGGGGAACTGTCACCACCCTCGTTCGCGCAAGAATTGGCGGTTGTCTGCCTGATCTGTGCGGGCGCGGGCATACGCCTCGCGGCCTCGGGGCAGCACGTCCTGCTCGACGACGATCCACCCGTCGAAACCGCCGGAGCGAAGGCTCGACAGCACCTCGTCCACCCGACCCTCGCCGGCGCCGAGGCGGCAGAACACGTCGTTCTCCCAGAGGTCCATCGCCTCGACGTAGGCATGGCCCGGGGCGGGCGAGCGGGCATCCTTCAAATGGACGTGGCTCACGCGGTCGCGCCACTTGTCGAGTATCTCGACGGGGTCGCCCCCCGCCGCCACGAGGTGGCCCGTGTCGAGGCAGAGGGCGACGGAAGTCGTGTCGAGCGCCCACACGATGCTCTCCTGGCTCGCCATGACGGTGCCGACTTCGTTGTGCAGGCACGCCTCGTAGCCGCGACGCCGGCACTGCTCGACGAATTCGCCGATCACGCGCTCGAGGCGGCTCAGCCGAGTGGCCGCTGCCTCCTCGCCCGTCGATGCCGGAGGGCTGATCAGCGCCACCGTCGGTCGCGGCAGGAGCACCGCGTCCGTTCCAGCGCTGACAGCGTCGAACTGGTCGCAGATGTCGTTCAGCTCGGCAAGGCCGCGCCGTGGGGCCTCGTCGCTCGACACGTCGATCTCCACGTAGCCACCGGTGAGGAGCAACGCTCGCGACTGAAGAGCCTCCCGGAGGTCGTCGCCGAGGCCGAGGTACCCGAGCGGGCCGAGGTCGATCCCCTCGTAGCCGGCGGCCTGCACGGCGTCGAGCACTTGGACGGCGTCGGGCACGTCGTCGTCGATCCCGACCGTCACTTCGAAAGCCCCGTAGCTCACAGGTGCGTTGCCGATGGCCGTCATGATGCTCCCAACTGTCGGGACGAGGGCGCGCAGGCGTGCCCTTCGTCGACGGGCGTTCCGGACTGTCGGCTCACGCCGGCAGCCCTCCAGACACCGATTCTGCCGCCCGCGTGGCGACCCGCAGGGCCTCGAGGGCGTCGAGAACGGTCGCTCCCGTGCCGTCGCCGGTCCGGACGGATCGGACGAAATCCTCCGCCTGCAGCCGGAGGGCGTGGAGGAAGAGAGCTTCGCCGGCGTCCGGCCGGAGGAACCAAGAGGTTTCCGTCCCCTTCGTGCCGTACACCTCGACCTTGCAGCTGTCGCCGGCAGGGTGCCAGCGCCCGAGGCTCACCGCTGCGGTCGCACCGCCGTCGAGCTCGGCGACGATCTGCCCGCAGTCGGGGTCGGAGGCGAGCGCCGATCCGACGCGCGAGGAGGCGACCTTGACGGTCTCGAACTCCTGTCCGGTGAGCCAGCGCACCTGGTCGAACTCGTGAACACCCATGTCGACGAAGATCCCGCCGCTCCGGTCGCGAAACTCGTCCGATGGCGGCGACGCGTCCCACTGGGAGCAGTTGACTGCAAGGATCTCGCCGAGCTCGCCGGCGTGGATCCGGCGTTGCAGCCGTTGCAGCTCCGGGACGAAACGGCGCCAGTAGGCGACCTGTAAGAGGCAGTCGGCGGCCTCGGCGGCGCTGGCGCACTCCTTCGTCTCCTCGACGGTCAGCCCGCAGGGTTTCTCGCACAGGACCGGCACCCTGGCGTCCATCAGCCTGTGCACGATCTCGAGGTGCCGATCGGTCGGCGCCGCCACGAGCACGCCGTCGAGCCTGCACTCGCCGAGCAAGTCGTCGAGCTCGGCGAAGCTCGCCAGCGTGTCGGGAAGTGCACTGCGTACGTCCGCGCTCGGCTCGGCGACACCCGCGACGACGATGTGAGACGCCCCCGCCAATGCCTCGAGATGCGTTCGCCCCATGCGTCCTGCCCCGACGAGACCGAGTCGGAAGGCACGACCCGGCGAGGCCGGCGTGCGCGGCTCAGCGCTCGTCGTCACGAAGTGCTCCTTCGTCCATGCGACCGGAGGCGACCCAGATGCCCTCGAGCTCGGCCAAGAGCCGCTCCAGTGCCTTGGCGTGTCGTTGCACCCATCCGATGCGGATAGGGATCACACGTTCGGCCAGCGCTCCCTCCGAGGCGTGCTGGTCGACGAGGGCCCCGCCTTGCTCGTCGGGGAAGGCCATGGCCTCGAGCTCGCGGACGATCCGCCGGCGCAGGTACTCCTCGGTGGAGAGGACGCGGACGGTCTGGCTGCCGAAGTACTCCGTGCCGCCTGCGTCCGTAGCAGTTGCGGTGACGGTGAGCCACGACTCGCCGTCGGCAGATCGTGTGACGAGGTGGCCCTCGTGCCCCCCGTCGAGATGCCCGCCGCCGACCCGCTCGCCCCCCTGAACCGCCCAGCGGACCCCGGAGAGGCCGGCTTCGGAGCTCTGGCTGCCGTCGAGGTACCAGGTGACATCCCGCCCTGGCCCGACGGCGGAGCCTTCGCCGACGTATTCGTCCTCCGGGCAGACCGGGCCGTGGATCCGCAGTGGCGGATGGGCGAGGCGAGCGACGACGTTCTCGGTGATGCGGTTGACGGCCGCGTCCGTGCCGAGGGCGAGCGGCCAGTCGGTCGTGCCGGTCGAGAAGACCATGGCGCCGGACAGCGCCGTGCGGATCATGATGGCGGCGTTGGCCTCCTCGCGGCTTGCGACCCAGCCGGCGGACAGCTTGGCGAGCGCCAGCAGCACACGTCCTTCGTCTCCCTTGCGCTGCTCGCTCAGACGCGGCGGGTCGCTCGCCCGCTCCAAGGGCACGCCGTCGGTCTCGTAACCGATCACCGGGCTCGTCTCCCCGCCGGTGATCCCTTCGGGCGGGAACTCCACGCCGTCGAAGGCCCAGTGCGCCGGCACGACGGGCTGGTATCCGTCGACGGACCGCAGCCCGTCCCACCAGCCGCCGCCGTGGGCGCCGCTCGACATCGTCAGCCACGTCTCCGGGTCGTCGAGGTACCAGATGGCGCCGGGAATCTTGGAGTACGAGCCAGGCGACCCTTCCATCTTGCGGCAGAAGAGGCGGTCTCCACTCTCGGCGATCTCGATCACGAAACAAGCGACGTCGCCGGCGAAGAAGCAGACGTTCCCGCCCTTGTCGACGAATTCTAGGACTCGCCGGCGCATCTCGGTGCTCCAGTACTCGTCGTGGCCGCAGCTGAGCAGGAGCGTCACGCCGTCGAGCAGACCCGCGTCGGCGTGGAGGTCGAAGTCCGTGCAGTAGGCGACGTCGTAGCCGTGCTCCTCCAACCACGCGACGAACGGCGCGTCCCAGTGCGCGTACGTCTGGCGGCGCGAGCTGCGGTGGTAGGCGTCGGGGGCGTCGCCCTCCATCACCCGCCCGCCGATGCCGCCGTTGCCCGGGCGCTGCAGGCTGGCCACGTAGCCCGGGCCGGTCCAGTCGCGCCGCCAGTGGACGCCTGCGTACAAGCTCACGCCACCGATCTGGTTGTAGGCGGTGTAGGTGGCCGTCGGGAGTTTGAAGAGCACCTTCGGGCGGCCGGTGCCTGCCCGGCGCCGGAGGACGAACAAGCATGCGTCGGGGCGCGTGAGCACCGCCGCGTCCGCGTCGACCGTCTCGAGGCCGCCGCCGGCCGCCGGTGCCACCGGCACGGCGACGTAGATGCCGTCGGCGATGTCCTCGCCGAGCGGGATCGAGACTCGCGGCCAGCCCCAGGCCTCGTCGGGGCGGCCGAGCGGAAGGAGCCGCCCGGGGTGCACAGAGGCGTCGCCGGCGACCTCCTCCACGCGTGCGCCACTGCGGAACAGGCGAACCCCGAAGCCCTCCAGCTCGGTCGACACATGGAGCTGGAGATCGGCGCCCGGTGTGACCGTGAGTGGCCAGGCGTAGCAACGTGTCATGTCGGCGCACCTTTCGTGCTCCCGACGGTTTCGAGAGCTGGTTCCATGTCGGCCCACGGGCCGTTCTCCGGATAGTGGCAGGCAACGCGGTGGCCGTCCTCGACAAGGCGGAGCGGTGGCACCTCGTCGGCGCAGCGGGCGTCGGCTTTCCAGCAGCGTGTACGGAATCGGCAGCCGGAGGGCGGATCCACCGGGCTCGGGACCTCTCCCGTCAGCAGGATACGTTTACGGCTCCGCTCTCGGTCGGGATCGGGGATGGGAACCGCCGACAGCAGCGCCGTCGCGTACGGGTGCGCCGGGCGGCGGTAGATGAGGTCGGCGAGGCCCTGCTCGACGATCATGCCGAGGTACATCACGGCGACGTCGTGGGCGACCTGGCGCACGACGGCGAGGTCGTGCGCGATGAGCAGGTACGACATGTTGCGCTCGCGCTGCAGATCGCGCAACAGGTTGAGGATGCTGGCCTGGATGCTGACGTCCAGCGCCGAGACGGGTTCGTCGAGCACGAGCATGGCCGGCTCGAGCGCCAGGGCTCGGGCGATGCCGATGCGTTGACGCTGGCCCCCGGAGAATTCACCGGGGAAGCGTACGCCTGCCGCCGGGTCGAGGCCGACGCTCGACAGGAGCCCTCGCACCCGCTCGTCGCGGTTGGGGACGTGATGGACGATCAGCGGCTCGGCGACGATCTCACCGACCGACAGGCGAGGGTTCAGGGAAGAGTACGGATCTTGGAACACCATCTGGATCTGGCTGCGAAGCGACCGCATGGCCTTGTCGTCGAGCGTCGTGATGTCGCGCCCGTTCATCGTGATCGTCCCCGCCGTCGGATCCTCGAGCCGGAGGAGCAGCCGGGCGAGCGTTGACTTGCCACAGCCGGACTCGCCGACGAGGGCGAGGCAGCGTCCGGCATGGAGCTCGAGATCGACGCCGTTCACGGCTTCGAGCGTGACGACGGAGCGGAACTTCTCGCCGCGTATCCGGAAGTGCTTCTTGAGGCGGGAGATCGTCATGACGACGTCGGTGCCGTGGGCGCCCGCCGGCCCGGCTTCCGGCTCGCCCGGCGGGGCGAGGTCCGGGGTCGCACTGCCCACGTCCCACTCGAGCGACGCCAGGGCGTTGGTGCGGGCGTCTCCGGAGCCGGCTTCGCCTGCGAAGACGCATGCGGCGGTGTGGGCCGGGCCCACGGTCACGAGTGCCGGTTGCTCTGCGCACTGGGGCGCCGCGATCGGGCATCGGGGAGCAAACGCGCAGCCGGCGCCGTAGCTCATCCCTGAGGGCGGTGTCCCCGCGATCGACGCCAACCGGCCACGCCGCTCGTCGATCGAGGGCAAGGAAGCCAACAGCCCGATCGTGTAGGGCATCCGGGGGGCGCGGAAGACGTCGTCGACGGCACCGATCTCGACCGCCTTGCCGGCGTACATGACGAGCACGCGGTCGGCCACGCCGGCGACGACGCCGAGGTCATGGCTGATGAGGATCATGGCGGATCCGGTCTCGGTCCGGATCGTGCGCAACATGTCGAGGATCTGGGCTTGCACGGTGACGTCGAGCGCCGTCGTCGGCTCGTCGGCGATCAGCAGGTCCGGCTCGTTGGCGATGGCGATGGCGATCACGACACGCTGGCGCATGCCGCCCGACAGCTCATGAGGGAACCGGCGGGCGAGCTGTGCCGGCTGCGGGAGGCCGACGAGGTCGAGCAGCTCCACCGCGCGTCTGCGCGCACCGGCGCGGTCGATGCCGGAGTGGAGCCGCACGCATTCGGCCACCTGCCAGCCGACGTTGTACATCGGGTTCAATGCCGTCATCGGGTCCTGGAACACCATGGCCGCTTTGGCGCCCCGCACGAGGTTCCACTCCTTCGGCGTCGCCGTCAGCATCTCCTGGCCGTCGAGCCGGACCGAGCCGGACGCCTGTGCGTTCCTCGGAAGCAGCCCGAGGATGGCCAGTGACAGCATGGTCTTGCCCGACCCGGACTCGCCCACCACGCCGAGCGTCTCGCCCGGCGCCAGCGACATCGTGAGCCCCCGTACGGCTTGCAGCAGCCCGCTCTCGGTCCGGAGCGAGACGCCGAGATCGGTGACCTCGAGCAGCGGTGCGGCGGTGGGGAGGCCGCTCTGTTCGAGATCGGGGATCGGTGACGACGGGCGTTGCCCGGCAGGCGCGACCCGAGCATCGCGCGGGACTCCGCGTTCTCGGGGGCTCCTGCCGGGCATTGCCGTCATCTGTGCTGGGTCAGCTCTTGATGTACAGGGTGTTGTAGTTGATGGCGTCCATCGCTTGGGAGTACACGTAGCCACCCAGGCGAGCCGACACGAAGTCGTACCAGCGTGGGTTGAACAACGGGGCGTACGGAGCCTGCTGCGACATGAGGTTGTAGTCGAGCTCCTGGTACAGCTTGACCCGAGTCGCTCCGAGTGCTGCCCCGGCTGCCACGAACTGCGGGACGAACGACGCCACACCGAAGTGGGAGAAGTTGGCGGCGAAGTCCGGGGTGGCAGGGTTCAGGCCGGTGTTGATGATCGCCTCGGCGTCGGGGAAGTCCGCCGACCACGGTTCGATCCCCATCGGCGTGTGGCTCTTCGGGTTCGAGATGTAGGAGCTGTTCACGCTGTTGGGCGTGCCTTCGATCGTGATGTTGATCCCGATCGCCTTCAGGTTGGACTGGATGACGGCGGCCATGTTCATGAAGCCGGGGGCGTCGTTCTGGCACCGGAGGGCGAGGCTGATCGGTAGCTTCACGCCGGACTCGGTCATGAGCTTCTTCGCCATCGTGAGATCCGGCGTGCTCGGGTAGATGCTGTACTGCTTGTAGTCGACGAGCGCCGGCGGGACGAGCTGATCGGTCGGCGTGCCCGCGAGCGGCCCACCCCACTGCTGCTCGATCTGGGTCCGGTTGATGGCGAAG
>JBEKMC010000092.1:0-13327 GCA_050008715.1 Acidimicrobiales bacterium | reverse complement strand
TGAAGGTGCGCTCGCGCTCCCGCCGGATCGACGGGCGGCCCCAAGCCGGGATCTCGTGGTCGCCTGTCGAGGCGATCCTGGCTGCCGGCGAGGAGGAGGTCTTCGACGCCTACGTGCCCGGGACGCACAGCTTCGTCGCCAACGGCGTCGTCTCCCACAACAGCGGGGCCATCGAGCAGGATGCTGACGTGGTGATGTTCATCTACCGCGACGAGGTCTACAACCCGGACTCGAGCGACCGGGGTGTCGCAGAGATCCTCATCGCCAAGCACCGCAACGGCCCGACCGGGCTCGCCAAGCTCAGCTTCATCTCGAACTACGCCCGCTTCGGGGATCTCGCGAAGATGTGAGAAGTCCGGGAGACGTCCGTCGTCTTCCGGTTCCCCGGTTCAGGACGCCTTGCGACGCCTGGCCGGCGCTGCCGTCTGCTCCTCGCCTTCGGCCGCAGACACCGCCGCCGCGAGCTCGTCGCGGCTCATCTTGGATCGGCCGGGGATGTTGAGCTGGGCTGCTCGCTCGGCGAGCTCGGCCTTCGAAGCCGGCACCGGCTCGGGCTCGGCGACGGCGTGGGTCGACGAAGAGCGTGGCGAGGCGCGCCGCCCTTTCCTGCCCGGCTCGGCCGTGGCGCGGGCGTCCCGGGCGGCGGGTTCCTCTCGGGGTGAGCCGCCGGCGCCGGTGCGCTTCTGACGGGCGGCTTCCACGCTTGCGCGAAGGGCGTCCATGAGGTCGACGACAGGCGCCGGCTGGGGGGACGGACTGCTGGATGTCACGACCTCGCCCCGACTCTTGCGGGCGATGAGATCCTCGACTGCCTCGCGATAGGTATCCCGATATGCGTCGGGCTGCCACTCAGTCGTCATCGAGTCGACGAGCAGCTTGGCGGTCTCGAGCTCGCGGCCCTTGAACGTGGCATCCTCGCCGGGCAGCGTCCCGAGCTCGGCAACCGGGTCGCGTACCTCGTCCGGGAAGAACATCGTCTCGAGGGCGAGCACGCGGGAATCCGGGCGGATGGCTACGAGGTGCTGCTTTCCGCGCATGACGAAGGTGGCGATGCCGACCTTGTTCGTCTCGGCCATGGCTTGACGCAACAGGGCGTAGGCACGGTCGGCGCCGGCGCCCTGGGGCGCGAGGTAGTACGTGGACTTGTAGAAGACGGGATCGATGTCGTCGAGGTCGACGAAGTCGGTGATCTCGATGTTGCGAGAGCGGCCGGGCTCGACTGCTTCGAGCTCCTCCGGCTCGATGACGACGTAGCGACCGCCGCCCAGGTCGTAGCCCTTCACGATGGCGTCGAAGGCGACGTCCTCGCCGGTGCGCTCGTTGACGCGCTTGTTGCGGACGCGGTCCGACGTGCCACGCTCGAGTTGGTTGAAGTGAATCGTCTTGTCGTCGGTGGCCGAGTACACACCCACCGGCACATTGACAAGGCCGAAGCTCAGCGCTCCGGTCCAGATAGGCCGCGCCATGGGCCCCTCCCCTCATATCCAGCTGAGAAAGTCAAGCACGCTTCTGGACGTTTGACCAGGGCAGAGCTCGAGCAACCTCCGAATAGGCTCCCGGCTGGCGGCGCGACGGGAGCACTGGGGCCACCAGTTCTGCGACGCGTCCGCCACCCCGCCGGCCCGGGTCGCCCCGTGCGGGCGGGCACGGAGGCCCGGGGTTTCGGCTGTTACCTGCCCGTCGTCTCGAGTGACAAACGACGGAGTTTGCCTGCGTTGGGGCCTGTATCCACCACCGTGACACACCCTTTCGGCAGACTGATCACACAAGCCGTGGAAGGGAGGTGTGTGTGCCCCAAGTTGCCGAGCAGAAGAGAGGACGATCGATGCAGTTCTCGACGGCGCTCGCGCACGGAGTCGCCGACTTCGAGGCTGAGGACCTGGCCCACGGTGCCCTGACGCTCACGTTCGGGCTCAGTGCCTGGATGCGACGCACATCGGTGGGCATCGAAGAGGCGTGGGCGGGCGTGCTGTTGGTGCGCGATGCCTTGCTGGAGGTGGGAGGGCTCGACCGCCGTACCGAGCCCGTCCCGTTGCGGGCGAGCGATCCTCGCACGGCGCTCATCAGCGCAACGGTGTACCTCGATGGGTTGCTCGCTCGCGCCGCTCACGCCCTCGGCGACGAACGCAGATCCGTCGCGGCCGCCGCCGTCGCCCACATCGGCTTCTCCGGCGGCTGAGCCGCCGGCGGGTCGTCGGGAGCATGGACGCCCTCGGCGGGGCGGAGCTGGGATCGGCCGTGGCCGCCCTCGACGGGTGGACGGTCGAGCCCGGAGACGCAGCCATCACGAAGACTTTCCTTTTTGCCAACTTCCAACTGGCCTTCGCCTTCATGACGGCGGCGGCGCTCAAAGCCGAGCGCATGAATCACCACCCAGAGTGGAGCAACATCTACGGCACCGTCGAGGTCCGCCTGACCAGCCACGACGCCGGCGGGGTGACCGAGCGGGACCTGAGTCTCGCCCGCTTCATGGGCAATGTTGCCTCCGGCCTCATCCGACCCGTTTGACCCGTACGGAAGCGAGTCGCCCGACGGCGGCGTCGAGGACCTCGTCACGCTTGCAGAAGGCAAAGCGGACGAGCGAGCGTCCAGCCGCCTTGTCGTCGTAGAACACCTCCGTGGGGATGGCTGCCACGCCGGGGTCGGCCACGAGCGCCCGGCAGAACGAGCGCCCGTCGTCTTCGCCGAACTGGCCGATGTCCACGATGGCGAAGTACGTGGCTTGCGGGCGCCGCAACGTCCAACCGAGACGCTCGAGGCCGTTACAGAAGCGATCCCGGCGCTCCACCAGGGTCGCCGTCGCCCCCGTGAAGTATCCGTCGTCGAGACCGAGCGCACTGGCGACGGCGTACTGGAAGGGAGTGCCACTCGCGAACGTGAGGAATTGCTTGACCGAGCGGACGGCTTCGACAAGGCCAGCCGGACCGACGACCCAACCGATCTTCCACCCCGTCACGGAGAACGTCTTGCCGGCGCTCGAGATCTTGATGGTGCGATCACGCATTCCGGGGAGGCTGGCGAGCGGGATGTGCGGTCCGTCGAAGACGAGGTGCTCGTACACCTCGTCGCTTACCGCCAGCAGGTCGTGCTCGATGCACACGCGCGCCACGAGCTCGAGCTCCGACCGTGAGAAGACCTTGCCCGTGGGGTTGTGCGGGCTGTTGAGGAGCAGGAGCCGGGTGGCCGGCGTGATGGCCGCCTCCAGTTCGGCGGGTTCGAAGCTCCAGTCGGGCCAGCGAAGCTTCACGACCTTGCGGTGCGCACCGGCCAGCTCGATCGTGGCGGCGTAGGAGTCGTAGTAGGGCTCGAACGTGACGACCTCGTCGCCCGGCTGACACAGGCCGAGAATGGTGGCGGCGATCGCCTCTGTGGCGCCAGCCGTTACGAGGACCTCGGTGTCCGGGTCGTAGCGCTGCTGCCACCAACGCTGCTCGTGCTCGGCGATCGCGCCCAACAACTCAGGCACGCCCCTGCCGGGTGGGTATTGATTGTCGCCGCGGCGGATCGCCTCAACGGCGGCATCGAGGAGCACGGATGGGCCGTCGGTATCGGGAAACCCCTGCCCGAGGTTGATCGCCCCATGGAGAACAGACAGGGCTGACATCTCCGCGAACACGGTCGTTCCGTAGGCGGCGAGCCGTCCCGGCCGCTCGTGGGCGAGGCCCGCCGGGCCAGGTGGGCGCGAGGTTCCAGCTGAGTCGGTCACGAGCAGGCACGATAGGTCCGTGCACGAATGGACTGACACCAACAAGGCGCTCGCCGCCGACGTGATCGCCTATGCCACCGAGCGGATCCACCTCGATCCGGTACCCCTCGACGGCCCTCGGACGGAGGAGGAGCTCACGGCGGAGGCAGGCCAGACGATCACGCTTGACGGCATCGGCGGCACCGAGGCCCTTCGCATCTTCGCCGAGATACTCGCACCCGCCTGCATCTCGACCGACCATCCTCGCTACTTCTCGTTCATTCCTTGCGCGCCGACGCCGGCGAGCACGTTGTTCGACCTCGTCGTGAGTGCCTCGTCGCTGTACGGTGGCAGCTGGCTCGAAGGGGCAGGAGCTGTCTTCGCCGAGAACCAGGCACTTCGGTGGCTGGCGGATCTCGTCGGGTTCCCCGCCGCGGCGGGAGGCGTGTTCGTACAAGGGGGAACACTTGCCAACGTGTCGGCGCTCATCGCCGCCCGACATCACGCCCGGCAGGTTCTCGACGCCGAGGGTATTCCCCACCCGTCGCGGTGGGCCGTGGCAGCGAGCGTCGAGGCGCATTCGTCGATCACGAGCACGGCGGCGGCGATGGATGTCGACTTGCTAGCGGTCGAGCCTGACGAGCACGGACGCCTCACCGGAGATGCACTCGAGCGCACCCTGGCGGATGAACGAAGATCGGGCGGCCGCCGCCGAGCCTTTGCCGTCGTCGCCACCGCCGGCACGACGAACCTCGGTATCGTCGACGACCTGGCAGGGGTTGTCAGCGTCGCACGACGAGAGGGTCTGTGGGCACACGTGGACGGTGCCTACGGGGGAGCCGGCCTGGCAGCTCCGAGCGTGCGCCACCTGTACGAGGGCATCGAGGCGGCAGACTCGTTCGTCGTCGACCCGCACAAGTGGCTCTTCGCCCCGTTCGACTGCGCAGCCTTGCTGTACCGGGACCCTGAGAAGGCGCGGGCTGCCCATATGCAGCACGCCGGTTATCTCGAGCCGCTGCGGACAGGAGAGGGGTGGAGCCCGTCCGACTATGCGCTTCATCTCACGAGGCGCGCCCGCGGACTTCCGTTCTGGTTCTCGCTGGCGTCATTCGGGACCCGGGCCTACACCGCTGCAATCGAGCGCTCCCTCGAGGTGGCCCGCTACGCCGCCGCCCGCATCCGAGATCACCGGCAGCTCGAGCTCGTCGCCGAGCCGATGTTGTCGGTGGTCGTCTTCCGCCGGCTCGGTTGGGACGAGCCGGACTACTACGGCTGGTCCAAGCGGCTCCTCGCTTCCGGCGAAGCCTTCGTGGTACCGACGACTCATCACGGGGAGGTCGTGCTCCGGCTGGCGATCGTCAACCCCAAGTCGTCAGAGGCGGACGTCGATCTCGTGATCGACTCACTGGGGGCCTCATGGACGGCCTAATGGGGATCGCCGTCGATCATGCGACGCCGCGGCCCCAGAGGATTCGCGATCTGAATGCGGGGTGACGGCGACGAGAAAGGTCCAACTCGGGCGTCGCAACGTCCGCCCCGGGAGGCGCCGGCCGCCGGCACGGCCAGCTGAACTCCTCGGGCCCGAGGCCGGCCAGCCCTTGGCCGCGGCACAGGGCGTCGTAGGTATAGGCCCATTCCTCGTGCCAGGCCGCCTGCCAGCGTGTCAGTGTCTCGGGGTCGAGCTCCCCGTACTCGCGATAGCGCCGGCCGATGCAACGCGCCAGGGACACGGCCGCCTCGGCGTCGGCGCGGGCGTCGTGAGCCTGACGGAGGCGAACTCGATACAGCTCGCACAGGGCGTCCAGCCTGCGCTTGCCGTGGCGATAGCGGTCGAGGTGGCGGTCCATCACGAGAGGATCGAGGAGCGCACCCCAGGAAAGGGGCGGGAGACCGAAGGTACAGAAGAGGCGCTCGGCGATCGTGACGTCGAAGTTGGCGTTCATTGCAACGACGGGGACACCTTCTGCGGTAGCCCTCCGGATTGCGGCGTGGATACGGCCGGCCGCCTCGGCCAGCTTGCAGCCTTCCACTCGGGCGCGTTCGGAGCTGATGCCGTGGACGGCGATCGCCTCAGCTGGGATGTCCCGCCCTGGGTCGACGAGCCAGCTGTCGACTTCGATCACACGATCTGGCGTCGTCCAGACGAATGCGACCTGAACCGGTACGTCGGAGCTCGTGTCGACACCCGTGGTCTCGAGATCGAATCCGAGGAGGGGACCATCTCTCCACGCCATGAAGCTGAGGGTAGGCCGAGGGTGTGTCATATCCGCGGATAGAGCCCCCAGGCACGCCTCAGGCGAGGTGGCAGATGTCGTTGAAACCGCGGAGGAACCACTTCTCGCCGCTCACGACGATCGTGGAGATGGCGCCGTTGTCGACGGCGACAAAGGCAAACGGTCGTGAGCCTGTGGCCATCGAGAGCACCATCCCGATGGCGCCTCCGTGCGAGAAGGCTACGACGCGGCCTCCCCGGTGGGCGCCGGCGATACGCCCGATGCCGATCCGCAGGCGAGCGGCAAGCTCCTCGTTCGACTCCGCGCCGGGCACGACGTCCCAGCGCTCGTCCGCGATCATCTGCATGGCGACAGGGTCGAGGGACACCACCTTGTGGCGATAGATGCCCCCTTCCCATTCACCGAGGCGGACCTCCCGCAGCTCCGGCTCCACGATCGGGGTGAGGCGGCACCGCTGCGCCAAGGGCGCGGCCGTCTCGTGCGTCCGGCGCAACGTGGTCACGTAGATGGCGTCGATCTTCGAGCCGGCGAGCCGATCAGCGACACGGTGTGACTGGGCGACGCCCTCCGGCGCCAATTCCGGGTCGCCGTGACCGTCGAGGAGGGGGAACGGTTGGAGCGGATCAGCAGGGATCGTCTCTCCGTGACGGACGAGGACGATCTCTGTTGCCGCCGGCGGCGCAGAGAATCGGACCTGGCGGTAGCCGCCGGCTGGGATCTTCGGATCGTCGTCGGTCATCGGACGAGACTAGGAGCCGCCGCAGAGCTGCTGCGCGAGAGCGGGCGCCCTATCCTCGTGCCGTGAGCTCGCCTTGGTTCCTCGGGATCGACTTCGGTACGAGCTTCACCGTCGTCGCAGCCTCGCGAGACGGTGCCGCAGCTGTGGTCGACGTGGAGTCGAACGGCAGCTCGAGAATGCCGTCGTCGGTGTTCTTCACGCAGGACCACGAGTTTCTCGTCGGCACGGCCGCACTGCACCAGGCCGTGTTCAGCCCGGAGCGCTTCGAGCCGACACCAAAACGCGCCATCGGGGAAGGCGAGATCTTCCTCGGCGACCAGCTCGTACCGATCGTCGACCTCGTCTCGGCGGTATTGCGTCGCGTGTACACCGAGGCCTGCCGTCAGCAGGGCGAGACCGTGCCGGCGACCGTGTGCGTGACCCATCCGGCCGACTGGAGCGCCACACGGCTCAACATCCTTCGTGAGGCCATCGAGAAGGCGGGCATCAAGGCTGCGACGCTCGTGGCCGAGCCGGTAGCCGCAGCGACACGTTTCGCCATGGCGGCCCCCGTGGGCAGCAACATCGCCGTATACGACTTCGGCGGCGGCACGATGGATGCCGCCGTGCTCACCCGCACCGAACAGGACTTTGCCGTGGCGGGGCGGCCCGCAGGGCGGGATCCTCTCGGCGGCGAGGACATCGACAAGCGAATCATCGACTACGTCGGCACGCTCGTCGGGGAGGATGACGAAGCCTGGCAGGCGCTGCTGAATGCAGAGGACACGAAAGAGCGCCACAACGCGGCGACGCTTCGCTCGGAGGTGCGTCGCGCCAAAGAAACCCTCAGCGAGGTGTCGGCCTGCCAGCTCTGGCTCCCGGGACTCGAGCGCGCCATCCAGCTCACCCGGGTGGAGCTTGACGGGCTCATTGCCTCCGACGTCGACGCGACGGTTGACACCCTGCAACGTGCTCTCGAGGACGCCCACGTGACCCCGGACGGGCTCGCCGGCATCTACCTCATCGGCGGATCGAGCCGTATCCCTCTCGTCGCCGACACAATCTGGCGCCGCCTCGACGTGCGTCCAGTCGTGCAGGACAACCCCAAGTCTGTTGTCGCGCTCGGCGCAGCCGGTTGGAGCCCGGAATCCCGCCAGAGCCCGGAAGCAACTCCGAGCCGACGGCGCTCCTCGCCTCCTCCGCCTCCCCCGCCACCCGCCGAGGTCCCGTCACCGCCCTCTCGGCCCGGGCGTGGTGCCGCGGCGCTCTCCGCCTCCCTGCCGACGGTGTCCGTTCCCCGCCCGCCCGCGGCCAAGCCGGGCGTGCAGAAGCGGAGCCCGGCGGTAGCCGCGCCACCAGCAGCCGCGCCACCGGCAGGGCCGGCGCCCGCGCTCCACTCACCACCGAGGCCGAAGCGGAGCTCTGCGGAGCCTGCTCCCGGGCCGCAGGCAGCCGGGCCGCAGGCAGCTGGACCGCAGGCAGCCGGACCGCAGGCAGCGCCGCGTCCGGCGGTCAGGGCTGCGCCGGCGCAAACCCCCGCGGCGCAGTCACCCGCGCCGCAAGCACCCGCGTCGAGGGACGCCTCCTCGCGTCCGCCACCTGCGACGCCGCCACCCGGCCCCGCAGTGGCCCGGCCCCGCGGCGCTCCGCCCGCCTCGGGCTCCCCGGCGTATCAGATGACGGAGAGCCCGTCGTCCTACGTGGTGACCCTGCGCCGCAGCTGGCGACTCGAGCTGCCTGCCAGCCTCGAACCGTTCGAGCTGCTCGAGCTGAAGGCGGCTCCCGGAGCATCCGTCGCCCTCGGACAGGTGATCGGCCGAGCGCGTTCCAGGACCGCTGACAACGCCGATGCTTGGGAGATCCGCGCCAGCTGTGCCGGCACGGTCTGGCACATGGCGGCCGAGACCGGAGCAACGGTTCGTCTGGACGACCCGTTGTTCCAGGTCGCGCCCGTCACGGGCTACACCATCGACGGCCCCCGGGCGCATCCCGCCGGGCCGGGAGGCCTCGCGCTGACCGTGAGCCGTCAAGGAGCAGTCGACCCGGGTATCACGTCGTTCGCCATCGACTTCCTCAACCGCCGCTTCTTCGTGTGGGCGAACGCCAGCTACTTCTTCCCTGCCATTCCGGGCACGCATCTGCTCCGTGTCCAGCCGTACCGGGGGTCGATCGGCCTCTACACCACCAGCCGCGGGGTGCTCGTCCGTCCGGGCGCCAACACGGTGCTCGTCTACGACGTGCGGGGAGCACAACAGGGTCGATTCCGCTGATCGCCCACAGCTCCGCCTGACTCCAGGACTGCCCGCCTCGACGAGCGCCTGACTCGAGGAGTGGCGGATGTCGCTGGTAGTCGCTGCAGGGGACTCCACGAACCCGGCAGGCCGCGGGTAGGTTGGCACGAGTGCCGGCGAGCGAGCTGATCGAACGAGTATCGACGCTCATGGAGATGCGCGCCCCCGAATCCTTGCGCGCCGATTGCGCCAAGCTCGAGCGGCGCCTCCGGGAGCCGGTACGCGTCGCCATCGTCGGCCCGGTCAACTCGGGAAAGTCCACACTCCTGAATGCTCTCCTCGGCCAACGCGTCGCCCCGACGAATCGCAGCGAGTGCACACGACTCGTCACGTGGTTCCGCTACGGCCATCCCCAGCGTGTCGAGATCGAGACGGCCGACGGTGTCGTAAAGGCCGTGCCGCTTTCGGCTGAGGGGTTGCTCCCGGACACGCTGGGCGTCCCGGTCGAGAGCGTGAAAGGACTCCACTGCTACCTCGCCAACGAGTCCCTCAAGGACGTCACGCTCGTCGATACCCCAGGGCTCGGCTCGGTTCACGCGGACTTCAGCGCCTCGACCACTGAGCTCCTCGCCCTCGGCGAGAACTCGTCCGAGGCGGCACAACGCGCGGATGCCATCGTGTTTCTCTTCAACCAAGCCGTCATGCAGGACGACTACGCCGCCCTGCAACTGTTCAAGGGGGCAGGCGGTCCGGACACGCTCCAGTCCGCCGCCAATGCCGTTGGCGTCCTCTCGAAAGCTGACCAGCTGGGCGACCCGATGGGCGATCCGTGGGCCGTTGCGGTCGAGCTCGCGGATCAGTATGCGGGGCGGTTCGAGTCGGAGGTCGCGTCCGTCGTGCCCGTGATCGGTCTCGTCGCGGAGACCGCAGAGGCAGCCGCGCTGATGGAGCGGGACGTGCAGCATCTCGCCAAGCTGGCGTCGATGGACGAGAAGGCTTTCAACCGGCTCGTCTGGTCGGCCGATCGTTTCGCCAGCGCGAGCGCGCCAGTCGATCCGGAGGATCGGGAGCGGCTGCTCGATCTCCTCGACATGTACGGGATCAAGCGGGCGGTGGGTTTCATCCGGGACGGCGTCTCCGGCGCGATCCCGCTGCGGCGCGAGCTGTCCGGTGTGTCCGGTATCGCCCAGGTGAAGAAGTCGCTGAACCGATTTCTCGGCCCACAGGACCATGTCCTGAAGGTCCGTTCCGTCATCGAAACCCTGCAGCGCATGGCGTATGCGGCCGACGGCGGCCAGCGTCGCGACTCCGAAGCATTCCTGGCCGACATCGAGGAACTGCGCCTCGACCCCGCCCTGCATCCCGTGTCCGAGCTCGAGGCCCTGCACCGTTGCTATGTCGGGAAGGTCCAACTGTCTGCCGAACAGTTGGCGGAGATGGCGCAACTGTTCGCCGCCGGGACGGCTGCGAACCGCCTCGGTCTTGCGGAGGCCTCCCAGGCTGAGCTGGCCGCGGTGGCCCAAGCCGGAATGAACCGCTGGCAGACCTTCCGGGTGACACGGGCCGATCCCGGCCAGGCGGCCGTGGCACGTGTCGTCATTCGCTCGTACCAGATCCTCTGGAAGGAACTGCAATGAATCCGCGTGTCGAGGAGCTTGTCCGCGGGACTTCGAACACCCTGCGGCGAGAGGGTCGCGTCAACGTGGCGGATGGTCTTCTCGCCCGCCTCAACGAACCGAGCGGCTCGGTGCCCGTGGTGCTCGTGGCCGGAGAAGACAAGCGCGGGAAGAGCTCGCTTGTGAACGCCTTGCTGGGCAGGCCGAACTTGTCGCCGGTAGGAGTCGACGCCGTCACGGGTGCTCCGATCTCGTTCTCCTACGCAGAGGTCGAGCACGCCGCAATTCAGCGCTACGGGGAGGAGGGCGAAGAAGAGACGGACTTCGAGACTGCGCGGCAGTTGGCAACCATCCAAGGCAACCCGGGGAACGAAGCCGGGATCCGGTCCGTACTCCTCGGCATCCCCTCCCCGCTGTTGCAGCACATCACGCTCGTCGACACTCCGGGTGTCGGCGGGTTGCACTCGGGCCACGCCGAGTTGACCTTGCAGTCCCTGCAGTTCGCCGATGCCCTGTTGTTCGTGTCCGAGTCGGGCGCACAATTCCGGGCCGCCGAGCTCGAGTTCCTCCGGAGGGCATCAGCGCGCATCGACACCGTCGTGATCGCCTTCACCAAGATCGACTGCAACCGCGGATGGAAGCAGATTCTTGCTGACAACACAGCAATCTTCCGCGAGCAGGCACCGCGCTTTGCCTCTTGTCCGGTCGTACCCGTCAGCAGTCTGCTGGCATCGCGTTCTTATGAGAACGACGACCCGGAGGACGCTGCGGAGATGCTGGCCGAATCAGGTCTGGGACGGTTGCAGGCTGCGCTCCAGGAGTTCGTCGTCGGGCGTGCCTCGGTGTTGCGCGACGCCAACGTCCTGAGGGAGGTCCTGCGCCCGCTGGCGTCTGCCAATCGGAGCCTCACCGAACGGCTGAACATCGTCTCGCCCACCGGAGACGCGAAGCAACGCCTGGAGGCGGAGCAGCGACGCTTGAAGGATCTCAACGAGGGCAAGGTCGAGCGCCCCCGCCGCCTCGACACCGAGGTCCGCAAGCTGACGCTGCAGCGCTCCGAGGACGTCACTGCCGGCCTCGGCGAGATTCGGCGTCGGTACGAGGCACGTCTGAAGAGCCCGTCGAAAAGCGACATGGAGAGCATGCCCGGCGAAGCTGTCGCCGACCTCACGGCCCTCGCCTCCCGCTTGAACGAGGCGGCGGCCGAACGGTTGAGCGAGATCGTGGAGGCGATCCTCGAGGACGTTGACGCCTCGTTCAGCGTAAGTGACTCGCTCCGTCTATCGACCGCCGAGCGGTTGCAACAGCAGCTGTCATCGCTCACCATGAGCCGGGGTTCGCTCTCCGGCTACGACAAGATGAGCATTCTCTCGTGTTTCTCATCGGGCAAGTCCCTTGGCGGGCTCATGTCCGGCGGCGGCCTTGGCGTGACGGCTGGCGCCATCCTTTCGCCCCCTATCGGCATCGCCATCGGCATCGGCCTCGGGGCCCTCTACGCATACTCGGCCTTCAAGGGAAAGGCACGCGCCTCGTTTACGGGGGAGTTCAGGACTTGGCTCAACGAGCAGTGCAGTCAGACGCAGGTGATCGTCAACTCGTCGTTCCAGCGAGAGATCATCGATCTCCAGGAGGAGGTTCGGCGGCTCGTGATGGACGCGACCGCCGAACGTGAGCGAGACATCTCCGAATCCCTCGCCGAGGCCCGCGACATGCTGAAGTCGGAGCAGCAGCGCCAGCAGGGTGCAGTGAGATCGTTGCAAGACCGCCGGAACGCCGTGCGAGAGCTACAGCGCCAGGTCAACGAGGAGCTCCGGCAATTGACCGCCGGGCGAGCTGGGGGCACCGAGGCGGCTCCAGCGGCTCCTTCGCTGGGGCAGGCGCCCCCGCCGCCACCCCCTCCTCCTCCGCCGCCACCACCATCACCGCCGCCTCCACCGCCACCGTCCCTTTTTGGGGCACCTGCAACTGGCGAGCTGTAGGCTCCGGCCCGACGGACAAGGGGCGGCGACCTCCGTGATCGCGGGCTCAATCCGTCGAAGTTCGTGAGTCAACGCGCTGTGCTACGAAGTGGCGGGACGGCATCGCGAGGGAGGGCGTCGTGAGCAGCGAGGGGAGCAGCCTGGTAGTCGTGCCTTGTGCCGTGCCCGCCTCGGCCGACGTCCCGCGCCGTTCCGAGCCTGCCCCTGCGTACGCATCACTTACGGCGTCGCCAACCGCGGGCGTCGTCGGTCAACCGAAACCACGACCGTAAGTTCCACGAGACTGAAGGAGTCTGCCATGACCTCAACGCCCACGACACCGTCGACGCCGACTGGTGCTGGGGCACCGGCGGGCGCTACGCCGGCTACGCCGGCTACGCCCTTCTCGCCGGCAGCCGTACTCAGGAGGCACATCGTGGATCCTGCTTCAGGCGCTTCGCCGGCCACACCTTCCTCCCCGGGTTCCCCCGCGGCGGCTTCCACGCCCTCGACACCGGCAACGCCAACAGCGGCGTCCACGCCCTCGACAGGCTCGACTCCGAATACTCCCTCCACGCCCGCTACGGGCGTACCCAGCTCCGCTATTCCGTCGCCGACCGGCAGCACGCCGGCCACCCCAGGCTCGGCCTCCACGCCCGGCTCCCCGTCAACGGCGGTCGCTCCGGTTGGCGGCGTATCGCCGTCCGGAACCGGTACGAACCCCGATCCCTCAACGCCGGGAACGCCGGCGACGCCTTCAACAACCCCCGGAACACCGGCGACTCCGTCTACTCCGTCCACCTCCCCGGCGACCCCCGGCACCACCGCCACGCCCACGACCACCCCGGCTTCGACGGCGACCCCGGGCACCACCGCCACGCCCAC
>JBEKMC010000091.1:0-17029 GCA_050008715.1 Acidimicrobiales bacterium | reverse complement strand
GCCCGACCGTTGAGCCGCTCGGAGAGTCCGACCAATTCCGGCAGCGTTTTGCCGTCGGCCCTCTCGACCCCGGCTTTGGTCGCACCCTCGGCGCCTCGCTTCGCCGGACGTTGCTGTCGTCGATTCCCGGCGCGGCAGTCACCCAGGTCCGTTTCGACGAGGCACTGCACGAGTTCACCATCCTCCCAGGCGTGAAGGAGGACGTGAGCGACATCATTCTGAACCTGAAGGACCTCGTGCTTCGCAGCGAGTCCGACGAGCCGGTGACGATGCGCGTCGACGTGAAGGGTCCCGCCGACGTCACCGGCGCCGACATCAAGATCACCTCTGACGTCGAGGTCCTCAACCCCGAGCTGCACCTCGCCACGGTGAACGCCAAGGGCCGCCTCGCGATGGACGTAACCGTCGAGCGTGGGAAGGGCTACATCGGCGCCGAGCGCAAGCAGACCTCGTCCACGATCGGGGTCATCCCGGTCGACGCCATCTACTCACCCGTCCGGCGCGTCGCCTTCGACGTCGAGCCGACCCGCGTCGAGGTCTCCACCGACTACGACCGGCTCATCCTCGACATCGAGACGGACGGCTCGATCAGCCCCCGCGAGGCGCTCGCCTCCGCCGGCCAGACGCTGCGTTCGCTGTTGTCGCTCGTCGCCGAACTGGCGGACGAGGGTCACGGGCTCGAGCTCGGCGACGTGGGCTCGGCGACGACCGGCTCGCCCGACCTCGACCTCCCGATCGAGGACCTCGACCTCTCCGAGCGCCCGCGCAACTGCCTCAAGCGGGCCCAGATCAACACCGTCGGCGAGCTCATCCAGCGCACGCCCGACGAGTTGCTGTCCATCACCAACTTCGGCCAGAAGTCCCTCGACGAGGTGCTCGTCCGCCTCGACGAGCGCGGCCTGGCGCTGCGCGAAGGGACGATGTAGATGCCGGCAGCCCCACGTAAGTCCCGCCGATTCGGTGGCGACGCCGCCCACCAGAAGGCGATGATGGGCAACCTCGTCGCCTCCCTCATCGCCACCTATCCGTCGGCGAACAAGGGCCTCGTGACCACGGAGGCCAAGGCGAAGGCGCTGCGCCCGATCGCCGAGAAGATGATCACGAAGGCCATCAAAGGCGACATCCACAGCTACCGCCAGGTCATCGCGTTCATCCGTGACGAGGACATGGCCCACGTCCTGTTCCACGACATCGCCCCTCAGTACGAGGACCGTCCCGGCGGCTACCTGCGCATCCTCAAGCTTGGCCCGCGTCCGGGGGACAATGCTCCCATGGCGCACGTCCAGTGGGTGTGAGGCTCTTCGAACCCGAAGATCCCACAGGCGGCGCCGATGCCGGCGAGGTCATCCAACCGGCAGCGTCAGTAGGTGTCACACCGCCCGAAGCGGCCCCCTCGGGGCCGCTTTGTCGCGTCCGGCTGCTCGTGGCCTACGACGGGGGGCCGTTCCGGGGATTTGCCTACCAGGCCGGGCAGCCAAGCGTCGCCGGCCGCCTGATGACAGCCCTCGGTCGGATGACCGGCTCCGACGTCACGCTCACCTGCGCCGGCCGAACCGATGCGGGTGTGCACGCCGCCGGCCAGGTCGTGCACGCCGACGTGCCCGAGGCGTTCCTCGAGACCTACTCGGACCTCGAGCGAATGCTCCGCTCGCTCAACCGGCAGGTCGGTCCGGAGGTCGCCGTGCTGGATGTGCGGCGGGCCGAGGCGGGTTTCGATGCTCGGCGCTCGGCCATGGCCAGGCGCTACCGCTACCTCGTGCTGTGCACACCGTGGCCCGACCCCCTGTTGCGCCACCTCACCTGGCATGTGCCCGGCGAGCTCGATGTGCCGGCCATGCGGATCGCCTCCGATGCCCTGCTCGGCGAGCACGACTTCTCGGCGTTCTGCCGGCGGCCACCGGGTGGGGGCTCGACGGTTCGGCGCGTGACCGACACGGTCGTACGGCTCGTCGACGACGACCGCCTCCTTCGGTTCGAGATCGAGGCAAACGCCTTCTGCCACCAGATGGTGCGCTCGATCGTCGGGGCGCTCGTCTCGGTCGGCGAAGGCCGCATGACGGCCGCCGGGGTGCTCGAACTGCTCCGTGCCGGCGATCGCTCACGCGGCGCCCGCCTGGCGCCAGCGGACGGGCTCTGCCTCGAGCTGGTGCGCTATCCCGAGGAGCTCATCGCCGGCGGCGTCTGGCGGCCTGAGAGCCGCATCGCCCTCGGCTCCGAAGTGGGTTAGACGGCGGTCCGCCCTCAGGCCGCGCCGGCGAGCGGCCGGCCAAGCGTCGAGTCGCCTTCCAGATGCGGCCGTGGTTAGGCCTCCGCAGACGTCTCGACCGGGTAGCCGGGGCCCCGGAGGAGTAGCCGCCGGCAGAGGCCCGCCTGGCGCGGTTGCCTGGGACCTACGTGGCGCCTATCCTGTAGCGACACGGCGCGCGCCGCTTTTCGTGCGCGCCTTCGGGTTCAGCCGGGCGCCTTCGGGTCGGCGGGGCCTGCAGCCCGCAGCCGCGGGTTGTGCCGACAAGACTCTGAGCAAGGACGATTGGTGCGTACGTACTCCACAAAACCGAGCGAGATCGAGCGCGTCTGGTACGTCGTCGACGCCGAGGGCATGGTGCTCGGCCGCGTCGCCACCGAGGTCGCTCGCATCCTTCGGGGCAAGCACCAGCCGATCTTCTCCCCCCACCTCGACACCGGCGACCACGTCATCGTGCTGAACGCCGACAAGGTCGTGCTCACGGCGAACAAGGGCGAGCAGTCGTTCTCCTACCGCCACAGCGGGTATCCCGGCAGCCTCCGTGCGACGAGCTACGGCCAGCTGTTGAGGGAGAAGCCCGAGGAGCTGATGCGATCGGCCGTTCGCGGCATGCTTCCGAAAGGCACGCTCGGCCGCAAGATGCTGACGAAGCTGAAGGTCTACTCGGGCTCCGAGCACCCTCACGCCGCCCAGATGCCGAAAGTGCTGACCTTGCCGGCCTCGGCTGCAGGGCGCGTCTCGTGAGCACCCCCGTGACTGCTTCCTGCCACCCGTGCGCCGCCGGCGACGGGTCACCTGATTCGAAGGAGAGGTTCACCCGCTGATGCCGAAGCCGCTCGTACAAGCGACCGGTCGTCGCAAGCAAGCCGTGGCGCGGGTGCGCTTTCGCCCGGGGCAGGGTGTGATCACGATCAACCGGCGGGGCTTCGAGGATTATTTCCCGTCGGCGACCGCCCGGATGCTGGCGTCTGAGCCCTTGCGACTCGCCAACCGGGCCGAGGAGTTCGACGTCGACGCCACCATCGACGGTGGTGGTCTGTCCGGCCAGGCTGGTGCGCTCCGCCTCGGCATCGCCCGTGGCCTCATCGCGCTCGACCCGGAGCTCCGCGGCCAACTGAAGAAGGCCGGGCTGCTCACTCGCGACGCCCGCGAGAAGGAGAGCAAGAAGTACGGCCTGAAGAAGGCCCGCAAGGCTCCTCAGTACTCCAAGCGCTGAGGCCGCAGGGGTGCTGCAATTCGGCACCGACGGGATCCGCGGAGTCGCCAACACGGAAATCACGGCGGAAATAGCGCTTGCGCTTGGTCGCGCAGCAGCTCGGCATCTGGAGGGCTCGCCGTGGGTGCTCGGGCGCGACACGCGTCGCTCCGGACCCATGCTCCTGTCGGCGCTCGCCGCCGGCCTTGCGGCGGAGGGTCGCGAGGTCGTCGACGCCGGCGTCATCCCGACGCCCGGCCTTGCCTGGCTGGCGGGTGAGCGGGGGAATCCGGCCGCCATGGTGTCGGCCTCGCACAACCCGTTCCACGACAACGGCATCAAGCTGTTCGGCGCCGGCGGAACCAAGCTCGCGCTGCGCGACGAGGAGGCCATCCAGGCCGAGCTCGCCCGCGCGGCGGGTGCCGGTGCCGGTGCGGCTGCCGGTGACGGTGCGGGGGGCGGTGCCGGTGCGGGTGCCGGTGCGGGGAGCGGGGTCGGCGGCATCTCGATCGACCCGGACGCGGTGGTCTTCTATGTCGACCGCCTCGTAACCGTGGTGCCGGAAGCGGCAGCCTTCCGGGGTGGCGTGATCCTGGACTGCGCCAACGGGGCGGCGAGTGCTGTGGCGCCGGCTGTCTTCACCCGGCTTGGCATCGACCACCGCGTGATCAACGCGGCACCGGACGGGACGAACATCAACGCTGCGTGCGGCTCTACCCACCTCGCTCACTTGCAGGCCGAGGTCACGACCCAGGGGGCCGCCCTCGGCATCGCCTACGACGGCGACGCCGACCGGATGCTCGCCGTCGACCACGCCGGCGAGCTGATCGACGGTGACCAGCTCATCGCGATGTTCGCCGCCGACCTGCAAGAGCGCGGCGAGCTGGCGGGCGACCACGTGGTGGTGACGGTGCTCTCGAACCTCGGACTCCGCCTCGCCCTCGAGGCCCGTGGTGTCGAGCTCGTCGAGACGCCTGTCGGCGACCGGCACGTCGCCGACGCCCTCGAGACTGGTGGCTACGTCCTCGGTGGCGAGCAGTCCGGCCACCTCATCTTTCGCCGGCACGCCTCGACCGGCGACGGCATCCTGACGTCACTGAAGCTCCTCGAGCTGCTGGCCCGGCGGTCTCTGCCGCTGGCCGAGCTGGCAGCCCGCTCGATGCAACGGCTGCCGCAGGTCATGGTGAACGTGCCGGTACGCGACCGTGACCGTCTCGCCCTCGCTGTTGCCGTCTGGGACGAGGTGCTCGCCGTGGAGACCGAGCTCGGGACGACGGGCCGCGTCGTGCTGCGATCGAGCGGCACGGAGCCGGCCGTCCGCGTCATGGTCGAGGGGCCGACGATCGAGGAGGTCAACCGCCAGGTGAAGCGGCTGGCTGCCGTGGTCGAGCGCGAACTGGCCTGAGACGCCGGCCCGCACCAGGCCGCCGCAGTGCCCGGAGCCGGCGCAAGTAGCCTTGACCGCATGTGCGGCATCATCGGTGTCACGGGATCAGACGATCCGCTCCGTATCGTCCTCGACGGGCTGACGCTGCTCGAGTACCGGGGCTACGACTCGGCCGGCGTCGTGCTCCTCGTCGAAGCGTCCGGCGGCGACCAGGAGCAGGGCGCATCCCTGTGGCGCCGGCGGGCAGCGATACGAGGGGAGTCCATCCCGGCGCTCGAGCGATTCGCCGCCACGGCACCGCCCGCCCGCACCGGCATCGGTCATACCCGCTGGGCGACGCACGGGGCGCCGACGGAGGAGAACGCCCATCCGCACACGGACTGCACCGGCCGCGTCGCCGTCGTTCACAACGGCATCATCGAGAACCACCGTGAGCTCGCCGAGAAGCTGGACGCCGAGGGCCACCGGCGGACTTCACAGACCGACTCCGAGGTGGTGGCGCACCTCGTCGAGGCCGAGATCGCCCGCGGCGCCTCCCTGTTCGAAGCCGTCCAGCGCTGCGTGTCGGCCCTGCGCGGTGACTACGCCCTCGCCTTCACGTTCGCCGGCGAGCCGGACGTGCTCGTCGCCACCCGACGCACCTCGCCCCTCATCGTCGGCCGGACGGAGACACTCGGCCTCGTCGCCTCGGACATCTCGGCGCTGCTGGACACGACCCGTGAGCTCTACGCCCTCGACGACGACCAGGTCGCCGAGGTCCGGCCGGGCTCGATCCACGTCGTCGACGCCGCCGGCGCAACCGTGCAGAGCGCACCGCTGCACGTCACCTGGGGAGTGCGGGCGGCACAGCGCGAGGGTTACGAGGACTTCATGTCGAAGGAGATCCACGAGCAGCCCCGGGCGCTCACCGACACGCTGCTCGGCCGCATCCTGCCGGAAGGCACCATCGAGCTCGAGGAGCTCGAGCTGTCCGGCGCCGAGCTCCTCGACATCTCCCGCGTGATCGTCATCGCCTGCGGTTCGAGCTACCACGCCGGCCTCATGGGGCGGGCGGCGATCGAGTCGTGGGCGAGGCTGCCCTGCACCGTGGAGATCGCCAGCGAGTTCCGGTACCGCGACCCCGTCATCGACTCGAGGACGCTCGTTCTCGCCATCAGCCAATCCGGCGAGACAGTCGACACGTTCCACGCCCTTCGCGAGGCCAAGCGGCGGGGCGCCCGCACGATCGTGCTCACGAACGTCGTGGACTCGCTCATGGCCCGCGAGGCCGACGGCGTCCTGTACACGCACGCCGGCCCGGAGATCGGCGTGGCGTCCACGAAGTGCCACACCGCCCAGATCGTGCTCCTGCAGGTCTTCGGCCTCTACCTGGCATCCCTCCGGGGCACCCTCCAGGCGAGCGAGATCGCCGCCTGGGGGGCCCAGCTCCTGGCGTTGCCGGGACATGTCGAGAAGGCTGTCGGCCGTTTCGAGGAGTTCCGGGCGATCGCCGAGCAGCTGGCCGACGAGAACGACGTCTTCTTCCTCGGACGCGGGCTCGGATACGCCGTCGCCCTCGAAGGGGCGCTCAAGCTCAAGGAGCTCGCCTACGTCCGTGCGGAGGGCTACCCGGCCGGCGAGATGAAACACGGCCCCATCTCCCTCATCGACCGCGACGCCGTCGCCGTCGTCGTGGCGAACAAGGGAGCCCTTTCGGAGAAGCTGCTCGCCAACGTCGAGGAGGTCCTCGCCCGTGGCGCCACCGTCGTGGCGCTCTGCGACGAGGGCGACGAGCAGGTGGAACAACTGGCCGACATCGTCCTCGAGGTGCCGCACGTCGACGAGATGGTGGCGGCGGCCGTTCTCGTCGTGCCGCTCCAGATCCTCGCCTACGCCGTCGCTCGCGCCCGGGGCAACGACGTCGACCGGCCCCGCAACCTCGCCAAGGTCGTCACCGTCGAGTGAGCCCCGTGGTCGGTGTCGGGATCGATGCCGTCGACATCGATCGTTTCCGTCTCCTGCTCGCTCGGCGACCGAAGATGGCGGACCGGCTCTTCTCGCCGGCCGAGCAGGAGCTCGCGCTCAGGCGCAGTGACCCGTTGCCGACGCTGGCGGCGCGCTTTGCCGCCAAGGAAGCGGTGATGAAGGCGCTCTCCACCGGGCTCGGCGGCGTCGACTTCGCCGACATCGAGGTCCTGTCCAACCCCGGTGGGGCGCCGAGGCTGTCGGTGTCTGGACGAGCCTCGGAGCGGGCGCACTCGCTCGGGATCACGAGCTGGCACGTGTCGCTGTCCCACACGCACACGCTGGCGACGGCCATCGTCGTGGCCGGCTGACGGCGTCAACGGAAAGCAGGCGTTGAATGGAGCCCGTGCTCACGGTGGCCGAGATGCGATCCGTCGACGCCTCCGCCCAACGTGTCGAGCCAATCACCGCCCTGATCGCCCGAGCGGGTACGGCCGTCGCCGTCGAGGCGCTCGCGATGCTGGGGCCGGCGGGCGCCTACGGCCGGCGGGTGTCGGTCGTGGCGGGGCCGGGCAACAACGGCAACGACGGCCGCGTGGCCGCCGGCCGGCTCGGGCGGCGTGGCGCCCGGGTCACGCTCGTCGAAGCGACCGACGCCCTATCCGCGATCCGAGGCGCCGACCTCGTCATCGACGCCGCCTTCGGAACCGGGTACCGCGGGAGCTACGACGCCCCTGATACGGGCGGGGCCCCCGTGCTCGCCGTCGACATACCGACCGGCGTCGACGCCGGCACCGGCGTCGCCTGCGACGGGGCCGTCACCGCAGCCCGGACGGTCACCTTCGGCGCCCTCAAGCCCGGCATGCTGCTCAACGACGGCCCGACGCGATGCGGGCAGGTCACGATGCGGCGGATCGGCCTTCCGGTCGAGCACGTGGCGGCCACGATCCACCTCGTCGGCGATGAGGACGTCATCTCTCAGCTGCACGAGCGAGACCGAGACGGGCACAAGTGGAAGACGGCCGTCATGGTGGTCGCCGGGTCGCCAGGCATGTACGGGGCGGCCGGTTACGTCGCCGCCGGCGCCGGCAGGAGCGGCGCCGGGATGGTCCGCCTCGGTGTGCCGGGGGCGGAGGGCGCCACGCTGCCGGCGGGGGCGGCGGTCTCGCGGGCGCTCGAGGCGGAGGGTTTCGATGCGGAGGTGCTCGACGAGATCGACCGGTTCCGGGCGCTCGTCGTCGGCCCAGGGCTCGGCACCGCGCCGGCGACGGCGGATGCGGTCCGCCGGCTCGTCTGCGCCGCGCCCGTCCCGACGGTCGTCGATGCCGACGGCCTCACCGCCCTCGGCGACGCGGCCCGGGCAGCGGAGGTGATCGGCACGCGCAATGGCGCCGCCGCCGTCGTGCTGACGCCGCACGAGGGCGAGTTCGCCCGGCTGAACGGCGCCGCCGTCGGCGTGGACCGCATCGGTGACGTGCGGGCGCTAGCCGTCCGAACCGGCGCCATCGTGCTCTTGAAGGGCCCGACCACCGTGGTCGCCGCACCCGACGGCCGTGTCCTTCTCGCCGCCGCCGGCTCGCCCCGCCTGGCGACGGCGGGTTCGGGGGATGTGCTCTCCGGCATCATCGGAGCGTTCCTGGCGAGGGGAGTCGACCCACTCGTCGCGGCCGCGCTCGGCGCCCACGTGCACGGGCGCGCAGCTTCGCTCGGACGCCCCGAGGGACTGCTCGCGGGGGACCTGCCCGATCTCGTCGCCGACGTCCTCTCGGCCGCCGCCGTCGAGCGGTCGCAATCGAGCCGTGGCTGAGGGAACACGGCGGCCCGCCTGGGCCGGCATCGACCTCGCTGCGATCCGGCACAACGCCGCAGTCCTCGCCTCCATCGCAGCGCCGGCTCGCCTCTGTGCGGTCGTGAAAGCCGACGCCTACGGGCATGGGGCGACCGAAGTGGCCCGCGCCGCCCTTGCCGGCGGCGCCAGCGAGCTCGCCGTCGCCCTCGTCGACGAAGGTGTCGAGCTGCGGGAGGCGGGGATCGACGCCCCGATCCTCGTGCTGTCGGAACCCGGCCCCGATGCGATGACGGAGGTCTACTCGTACGGGCTCGTCCCGACCGTCTACACCGAGGACGGCTTGGCCGGCGCTGCCAACGCGGCGCGGGCGTTGGCGTCGCGGGCGCCGGCGTCGCGGGCGCCGGCGTTGCCGGCCGGCGGACGCCTTCCCGTCGAGATCAAGGTCGACACGGGGATGCACCGAGTGGGAGCGGATCCTGGCTGCGTCGTCCAGTTGGTCGCCGGCCTCGTCGATCGTCTCGAGCTCGGATTTGGTGGTCTCTGGACCCACCTCGCCGTCGCCGACGAGCCGGAGAGGGGGGCGACGGCGGAGCAGTTGGGGTGCTTCGAGGCGGTTCGCGAGTCGCTGCGGGCGGCCGGGCTGGCGCCGCCACAGCGCCTGCACGCCGCCAATACGGCGGGGGCGATCGCGTGGCCGTCGGCTCGTTTCGACATGGTGCGCTGCGGGATCGGCTTGTACGGGTACTCGCCGAGTCGTGCCGTCGCTCCGGCGCTCGCCTCCGAGGTGGTCGCCGCCGGCTGGGAGGACGGCCTCCGCCCTGCGCTGTCGTGGGCGGCGCGGGTGAGCATGGTGCGAGAGCTCGAAGCGGGCGAGCGCGTGAGCTACGGCCTGCGGCAACCGCTGCCGGCCCGCTCTCTCGTCGCCACCGTTCCCCTCGGTTATGCCGACGGCATCCCGAGGTCGTACTTCACCGGTGGCGGCGTCGTCCTCGTCAACGGGCGCCGGCGCCCGCTCGCCGGCACTGTGACGATGGACCAGATCCTCGTGGACTGCGGTGACGACTCCCGAGTGAGCGCCGGCGACGAAGTCGTGCTCATCGGCGAGCAGGGTGACGAACGGTTGACGGCGGACGACTGGGCGGACGTCCTCGGGACGATCTCGTACGAAGTCGTGACCCGAATCGGGCCACGCGTGCGACGGGTGTACCACGGAGGCTGCGGCCCGGCACCAGCTACCGGGGCGGCCGAGAGCGGCCCGGGCGAGGCCGGCCGGGGCCGATAGCATGCGGCGAGATGCCGTCGCTTGCGGAGATCGAGGCGGATGCCCGTAGCTGTGTCGCCTGCCCCTTGGCAGCGAGTCGCACGACCGTCGTGTTCTCGGGTGGCAACCCGAAGGCCGATCTCATGTTCGTCGGCGAGGCGCCCGGCCACGACGAGGATCTGCAAGGCGAGCCGTTCGTCGGGCGCTCCGGCAAGCTGCTCGACCGCCTCGTCGCCGAGGAGCTGGGCCGCGACCGCTCCGGCTACTACATCTGCAACGTCGTGAAGTGCCGACCGCCGGACAACCGGGATCCCCTGCCGGCCGAGGTGCAGGCCTGCCACCACTACCTCGAGGCACAGGTGTCGGCGGTCGCGCCCGCCGTCATCGTGACGCTCGGTAATTTCGCCACCCGCACCCTCCTCGACACGGCCGAGTCCGTGACGAAGTTGCGCGGCCGTCACTATCCATATGGCAATACCACGATCGTGCCGACTTTTCATCCGGCGTACGCCCTTCGTGGCGGCGCCGCGATCCTCGCCGAGATGCGAGCAGACCTCGTACGAGCCAAGCGCTTTCTCGGCTCGCCTCCGTGATCTCCGCACACACCCGTGGTCCCGAGGGCACGCGTGCGCTCGGCCAAGCCGTCGCCAGCCTTCTCATGCCCGGCGACGTCCTGTTGCTCATCGGCGGCCTCGGAGCAGGTAAGACCACCTTCGTGCAGGGACTGGCCCGCGGTCTCGGCCACGAAGGCGATGTGACGAGCCCTACGTTCACGCTGTGCCACACCTATGCCGGCCGCCTCGACCTCGTGCACGTCGACCTCTGGCGTCTCGACCGCCGCAGCGAGATCCTCGACCTCGGGCTCGACGAGGAGCTCGAGAACGGGGCCGTGATCGTGGCCGAATGGGGAGAGGGCGCCGAGTCGCTCTTCGGCGAGCGGGCGCTCGTGATCCGCTTCGGATCCGCCGGTGAGGACGAGCGGGACATCTCGATCGAGTTGCGCGGTGCATCCGCCGAGCGGTCGGCCGTGCTCGAGTCAGCGCTCGGTGAGGCCGTATGAGCGTCCTCGCCATCGACACCGCCACTGTCGCCGTCGCCGTCGCCCTTGCCGACGAGAGCGGGCTGTGCGCCGCGGTGGAGCTTCGTGCCGGCCGGCGCCATGCCGAGCTCTTGCACGTCGCCATCGAGATGATCCTCGAGTCCACGGGTTCCGAGCTGGGCGACGTCGAGGGCGTGGCAGTCGACATCGGGCCGGGGCTGTTCACGGGGATCCGGGTCGGTGTCGCTGCCGCCAAGGGCTTTGCCATGGCACTCGGCGTCCCCGCTGTCGGTCTCACGAGCCTCGAGATCCTCCAGCTCGGCTGCGCGGCGGCAGGCCAGGATCACGCCGTGGCCGTTGTCGACCTGCGTCGCGGCGAGGTCGCCTGGCGCATGCCGGCCGGCGTGGGGGGCGATCGCCACGGCCCGCCGGGCGAGCTGGTGACGGACGTGTCTCGCCTTCTCGGCGGTCGGGAGCAGGACCGGCACGGGATCGTGTTGGCGGGCGACGGGGCGATCCGTCATGCCGAGATGCTCACCGCGGCGCTTCCTTCTGTCCATATCGCCGGCCCCGAGCTGGCCGTGCCCCCCGTGGGCTCGCTCGCCCTTGCCGCCTCTCGGGAGCTCACAGCCGGCCGGGGTGTCGACCCGATCGAGATCGCCCCGTTGTACCTGCGCGATGCGGACGTTCGCATCAACTGGACGACACGCCACGATGCACCCGGGCGGCGAGCGGGAGTGGCATAGATGGGCTTCCGGCTGCCCGGCCTGTCCCGACGGCATCCCGAGCCGGCCCCGGCGGGTGTCGACATCGTCCCGATGAAACGCCGCCACTTGAAAGACGTCGTCGCCATCGAGCAAGGGATCTTCCCGAGCCCGTGGTCCGTCAGCCTCTACCTGTCCGAGCTGACGCAGCCGGCAACACGGACCTACATCGTTGCCCGGGCCGACGGGGAGGTCATCGGCTACGCCGGCCTCATGGTGGCGGTCGGCGAGGGTCACGTCACCACGATCGGCGTGTCGCCGCACTGGCAGCGCCGCGGGATCGGCCGGATGCTGCTCATGAAGCTCGCGCAGACGGCCATCGAGCGCGGCGCCGAGGCGTTGACCCTCGAAGTCCGCGTCACGAATACGGGGGCGCAGGCGTTGTATCACGAGTTCGGTTTTGCACCCGCCGGGATCCGGAAGAACTACTACGCCGAGGTGCACGAGGACGCCATCGTCATGTGGGCACACGGGATCCAGGGCGACGACTACGCCGCCCGCCTCAGCCGGATCGAGGAACGGCTGAGGGAGGCCTACCCGTCCGGTAGCACGTCTGCGGGACCCGGCGACCCGAGCAGCGCCCTCGACGGCGAGCCGACGTGACGCCGGCGGCGGGTGCTGGCCCAGGTGCGGCGGGCAGCGGACTCGGCCACACCGACGCGACGGCCGGCGGGGGCGGCCCGGCATCGCCCCGCCAACACCTTCGCCTGCTCGCCATCGAGACGTCCTGCGACGAAACCGCCGCCGCCGTCGTGGACGACGGTCGCGTGGTCGTCTCCTCGGTCGTCTCGAGCCAGGTCGACCTGCACGCGCGTTACGGGGGAGTGGTGCCCGAACTGGCCAGCCGGGCGCACGTCGAGCTCATCGTCCCCATCGTCACCGAAGCGCTGGAGACGGCCGGTCTCGACCGGCGGGGCCGATCGCTCGCGTCGGGACCGGGCGGGACGGGGCCGGCCGGGACGGCAACCCCCATCGGAGCCGTCGCCGCCACGGTCGGCCCTGGCCTCATCGGATCGCTCCTCGTGGGCGTGAGCATGGCGAAGTCCCTCGCAATGGCCTGGGGGGTGCCGTTCGTGGGCGTCAACCACCTCGAGGGGCACCTGTACGCCTCGTTGCTCGAGGAGCCTGGGCTGGAGCTCCCCGTCGTCGTGCTGCTCGTCTCCGGTGGGCACACGCTCCTCGTCGAGATGGATGCGCCCGGGAGCTACCAGGTGCTCGGGGGTACGAAGGACGACGCCGCCGGCGAGGCGTTCGACAAGGTCGCCCGGTACCTCGGCCTCGGCTATCCGGGTGGTCCCGCCATCGACCGGGTCGCCCGGCTGGGCGATCCGACAGCGGTGCAGTTCCCTCGCGCCTCCATGGACGGGACGGCCGACTTCTCCTTCTCCGGCGTGAAGACGGCCGTCGTGAACTACGTACGTGCGCACCCGGAGATCTCCACCGAGGACGTCGCCGCCTCGTTCGAGGAGGCCGTCGTCGAGGTTCTCGTCGCGAAGACGGTGCAGGCCGCGGCTGCCGTCGGTGCCAGGGGGATCTGCCTTGCCGGCGGGGTTGCGGCGAACTCGCTCCTGCGGTCGCGGGCGAGCGCCGCCGGCGCCGACGCGGGGTTGCCCGTCTACCTCCCGAGCCGGGCAATGTGCACGGACAACGCCGCCATGATCGGTGCAGCCGGCTACTTCCGGTTGCTTCGCCACGGCGCCAGCGGGTGGGGGACGGGGGCAGATCCTGGATTGGGTTTCGGGGGTTGAGCGGGAACGAGTGAGCTGGTCGAGCGCCTGTTCGCCGTGTTGGCACTCTCCTGGTGTGTGTGCCAGAGATCATGAAGCTGCAGCCCCTGGACGACCGGATCGTCGTTCGGCCGAGCGAGTCCGAGGAGACCACCGCATCCGGTCTCGTCATCCCCGACACCGCCAAAGAGA
Organism: Acidimicrobiales bacterium; assembly: GCA_050008715.1. GTDB lineage: Bacteria > Actinomycetota > Acidimicrobiia > Acidimicrobiales > Bog-793 > JAKACA01. The sequence goes on along the minus strand of JBEKMC010000091.1, from coordinate 3,486 downwards.
AGCCCCAGCAGGGCGAAGTCCTGGCAGTTGGCCCCGGCCGCCGTGCGGACCAGACCGGTGAGGTCATCCCGCTCGACGTCGCCGTCGGCGACAAGGTCGTGTACTCGAAGTACGGCGGCACCGAGATCACCATCGACGGAGAGGACCTGTTGATCCTCTCCAGTCGCGACGTCCTTGCGAAGGTCGGCGCCTGATGTCGAAGATGCTCGTGTTCGACGAGGGGGCACGTCGCCGTCTCGAGACGGGCGTGAACAAGCTGGCGGACGCCGTGAAGGTCACGCTCGGCCCCCGAGGGCGCAACGTCGTCATCGACAAGAAGTACGGGGCGCCGACCATCACGAACGACGGTGTGACCATCGCCCGTGAGGTCGAGCTGGAGGATCCCTTCGAGAACATGGGCGCCCAGCTCGTCAAGGAAGTGGCGACGAAGACGAACGACGTCGCCGGCGACGGGACCACGACGGCGACGGTGCTCGCTCAGGCGCTCGTGCACGAGGGTCTGCGCAACGTCGCCGCCGGTGCCAACCCGATGTCGCTCAAGCGCGGCATCGAGCGGGGCGTCGCCGCCGCCGTCGCATCCATTGCCTCGCAGGCAAAGGACATCGAAGGGCGTCACGAGATCGCCCAGGTTGCTTCCATCTCGGCGGCCGACACGAGCATCGGCGAGGTCCTCGCCGAGGCGATCGACAAGGTCGGCAAGGACGGCACGGTCACGGTCGAGGAGTCGAACACCTTCGGTCTCGAGCTCGAGTTCACCGAAGGCATGCAGTTCGACAAGGGTTACCTCTCGCCGTACTTCGTGACGGACGCCGAGCGCCAAGAAGCCATCCTCGAGGATCCGTACCTGCTGATCGTCAACTCCAAGGTCAGCTCGGTACACGACCTCGTGCCTGTCCTCGAGCGCGTCATGGCGAGCAACAAGCCGCTGCTCGTCGTCGCCGAGGATGTCGACGGGGAGGCCCTTGCCACCCTCGTCGTGAACCGGATCCGCGGGCTGTTCCAGTCCGTGGCGGTGAAGGCGCCTGGGTTTGGTGAGCGGCGCAAGGCCATGCTCGGCGACATCGCCGTCCTCACGGGCGCCACGATCGTCTCCGAGGAGGTCGGGCTCAAGCTCGAGAACACCACGCTCGACCAGCTGGGCCACGCTCGGCGAGTTGTCGTCACGAAAGATGACACGACCATCGTCGACGGTGCCGGTTCCGGAGAGGAAGTGAAGGGCCGGATCGCCCAGATCAAGCGGGAGATCGAGGACACCGACTCCGACTGGGACCGGGAGAAGCTGCAGGAGCGGTTGGCGAAGCTCTCCGGCGGTGTCGCGGTCGTCAAGGTCGGCGCCGCCACCGAGGTGGAGCTCAAGGAGAAGAAGCACCGCATCGAGGACGCCCTCTCGGCGACGCGTGCGGCCATCGAGGAAGGTGTCGTCGCAGGTGGCGGCACGGCCCTGCTGCGTGCTCGTGGTGCCGTGACGGCAGCGGCCGACAAGCTGGAGGGTGACGAGGCAACCGGGGCACGCATCGTGTACCGGGCGCTCGAGGAGCCGCTCAAGTGGATCGCCATCAACGCCGGCCTCGAAGGCGCAGTGCAGGTGCAGGAGGTGGAGCGGTCCGAGGGGAACTTCGGTCTCAACGCCCTCTCCGGTGGGATCGAGGACCTCGTCAAGGCCGGAGTCATCGACCCTGCCAAGGTCACGCGCTCTGCGCTCCAGAACGCCGCTTCGATCGCCGCACTGCTGCTCACCACAGAAGCCATCGTGGCCGACAAGCCCGAGAAGAAGCAGGAGTCGGGCATGCCGCCGGGTGGCGGAATGGGGATGATGTAGCCCCACGCTGCTGTTGGAGCGTTGACGACGGGTCGGGCCTGCGGGTCCGACCCGTCGTCGCGCTCCGGGACAAGATGGCCTTCCCAGTAGTCTCGGGGAATGTCAGGGGACGCAGAGCCGCGCTCCGACGTCCCTGAGCTCCACCTCCGGCCGTATCGCCAACTCATCCCGCGGCCGACGTCGGCCGTCGTCGGCGGCCTTGCGCCTTGGTCGGCGATGTCGGCCGGCGAGCGTCGCCCGATCCCCCTCAGCCTGGTCGTCGCCCGTCTCGGGCCTGTGATGGCCCACCCGTCGGATTCGCCGGCGCACCGCCCTCACGCCGCCGTGCTCGTGCCCTTGTTCGATCGGGAGGGCGAGGCGATGGTGGTGCTGATCCGGCGGTCGTTTTCGCTGGCGATCAGCCCCGGCGACCTCGCCTTCCCCGGTGGTCGCCTCGAGCCGGGGGAAGCGTCCCTCGATGCCGCCCTTCGCGAAGCCGAAGAGGAGGTCGGCATCGGGCGCCACTCGGTCTCGGTGCTCGGGAGCCTGCCGTTGGTCGAGCGCCCCACTCGTGGGGGCTCGGTGCTGCCCTACATCGGAACGCTGGGCTCCGAGCCGTTGCTCCGACCGCAGCCGGGTGAGGTCGAGGCGGTGTTCACCGTTGCGCTCTCCGACCTCGCAGCCGATGCCGCCTATTGGGAGGAGGAGTGGCATATCCCGGGAGAGGGATCGCGACGGCTCTGCTTCTTCGCAGACCCCCAAGTCCTCGGAGACGACGTCGTCTGGGGCATGACCGCCATGCTCCTCCGGGGCCTTCTCGCCGCCGTGCTGGCCCCTGAGGCGGCTGCCGGCGAGTAGCCCCGCACTTCTGGAGTGAGAAACCTACCGCTACGGTCGCTTTCTCACTCCAGAACTCGCGACTCGACGGCGGAGCGGGCAGATCCCGTGTTAGATCCCACACAGCCGTAGTTCTCGAAAAGAAACCCTCCGGAGCCATCCATGCCTGACATCGACATCGGAAGCGGGAAGTCCTCTCGCCGCGGATACAGCTTGGCCGACGTGGCGATCGTGCCGTCCCGACGGACGCGCGATCCCGAGGACGTGGATCTGTCCTTCGTCATCGACGGCTTCAACTTTGCCCTGCCGCTCGTGGCGGCCGCCTCGGATGCCGTCGTCAGCCCTCGCAGCGCCGTCGAGATCGGGCGGCTCGGGGGGCTCGCCGTCCTCAACCTGGAAGGCCTCTGGACCCGGTACGAGGACCCGGAGCCGGTCCTGGAGGAGATCGCCGCCCTGCCGGCGGCACGGGCTACACGGCGCCTGCAGGAGCTGTACGCCGAGCCCATCCACCCCGAGCTCATCGGTCAGCGGATCCGGGAGATCTCGGCCGCCGGCGTGGTGACGTGCGCGTCGTTGTCACCGCAGCGGACGGTGCGCTACGCAAAGGCCGTCGTCGAGGCGGAGCTCGACCTGCTCGTCATCCAAGGCACCGTCGTATCGGCCGAGCACGTGTCACGCGGCTCGGAGCCGCTCAACCTGAAGCGTTTCATCCGCGAGTACGACATCCCGGTCGTCGTGGGCGGGTGCGCCTCCTATCCTGCCGCCCTCCACCTCATGCGCACCGGGGCGGTCGGCATCCTCGTCGGAGTGGGGACCGGCTCGGCGAGCACGACATGGGACGTCCTCGGCCT
>JBEKMC010000090.1:0-13837 GCA_050008715.1 Acidimicrobiales bacterium | reverse complement strand
CAGCGTCCTTGCCGACCGGATGGCCGAAGCGCGCATCGCCGACGCGCGGGCGGCGGTCGGAGAGCTCCGGGAGCTCGGTCAGCCCGGGGTGAGCTGATAGTCCTCTTCTTCGGCGTCGGCCCACTGCGAGACCGCCCACCCGGTGTCGTTCCAGCCGGTGATCACGAGCATGAACAAGGCGAACTCCAGGATGTGGACGCTCGTGCACCAGATGCAGATCTTGTGCACGGCCAGCAGCTCGACGCCGACGAGATAGATGACGCTGAGCATGCCGGCGCACACCGCCGCGAGGCGGAGGCGCGCCACGAGCAACGATTCCGAGCGCCACATGGCGGGCAGATTGATGAAGATCATGAAGACGAAGAAGACGGCGCCGTAGAGCGCCACCGGCAAACCGAGGATGGTCGACCACCCGCTCGTCAGCACCGCCTGGCAATCGATCGTGCTGTTCTTGCCACCGCCGAAGGGGCACGTGTTCACGCCGCTTGTCCCCGCCGTGTAGTGGCTGTAGGTGAGGTAGACGGCGACCGCCAGCCCGAGCACCGACAGCACCATGGCTGTGATCGGGCGCCACCGTGTCATGACGCTGCCAGCTCCGCCTGTGCCGCTTTCACTGCTGGAAGGCTACATACCGAGGCGGGCTTACCGCCCGTCATGTCGCAGATCGCAGCCGTGTACACGTTCGCCGTGCCGAGGATCGCCTGTCCGGCCGTCGTCATCGGTGTCGCCGTGAGGTTCGCGAGGATCTGGTCCCACGACAGCGGGTGCCACCCGAGCGACGTCTGGCTGTTGCCCAGGTTGATCGTCGTCGGGAGGTAGAGAGCACCGGACGAGACATACTTGCCGCCCCAGTCGAGGAACGGGATCGAGACTTGCGGGTCGTATTTCGCCGTCAGCGTCTTGCCGAGGCTCGTGAGCGGCTGCAACGTCACGTAGTCGGAGTTCGGACAGGCGTTGCTGACGACGGCCACGGCGCAGGCGTTCGTCGTGAGCTCCGTCGATTCGAAGTCGAGATACTGGCTCGAATACGTCGCCTTCGCGAAGCTCAACGTACGGGTGCTCGCCCAGACGTCGTACGGCGTCGAGGCGACCGTCTCGAGGCCTGTGAACTTCCCGAAACGGCTGAGTGCGATCACGAGCGCCCATCTCGAAGCGGCGCAGTACGGGCAGTACTCCGCACCGATGTAGACGAGGAGCGGCTTGCCGTCCTTCGTCAGCAGCGCCTGCTTCGGAGTGGGCGTGAACACACCCTTCACCGTGACCTGGCTGCCGCCGGTACCTGCAGCCGCCGACTGGCTCGCCGGAATGTTCTCCAGCGCGCTCACCAACGACGCTGGAGCGGGAGCGGCCGCGATCGGCTGTCCGGCTTTCCCTGAGGCGCTCGTCCCCAACAAGGAGATGAGGATGATGACCACGACGGCGAGCACGACGAAGGCTCCGCCGAAAAGACCGGCTGTCTGCCCGGTACTGCGGCCTTGCGGGCGACCTTTGCGCGGGTCGACTCTTCCGCCCGGCCGCGTCGCTCCCCGGGCCGGGGGTCGCTTCGTTCCAGACCTCGGCTGGCTCAGGCGCTCGCGGGCGCGCTCGTCGGCAGAGAGACTCTCCGTGGCCGCCAACTCATCCTCGCCCGGCCGCTGCGCCGGCCTGCCGGCGGCGGGAGCACCGGAACGGCGCGCAGGTGGCTTGCGGTTGCCGGTGCCTTGCGGCTTGCGCTTGCCGCTTCCGCTTCCGGACTGGCGGGAGGGCCCGCTGTTCGCCATCTTGGTGAGGTTCCCTTCGTGGTGATACGGGCGGCCTCTGGTCCAAGGCCTTCGGGCGCCGGATTGCGCGCCCTTGAGGTTACAACCCGCGTGACAGCCTGCAACGTCGCGCCGTCGGCTTACGACCTGCGGGGATCTCTAGGCTCGGGTGATGACGAGACGCCGACCGAGTTGGCCGGCCCTCGCCATGCTGGGTGTCGCCATGGCGGATTCGGTCGTTGCCTCGACCGCCCGGCCGTTCAGCTGGCGGGCCGACATCACGACCGCCGTCGGGATCGCGTGCGTCGCCGGCTGTGCTCTCGTCGGCGTCGCCAGGCGGCGGCGACGACGAGCCGCAACCGCGGAAGCAGGCATTGGCCCGGCGATCTCGGCGAGCCAGCCCGCTGCGAGGGACGCACTGCCGTGGGTCGCCGTGCTTACCGCCATCACGGCATTCGAGCTCGTCAACCTCTTCGCAAGCCCGCGGCGCGATCACCCGACGATCAGCTCGGTCCTGGTCGTCCTGACCGGTCATGAGGTCCTCCGGGGCGTGCTGTTCGCGGTCTGGCTCGGCGCCGGGTGGTGGTTGTGGGGCCTGCAGTGAGAATCACCATGCTCGTCATCTGGTCCGCCCTGTTGATGACCGCGCTCGTGCTCGAAACCCTCGGCCGGCGAGCGGTCGGCACGCTCCCGCCGCTCGAGTGCGTCCTCCGTCGTCTGCGATCAGCGCCGCTTGGACGCGCTGGGATCGCCCTCGCCTGGATGTGGCTCGGTTGGCACCTGTTCGCCCGCTGACGGCGGGACGCTCAGCCCGGGCACGGTCGCGAGCTGGGAGGCGATCAGGTCGCGGTCCTCGGGATCCGCGAGCGCGCCGAGCGCCACCTGGCAGAGCGAGGCGTATCGGTCGCGCTCGGGCTCGTCGCCGAGCACGGCATGCGCCCTCGCGACTCCTTCGAGACACGAGGCGCGGCGCCAGTCCTCCCAGCCGTTGGCCTCCGCCCGCTCCAGGGCAGCTGCTGCGAAACGAAGCGCCAAAGATCCCTCTCCCATCCAGCTCAAGACGTGGGCGATCTGCCAGTCGCCGACGGCGCGCTGGTCGTCGCTCCCGACGGCGTCCCAGAGATATCGGGACGCCGCTGCTCGCACGAGCATGTCCCGGTCCTCGCCCGGCGTGCGCGATGGCTGGTCGATCAGGTCCCACGCACCATTGAACGCCTCGACCGCCAGCGACCGGCGCCACTCCGATGTGCTCGGGTCGTCGTTCGCCATCCCGAGATCGTACGGGCCGGCGATCGTACGGGCCAGCGGTCGTACGGGCCAGCGGTCGTGGGGATGCCCCCCCGGTCAGGCCACCGGACGGGCCACGAGCGTGATCGACGCCGTCTGGTGCACGCCCGCTGGTGTCACCCAGGTGACCGACACCGACTGGCCGGGCCGGTCGTTCGAGAGGATCGTCCCGAGGGCCGTCGGGCTCGACACCGGGCTCCCGTTGACGGCCGTGACGACGTCGCCTACCTGGATCCCGGCTTGCACGGCGGGCGTGCCCTGGAGCACGCCGGCAACGTAGGCACCGGAGCGGGTCCCGGGCGTGGGGAACTGCCCGTAGTAGCCGTTGGCCTGGCTCTCGGCCTCGGCGATGGAGATCACTTGCACACCGATGAAGCCCTTGTTGTTGATGAGGATCGTCGAGCTGCCCTTGCCCTGCTGTATCTCCTGCGCGATCTGGATCGCCTCGTCGATCGGGATGGCAAATCCGATGTTCGTGGCCGACTGCGTCGAACTTCCACTGGCTGCAGCGGTGTCCATGCCGATCACTTGTCCACTCGCATCCACGAGTGGACCGCCGGAGTTACCGGGGTTGATGGGAGCGTCAGTCTGGATGAGCCCGTTCAGGCTCTCGGTCGCGCCCGTGCCGGAGTCGCTCGCCGAGATGGAGCGGTTGAGTGCAGAGACGATGCCCTGGGTCACCGTCTCTGGGCCTTTCAGGTCGAGGGCGTTGCCGATGGCGACAACGGCATCACCGATCTGCACGTCGGAGGAGTTGCCGATGGAGACGGTCGGCAGGCCTGAGGCACCCACGAGTTGGACGAGGGCGACGTCCTGAGTCGGATCGGCGCCGAGCACGAGCACCTTGTACGTCCTGCCGCCGCCGTTGATCTGGGCCGTGATCGACGTCCCGTCGGCGATCACGTGATTGTTCGTGAGCACCTCGCCGTTCGGCGTGAGGATCATTCCGGTGCCGGCGTCCTCCTCACCGGTCCCGCTGCCGCCGAGCACCGAGGTGACGTCGACGAGGGCCGGGTCCAACTTCGCAGCGATGGCGGCAACGTTGATCTTGGCGCTCGTGCCAGGGTTGCTCGATTTGGACGGGGACGGGATGGTCTCGCTCGCCGTCGTCTGGGACGGGGTGCGGTTGGACGACCGGCCGATCGCGATGCCGCCGGCGATGGCGGCAAGCAGCAGCACGACACCCAAGCCGGCCAGGACGGCCCGGCGCAGGCGCCGCGGGTGTTCCGATGGCTCGTCGGCACCGAGAAAGAAAGGGCCGCCCCCGGCGGGCGGCTCGCCGGAACCGAACGCGAAGGCACCCGCCTCGAGGCTTTGGCCGGACCCCGAGGGGGTCGGGACCCAGCTCGGAGGGCGCTGCTCCGGCCAACCCCAACCCGGGGCAGGCGGTACGGCCGGCATGGGCGTGGTCGGCTGCCACGGGGTGCCCCCCCAGGCCGGAGACCCTGGACGTGACTGCCAGCCCTCGGTCCCGGTCGGGGTGGCGGGCATCGGCGTCGTCTGTTCCCATGCGGGCGTGCCGGCGGGTGGCATCGGCGTCGTCTGTTCCCATGCGGGCGTGCCGGCCGGCGGTGTAGGGGACTGGGCGGAGTGATACGGGTTCCAGCCGCTCCGGGGGGGTTCCGGATCCCAGCCGGCAGCGATCGCTGCTGGGCCGGCCGGGCCGGGCATCTGCTGGTCGTGAGCGGCCGCCACCGAGGCGCCGTCGCCCACTCCACGCAGGTCGCTCTCGTCGTTCGGCATGCTCAGGTCCGAGCCCTCGGGGACCGTCGTCCCGGGATCGACCGAGCCCTCGGGACTCACCGATGATTCGGGGCTGTCGAACTCGTTGTCCATCGGACCTCTCGCTTCTTCGTGCGACATGCTGCTCGCTGGCCAGCTCGCTACGAGCAAGCATGACCTCTGAGCCTGAGAGAATTCTGAGAACCACCTCTGGAGTTGTGGTGTGAGTGATTCCTTCCCAGATCCCTCCGCCAGCACGTCTCGACCTGAGAGCTCCGAATACCTTTCGGACACACCGCCAGCTCGAGCGTATCCCGGAGATTGCAGACTCGAAACCAATGCGACACACTGCCAGGCGCCGTGGCCCACCATCTGCTCTTCCAACTCTCGGATCTCCACCTGCGTTCCAAGGGCAGGCTGCCTTCCGGCGCCGATCCTCTCGAGAACCTTGACCGAGCCATCGACCTCATCGCCGCCTCGCCGAGCCGCCCCGACGGAGTGCTGCTCACCGGCGACCTGGCCGACGACGGGGATCCCGTCGCGTACGGGATGCTGGCCGAGCGGATCGACGCCCTGACGTCGGCCACCGGAGCACCCGTCATCTGCATCCCGGGCAACCACGATGACCGCCTCGCATTCGGGCGCCAGCTACTGGGTGCGAGCGGTGGCGCAACCGGACCCATCGACCAGATCAGCTGGTTCGGCGGCCTTCGTGTCATCTCGCTCGACTCGGTCGTCCCGGGTGAGGATGGCGGACACCTCACCGAGGCCCAACTCCGGTGGCTCCAGGGCCAGCTGGAAGTGCCGGCGCCGGACGGCACGATCGTGGCAGTCCATCACCCGCCGATCACCTCGCCGATCCGCTCCATGACGGAGATCGCGCTCGACGATCCCGAGGATCTCGCCGACGTCATCGACGGCACGGACGTGTGTCTCGTCGTTGCAGGGCACAACCATCACGGGAGCGCAGGCATGCTGAGAAGGGTCCCCGTCTGGGTGAGCCCCGCTCTCTCCTATCGCGCTGATCCGCTCGTCGAGGACCGGTACGTAGGTCTGCTCGGGAGCGCGTTCTCGCGGATCGACGTCATCGACGGGCGACCACTCGTCACCTTCGTGCCCGTCCCTCCGTCAACGGCTCAGAAACCCGCCTCGCCGTAGGTGAGCCACTTACCCTCGTCGAAGTCGTACAGCTTGCACTGACGAGAGCTGGAGACGAAGTCCCGGAATCGCAGCTTGTCCTCGTGCACCGTGCCAGGGAAGGCGGCTTCGATGGCGGTCGCAGCGGCTTCGAGGTTGTACATGGGTATCCGCATGTCCACGTGGTGCGGCACGTGCACCATGATCCAGTGGAGGAAGAAGTTGAAACCGCGGGGAGCGCGAAGGATCGTCGTGCCCTCCATCTGACCCCTGAACTTCGTCCACTCGGAGCGCTTCCACCAGCGAATGCTGGGGTGAACGTGGTGGACGTGGACGAACGAGCCGATGATGTACTGGAAGCCGAGGAACGGCAGCAGCAGTACGCGGACCACGAGCCAGATCGTGCCAGCCACCGTCCCGGTCATGTCGGCGCCGAGGAAGCTCAGCAGACCGGCGCTCACGAGCAGGAAGGCGAGCACGACGAACCGGTCGCGGCGCACGAGACGGGCCCAACGGTGCGGCGGCTTGCCCACCATCATCTTCGACCACCAGACGCGATGCATGTAGTACAGGCCTGCGCCGGGCCATGACCACTCGATGCGGTGCAGCAGGCGGCTCGCCGGCGACATCTGGCGGAACTCGTCCGCTGTGACGGGATGCCAGACGAAGTCGAAACCCTGCCGCACCGTGTAGGTGTGATGGATGCGGTTGTGACCGAGGATCCAGCCCTCGTAGACGTGGCACCCCGGCAGCATGGCGATGTGGCCGACGACGGAATTCATTCGCTTGCTCTTGAAGAGCGCACCATGGGCCGAGTCGTGCCCGACGATGAACAGCGCCGATACGAGCACGGCAGCCGCAGCAGCCAGCGCAAGTGCTCCGGCGACGTTGGAGACGAAGATGAGCCCGGTGACGAGACCGAGGTAGATCACGAGATCCCGGGCGAAGTAGGCAAGGCCCTTCCAGGTCGGATTCTCGTAGACGGACTTGGGGATGACGTCGAGCACCGGCTTGAGCGAGCCGCTCCGTGGCGAGGCGGCGATCCCCTCCTCGCTGCTCTCAACTGCGGTACTGGTCATCTCCTGGAGGCTCACGACGGCAGCCTACCTACCGGTAGGTAGTTTGTCCATGGGGCCCCTCCGGAAGGTACTTCGACTACTCCCAGCCTCGTGCGTGTGCTTCGAATGTCTCGGGGTCCTGCACCCGGATCACACAGAACAAGAGCCCGGCCGGATCGCGCATGACCCACCAGGTCTCGATCTTCTCGACGCGCTCGGCGCCGAGTGCCTCGAGGCGGTCGACCTCGGCGTCGACATCGTCGGTCTCGATGTCCAGGTGATAGCGGGCAGGGGCATCGACGCGCTGGACCATGAACTGCAGACCGGGCACGGGTTGGCCGAGCGAAGCGTAGTCCGGGTCATCATCGTCGACATCGGCCTCGGCGCCGAGTGCGCCCGACCAGAACTCCGTCACCGCGCCGTAGTGCTCAGCGGGGACGTCGGCGAGTGCGGCAGTGAGGCGGCTCCGGTGCATGCAGCAAGTCTGCCTCGCCACCACGTCGCATGCGCTGCACAGACGGGCAACCGGGCGCACCTCCGGATCCCCTGAGGGATCCGGAGGAGAACCCTGACCGGAGCCATACCCCGGGGAACCGTCTGAGGCGCGCTGCCTGTTCGCGTGTCAACGGTCCCCGAGAAACTGACACCGACCTGCCAGAGCAGTCCGGCGGGAACCAGGCTGTCGAGACGTTGACCAGTATGCGCTATTTAGCGTCACATGTCATGAGTACCCATTACTCAACGACGGCTGCGACGTTCAGATCGTGTAGGCAAGGTTGCGCGCCAGCTGGGCGGCGAGATCCGGATCACCTTCGAGGCTGATCTCGCCGCCCAGTCGGTCGCCGGCTTGGAGGCGGCCGCCGGTGAGACGAAGGAAGAGCATGGCGTCGAGCCGGATCCCCGTTGTCGGCTCGCCGGTGAGGTGTTCGACGCGCTCGGCGCGTTCTCCGACGAGGACGAAGTACGTGCTCGGAACGGAACCGGTCAGCTCGATCCGGACGCTCGAGCCACGCGGAAGTCCGGCCTTGCGGCCGACGATGTAGCCGAGGGCGGCAGCGGTTTCTTCGAGCGCAGAGCCGACGTGGGAAGGAGCTTCACGATCTGCGAGCCCGAGAGCCCGACGAATGTCGTGCTCGTGGAGGAAGCAGTCGTAGTGGCGCACGCGCATGAAACGGCCATATGTCTCGTCACGGCCGACCGGTGTCCACGACGGTTTGTCGAAGTCTTCCTGCGTCATCGCCTCGAGCGCCGCCCGCCGCCGATCCGTTACTGCCTCGAAGCCGGCGAGAACTTCGGCGCCCGGCATCGGACGGCACGCCTCGACCCAGACCTCGTTCGCCCGGGCGAGGTCGTTCTTCAAGTACGGAGCTGCGGGAACCGTCACCGCCGGCGGCTGCTCACCGGTCAACATCTTCTCTGTGCCGGTGAGGTGGCTCAGCTGGTCCTTCACCGTCCACCCGGGCAGGCACGTCGGCGTCATCCACGCTGCATCGTCGAAGTCGCGGCACATCGCCGAGATGGCGGCGAACTCCTCGGTGAGCAGCGTCACCGTCAGGTCGCGGTCGACGATGGTCGGCATCAGGGTGCCTCCTTCTGAACGGTCTCCCAGTCGCGTGCCTCCAGGTAGGGCCTGAAAGTCGTGGCGATGGCTTCGAGGTCGCGGCGCTGCTTCGGCCGCTTCAGCTCATAGACATGGGGGAACTCGAGCCAGGCGAGGACGCTTTCCCATAATCTGAGGGCGGCGTCGCCCGCCGGCGGGTCGATGAGGACGGGGCCGAAGAGAGCTTGCCCGTCCTCGAAGAACAGTGTGGGGACACCGAAGGCCCCGACGGCCGTCACCCGCTCGTGGTCGGCGAGCACCTCGTCATTCGTGCTCGGATCGTCGATGGCGGCTTGGACGATGCCAGGGTCGAGCCCGATCTCGGCGAGGAGGTCGGCGGCGACGTCGCTCCGATGAGGCTTGCGGCCGTCCACGTGAAGCGCCGTGCCGGCCGCGAGGTACCAACGGTCGAGCAGCGTCATGTCCGAGCGCCGTAGATAGGCGCCGATACGCATCATCGACCAGCCGTATGACCATTCCCGCTCCCAAGGGTGTCTCTTGCCGTCGGCCCGGTTGATCTCCTCGAGGCTGAAGAACTTCCACCGGACCTCGAGGCCAGTGAGGCGGTGCACTTCCCGGATCCAGATGGAGGTCTGGTACGCGTAGGGGCACATGATGTCGAAGTGAAAATCGACGACGTGCGGCGCGCCCCGTGGACCGCCGGCTGCCAGCGTCATGACGTCATGCCGCCAAGGCCGACGAGGCCGCGGGCAAGCTCGATCTCGCCCATGTGGCGCAAGCCGTGTTGATAGATCCAGCACTCGGCGGCGTCGAGGAGCGTGATGCCGGGGGGGCCTGCCACCCGAGCACTGTAGGTGCTCGCAATCTGCGGAGGGAACGGGCGGGGCACCACGACACGGGTCAGCTCGGACGGGTCGAGCTCCGACAGCCACGTCTCAGTTCGCCCGAATACGGCGATCTGATAGGCCTTGAACGCTTCGTAGTCGCCGATGCGCTGGTGGACCATCTCGTCCACGCGGCGATGCTTGCCGTGGTCCGGTATGGACATGCGCACCCGATGTTGCCAGGCGGCGTCCCAGATCGGCGTAGCGCCCGTCATGACCATGAAGGCTGCGTCGATCATGTTCGTGATGTGAAAGAGCGAGAAGGCGATAGGAAGCACCCCGTCGCGCTCGAAGTGATTGACCTGATCGAGGTTCATGGTCCCAACCGCGTCGCGATAGAGCGAGTGCAGGGCGCTCACGCGACGCTGCAACGAGTCGAGGATCAGCTCGGTCACGTCAGCCGACCATACTTCGCCGTCCGGCTGGGACGTGAGGCGGGTCAATACCAGCCGTAGTTCTCCTCGTGTGCCCATGCGGCCACGGGCGTCCCGTACCGAGCATGGATATAGCGCTCCCCCGCGAGGCACTGGAACCACGTCGCGCCCACGTGGACCTTGTGCACCGTGCCACCGTTCCAGTACTGGCCGAACTTCACCCCCTCGTTCGCGATGAGCGGCGAGGACATCTGGAACAAGCCGAAATGGCTGGCATTCTGGGCGTGGTACTCGAAGGTGGCTTCGTAGCAGGTGATCTTGGCGATGTCGTCGCGATACGTGACATTGCTCCAGAAGGAGCCCGGCACGTCGTGGTGCTGCTCCGTGGCCTCCTTCATCCTGATCCACAAGAGCCGAGGAGCCACCTTGACGCTCTCGGCATCGCACCAGCTCCAATGCGAGCTCCCCTGAGGTGCCGCCTGTGCTGCCGGGGTCTGTATGACCACTGGGAGTGATAGACAGACCACTGTGAGTAGTCCAATCGCGACATGGACCATTGGGTATCGAGCGTTGCGCAAGGCGGTGTCCTCCAGGTTGCGGCATTCAGGGCGGCGAGCGGGCAGGAGGCATGCCCACAAGGGCGGGGCCTCGCACCGCTACGCGAGAGTGCTCGTCAACGAGTCCGTGACCGCAGCGCACAATGGGGCGCCGCGAGATACCTATTCTGGCGCACGATCGGCCGGAAAGTCAAATGCCGCAACGAGATTGTCATGTAATGGCAGCCGCACTGTCACACTCCGACGGCTCAGAGCTTGTAACCGATCACCCGCAGGAGCAGCTTGCGCTCCGCCTCGTCAGCAGGTGTCTCGACACCTAACGGCGTCATGCCGTCGATCACGCCAAGGACGCCACGACCGAGCTCGGACTCCGCTACGACGACGTCCACTGGGTTGGCCGTGGCGCAATACAGGTTGCAGACCTCCGGCACTTGTTTCAGTGCGTTGAGGACGTTGACGGGATAGCCGTCCCGAAGCATCACCACGAAGACGTGCCCTGCGCCGATGGCCTGCGCGTGCATCGTGGCCCGTTGGACGAGGTCTTGCTCGTTGCCTGAGCAGCGGACGAGACGCGGTCCGGACGCTTCGCAGAAGGCGATGCCGAAGCGCAGGTGCGGGCTCGAGCCGGCCAGGCACTCGTGCAAGTCCTCGACGGTCTTGATGAAGTGCGCCTGGCCGATGATGACGTTCATCTCGTCAGGGACCGCGATGTGGACGATGCTCAGCTCCACGCGGTCACCCCCTTCCCCGCACTGACTGGGCGTGCTCATGTGCCCCCTTCGGCTTGACGGCCTTTGCGCTGCGGCTCGGCAGCACGAACACGACGACGACGGCTGCGACGCCGACGACCACCGCGCCGGCGGTCACAGCGAGATCCATCCCGCTGATGAACGACGCCCGAGCAAATGTCGCCAGGCTGGCGCCGAGCGTTCCGCCGACGCTATGGGCGACACCGAGGGCACCCCCGAGGGAGCCGGTGATGAGGCTGAGTATGGGTTTCGGGATCGGGTAGTGCGCAAGCACCGGCGCCATATGACTTTGGTATCGGTTGTTGAGGAGACTGCCGAGCACGGCGACGCCCAGCGCGCCGCCCACCTGCAGCGAGGCGCCGTTGGTGGCCGAGCCGACGCCGGCTTGCTCAGGCGGCAAGGAACCCATGACCGATTCGGTACACGGAGCGAACGCCAATCCCACGCCCAGTCCCATGCAGAGAAACGCCGGCAGCGCCTCCAAGTACGTCCCGTGAACAGTCACTCGCGAGAGCAATGCCAGTCCCAGCGCGATGAGCGCCATTCCGGTGCCGACGACGGGCTTGGTCCCGAGAAAGCGAACTATCAAACTCGACAGCGGCGCCACGACGAGAAGGACTGCAGCGATCGGAGCGATCCGGAGCCCAGTCTGGAGCGGGGTGTAACCGAGTGAGAACTGGAGGTACTGCGTGAGGAGGAAGAGGCCCCCCATGAGGGCGAAGATCACGAGCCCCATCGCCCCGACTGCGGCCGAGAACCGTCGTGACCTGAAGAACGACAGCTCGAGCATCGGGTGCGTGGATCGAAGCTCCCATCTCGCGAACACCGTCAGCACGCCGACGGCAGCCACGACGGCGCCGATCACGAGCGGCGAGCTCCAGCTGCGGTTCGAGGACTCGATGATCCCCCACAGAAGAAGGGCCATCCCGACGACCGAAAGTCCGGCTCCGATCGGGTCAGGGCGCTTGCTCGTGGGGTTCTTCGAGTTGGGAACAAGCCACAGCGTCGCCACGAGCCCGAGGACGGCGATCGGCACGTTCACGAGGAACACCGATCCCCACCAGTAGTGCGCCAGCAGCCACCCGCCGACGACCGGCCCGACGGCAACGCCGAGTCCCGTTGTTCCCGACCAGATGCCGATGGCCCGCGCGCGGTCGCGCTCGGCCTTGAAGACGTTCGCGAGGATCGAGAGCGTCGAGGGCATGATGGCGGCGGCCCCGATGCCCATGAACGCTCGAGCGGCGATGAGACGATCAGGCGTCCCCGAGAAGGCCGAAGCTGCCGACCCGGCGGCGAACAGCGCCAGTCCCGCGACGAAGATCCACTTTCGGCCCCAACGATCGCCGAGACTGCCGGCGACGAGCAGCAGGCCCGCAAAGACGACGGCGTACGCATCGACGATCCACTGGAGCTGAGTTGAGGAGGCATGCATGGTGCGCACCATGACCGGCAACGCCACGTTCAAGATCGTGTTGTCGAGGCTCACGATGAGCAGGCTCACGCAGAGCACGGCAAGTACCGCCCAACGACGCCGATCGGTGCTGAGGCCGCCCTCGTCGTCTCGTTTCGGTGGCGGCAGCTCCTGACGCCGTGCGACTGCGATGGATGAAGGGGTCGAGGACGGCACTTCGATGGCGTTCAGCCTCGAGCGTGGGCAAGCACACCGGCAACGGTGGCGAGGACGTCACGGGCCGACACCATTCCGATGACCTTGTCGGCCTCCCGCACGGGGAGGTGGCGCACGCGGTCGCCCACCATGAGCCGGATGGCGTCCGCGACCGTGTCGGCCGCGTCAAGGGCGTACAGCTCGCCCGAGGCGACGTCAGCCGCCCACACCGTGTCGGCGTTCGCCTCGAGAGCAAGGGCGTTCACGACGTCGCGTTCGGTGACGATGCTCGACTCACCCTCACGGCTGACGAGCACGAGCGCCCCGACGGCGTCGGCGGACATCGTCTCGGCCACCGAACGCAAGGACATCTCAGGATCACCGAACACAGGGGGCGTCGACATGACATGTGTGACCGGACACCCGAGCCCGCAGCGGTGCGGGGACCCTTCGGGGGAGCCGTCCAGATCGTCTTGCCGTATGCCGTCCTGTTCGGTGATCATGCAGCCACTGTGCGCCCGCGCGCACGAGGCGGCTAGGGGCATTGGTCCCTGTTTGGCTTGTCCTCGGCGCAGGGCGAAGCGCTCGACGACCGGCTATCTCTCCAGCTCTTGGCCTCAGGACTCGCCCGCTCGTCACGAGCGGGCGAGCGGGGGAGCGATCAGACCGTGTGCACCACGAGGACGTCGCAGTTGGCATCCTGGGTAACAGTGTTCGGGACGCTCCCCCGGATCCTGCGCTCGATGCCTTTCGACCCGACGACGACGAGATGGGCGTCGACGCGCTCGGCCGTGCCGAGGATGACTGCCGCCGGGTCTCCCTCGAGGGCATGCGTCTCGGCGGCGACTCCGGCCGCTTTGGCGAGCTGGGCGGCCGCCTGCAGCGTTGCCTGGGCATCGCCGTCGGCGCTGAGCGCCCAGCGGAATTCGGCCGGCAACATGGCCCGATCAGCTTCGAGCTTCCCG
This sequence comes from Acidimicrobiales bacterium, assembly GCA_050008715.1. GTDB lineage: Bacteria > Actinomycetota > Acidimicrobiia > Acidimicrobiales > Bog-793 > JAKACA01. The sequence goes on along the minus strand of JBEKMC010000090.1, from coordinate 198 downwards.
ATGGAGACCGGACGGTAGGCCGTGACGATGTGGAGGGCATCGCCCGTGCTCGCAGCGAGCTCGATGGCGCGGGCAACCGCCTTCGCGGCCGTCGGTGATCCGTCGGTTCCGACGACAATTCTCTCGAACATTGACACCTCTCAGGTCGTGCCTCGCTGCCGGCGCCTCAGCGTATTGGCGTCGTTCTCCCGTGTCCAG
>JBEKMC010000009.1:0-50253 GCA_050008715.1 Acidimicrobiales bacterium | reverse complement strand
CTCGATGGCGGTCGGCCCGGACATCCTCAGCGGCGGCTCAGTGCTCACCGCCTCGTCGTCGTCGAGCGGTCCTCCGGGACAGCTGCTGGTCAGGGTTCCGACCACGCGGCTGACCTTCGGGCGACGATCGGAATCGACCACGGCTCGTTCCACACGATTCCGTGCTGCGGCGTCGGTTCATCCCAGACTCGAGCGGAGAAACCCGCAGCCTCGAGCGCCGCCAGCAAATCCCCAATGGCGAACAGGCGCATCTCGAGCGTCGAACCGGCCGCGTCATGGAACACGAGATCGTCGTACGCCTGAAGTACCCCGGCGCGGGTTCGGTTGAGGAGTACGCGCCGACTTCCGAGCTCGACCACCTTGTACTCGTGCAGCTCGGGAAAATGCTCCTCAGTTGTCCCCTCCAGCTTGTAAGGGACCGTCAGCACGAGAAGGCCTCCGGGCACGAGCAGCTGGCGGAGGTGCTCGAGCGACCGCTGCCATGGCGGGTCGACGTGCTCGAGCACCTCTGAGGAGATGACGAAGTCGCAGGCGCCAGCAAGGTGCGCCGGGGCGGGCTCGGTGATGTCGAGCATCGGTTCCTTGTGCAGGAACGTGTTCGTGTACCCCAACCGCCGGGCGAGGCGGTCGCCGTAGCCTTCCCAATCGGACATTCCAACACCCTTCAGCTGAGGCGACAGCGGAAAGGCATCGAGGGTGAGGGACCTCCCGAACAGATGGATGGACAGCGCTGCCACGACGGCCCGCCATCGCAGCGTCGAACCGCAGCCAGGGCAGCTGGAGACCTCTCGCGACACCTCGGCGAGCGGCACGTCACTCGGCGAGGAGCAGATGTTGCAGCTCCAACCATCGCCCGTCGAGATGGCGGGCACCGGCGACGCCAACGGCGCCACAGCTGGCGGGCCACCCTGCGCCCCCCTGCTCCGTGCACGCCATGCCCGCACGCCGACTCGCACAAGCTCGGATCATAACGAGACGACGAATGTCGGCTCTGGGTCAGCCCCTCAGGGTTGCGTGCAGGCTTTCCCCGAGGTGCTGATCGTCGTCTCCACGCTCGCCGCCGATTGGGCGCTCACCCACCGGGTGCCGACGTATGCGACGACCCCGAACCAGTAGTTCGCCGCCGACAGGCTCCCGCTCGTCCATGTGAGGCCGGAGACTCCTGCGGCGATCACGGTGTAGCCGCCGGAGGACGACGTCGTCGAGTCGTACACCGTGTAGCTCGACGCATGAGCCACGGAGCCCCAGGTCACGGTCACGAGACGCTGTGTCGATGACACGCACGAGGCCGCTGTGCCCGCCGGTGCTGCGGGCCCCGCCTGCCCTTTCGCCTCGCCCGCACTTCCTGCGCGAACCGTGAGTGCCCACGTCGAAGCGGACGCCGTGCACGTCGTTGCCAGGACGACGGCGCTCCACACGGCGGCCGAGAAGAACACCCGGTTCATCGGGTTCATCGCTTCGTAGCTGTATCGCCTCAGGATGAAGCGCTGTCAGCTCGTCCAGCTGTCCGAGACGGGGCTCGTCGTCGCGGTCGCTGCGCCGCCCGTGGCAGTGACCCCGGTCAGCGCCGGCATCGAGAAATACGTGTTCTCACACGCGGATGGGGCTGCCGCCGTCATGCTGGCATCGTTGGTGAAAGTCACCGAGAGCGGGTTGTTCGCCTGACCGCTTGCCGCAACGGTGACTGCGGTCGTCAGCGTGTGGGAGCTGCCGCTCGTAGCCGACGAGTAATTCCACACGACATCGCTCGGCGTAGAGGACAAGCAGCCTGCCTGTGCCGTCGTGAGCGCACTGGTCGTGAACCCGGAGGCGTAGGTGGCGTTCGTCGGCAGGTTCACGGCCGTGATGGTGACCGGGTACGGGTTCGGATTGGAGATCGTCAGGACGACGTCGCCGTTGCCGCCCGGATACAAGACGTTGTTCGCCGCCGGCGCCGCAACGGCGCTGATCGTGAGGTTGGACACGGTCGCCGACTGCGCCTCGCCGCTCGAAGAGCCGTTGAGTCCGACGACCCAGTTGGTGGCAGCGAGGGCGCCTCCGCCTGCGAGCAGCGTCCCAACCACGGCAGCTGCCAACTTCGACCAACGGGACCGGCTCCTGCCATGACTGCGGGGGAGACGCCAGGCGGTTCGTGCGCCGTCTGGATGGATGACCGACATGAGGGACCTCCTTGATGCGACCTCGGAACCCTTTTGTCTGAGGAAGTGACAAGAGGTGTCGGCACCTCAGCCTGGCCCTTGAGGCTCAGACGTACGGCAATTCTGCCCGTACGGTACGGATTTCTTCTCCGTACCAGGTTTGGCGGCAGAGCCCGCCGGCGGTTAGAAAAGGCCGGTAACCGTACGTCTCAGGCGTGAAAACTCCGCCATGGCATCCTCCCTCGAGCGCACACCTAGCTTCCGATAGGCGTGGGCGAGGTGCGACTCGACGGTCCTGACCGACACCGAGAGATGATCGGCCATCTGGGCAGCAGTGTTCGTCTGGCCGAGCCGTTCCAAGATCTCCACCTCGCGCGCCGTGAGGCGGGCGAAGAGCCTGGCAGCGGCCGTGGCATCAGCCACGGCAGCGCTCTCGATGCGTTTGCGCTCGGTGACGTCCTCGAAGATGCGCAGTCCGCAGAGCGGTACAGCGAGCTCGTCCCTCATCGTCGAGGCCGTCAGCTTCGCGACCACCACGTCGCCCGACGCCGTGACGAGTCGTGCCTCGCTTTGATACCTCGGGATGCTGCCGTCGGCCATCTGGCGGTCGAGCTCGGCCACTGCCTCCACATCGTCGGGGTGGGTGAGCGACGCCAACGTGGCACCGACCAGATCGTCGCGTTGACGGCCGAGCAAGGTGCACAACGCGTGGTTCGCGTTCGTTATCCGTGAGTCGAGGGCGACGAGGGCGACGCCGAGTGGCCCCTGCTTGAACGCCTGCCGAAAACGCTGCTCGCTCGCTCGCAGCTCCTGTTCCGTGCGTCGCGTCTCAGTCACATCACGGAAGCTCCACACGCGGCCTACGAGGACCCCGTGCATGCGTTGGGGCTTCGAGCGACGCTCGAACACCCGGCCGTCCTCGAATTCCAAGACGTCGCTGCTCTCCGCCTCGGGGTGCGTGGGCAGCTCGTTCACCTTGGTCTCGAACGCCTCGGGGACCAGCCACTGGGCCATGGCGAATGAGCCGGTTGTCGACGCGTCGCGAGCCTCGAGGACCGAGTCAGGTAACCGCCACATCTCCGCGAAGCTGCGGTTGAAGCTGACGATGCGGCCGCTGGCGTCGACAACGACGATCCCATCGGCCGTCGCGTCCAGGGTTGCCGTCAACAGCGAGAAAGCCTTTCCGAGCTCGAGCTCGGCAGTCATGCGCTCCGTGAGGTCATGCGCCGAGACGACAAATCCACCGACGGTCGGGTCCTCGAGCAGGTTGACGATCGTCAGCTCGAACGGCACCACCTCCTTACCGGCGTGCCGGAGCAGCCGGACCGCCACCGTCACGGGGTTCGACGCTGAGGCTCCGTGCGAAGCGCGCCTGAAGGCCTCCAAGAGGGCTGGACGGTCGGCCTCACTGACAAGCTCAGCCAGCGGACGTTCCGCCACCCGCTCGGGATCGTGACCAAGCACTCGAGACAGCGCTCCCGACACGGACTCGACGAATCCCGCCGGCGTGACCAGCAGCGTGATCACGGCGGCGTTGTGCACGAGGGAGCGAAACCGATCCTCTTCGTTGCGAGCGACCTCGAACCGCCGTCGCTCGGTCAAGTCCCGGAGGCAGAAGAGCACAGCCGCCTCACCAGACCACGCGACCGGCGAGCCGATGACCTCGAGGAGACGCCAGCCTGTTCCGGTCTTGACCCGGACTTCGATGAGCGTGCCGCGCTCCTTCTGCTGCACGCTCGCGAACGACCGCAGCACGAGCTCCAGATCGTCCGGGTGAACGAGATCAAACCCCGAAAGCCCGACGGATTCCAGCAGCGAGCGACTGAAGAGCCGCTCCGCGGCGTGGTTGCCCCACGCCAGGCGTCCGGTACGGTCGAGAACGATGACAGCGTCGGGGAGCTCGTCGATCAGCCCGGAGGTAGCCGGGTTCAGGGAGTCGAGAGTCTCCGTCATTGCTCTCGTAACTTAGGTCTCGTGGCGTCGCGACCGGCGGAATCTCGTCACCGGTGGGCTGAGGTGGCCCTGCCGAGTCGTCCCGCGCAGTCCCAGACGTGCTCGAGCAGTTCTCTCGGCGAAATCACCTCGAACTCGGCCGCCACCGCGACAAGCGCCATCGCCGGCCAGTCGAATGAGTCGCAGCTCATGCGCAGCAGGCACTCGCCGTCACCAACGTCTTCCACATGGGCCCACCGGCCGAGACGCGGGCGGACCACCTCGCCGGGTGCATGGATCAGCACCTCGACGGAATACGACGCCGGCATATTGTCGATACCCGCGCGCACGAAGGCGGCGGCGTCGTCCATCGGCAGTGGCCGCGGGCGGAACCGCTCGCCCTCGGCGCGCGGCTCATCCAGGCGATCGAGCCGGAAGCTCCGCCAGTCGTAGCGCTTGAGGTCGTAGGCGACGAGGTACCAGCGGCGACCGAGCACGACTAGCCGGTGTGGTTCGACGTGCCGACCTGTGCGCTCTCCGATGGAGTCGGTGTAGCTGAAGCTGAGCATCTCGTTGTCCCGGCAGACCTGGGCGATCGTCGTGAGTGCGTTGGGATCGATGTTGGCGCTGGCGCTATCCCAGCTCCCTGGAACCGTCATCGCGCGCAGCGCTTCGACTCGGCGCTGCAGGGGTTTCGGCATCACCTGCACCACCTTTGTGAGTGCTCGCACGGCTGACTCGGCGATTCCGGCGATCGAGCCGTTCTGGACTGCGGTCTGTAGCCCGACGGCGAGCGCAACGGCCTCGTCGTCGTCGAGCACGAGCGGCGGCAAAGCGGCTCCCGCCGCCAGCTGGTACCCGCCGTCGACTCCACGCTGGGCGTCCACCGGATATCCGAGCTCTCGGAGACGATCGATGTCGCGGCGAAGCGTCCGTACGGAGACGCCGAGGCGCTCGGCGAGGTCGCCGCCGGACCAGTACCGATGGTTCTGCAGCAACGACAGCAGCCGAAGCGTTCTGGAGCTCGTGTTCGCCATCGGTACAGTATCTCTTCATTTAGGTCAGAAAGTGACCGCTGTGATGTCTAACTTCGTAGTCGACGACGAACTGAAAGGGAAACACGATGACGACGAACAGCCAAGACCGAGCGACCAGCGAGCAGGCCGACTTCCTCCAGACGTTGCGGACGCACCGGGATTTTCTGCGGTTCACGCTTCGCGACCTCTCCGATGAGCAGGCGGCCCAGCGCACGACGGTGAGCGAGCTCTGCCTCGGAGGGCTGATCAAGCACGTGGCCGCCGTCGAGTCGAACTGGACGGACTTCATCCTGAACGGGCCGACCGACCGGTCCTCTCACGACCAGCAGGCCGGCGATTGGGCGGCGGGTTTCCACATGGAGCCAGGCGAGCACGTGAGTGCTCTGCTCGATCACTACGACACTGTGGCGACACGGACGGACGATGTCGTCTCCGGCCTTCCCGACCTGGATCAGTCACACCCGCTGCCGGAGGCACCGTGGTTCGAGGCAGGCGCCACCTGGTCGGCGCGACGTGTCCTGCTGCACATCATCGCCGAGACTGCTCAGCACGCCGGGCACGCCGACATCATCCGCGAGTCCATCGACGGGTCGAAGACGATGGGGTGAGGTCGCTCATTTGTGCACGCCGAGCTCGACTGCCTTGACGAACAGCATCAGCACGGCGATCACCAGGTAGGCGCGCAGCGCATACATCCCCACGAGGCGACCTCGCGACCAGACTGGGCGCTGCAAGAGGCTGAGGGGCGGCATCCGCCAGGTCGGTCGCTGCTCGACGGGTATGGGAGGGGCTCCGCCGCCGCGCCGGCGGGCCCTCACCAGGAGCACCCCGCCGATCGCGTAGGCGACGAGAAGGACGCCGCCAAGTGCTACTGCCACGTCGTTGACATTGATCGTCGAGAACAGCGTCGTCGCCATGAGGACGAACGACATCATCAGCAGCACCGACACGATGACACTCGCCACGACGTTCAGCCACGTTCGGTTCACCCAGGGGCCGAGCACCTCCTTGTCGTTACAGAGCAGGAGGAGGAACACGGTGGCGCTCGGCAGCAGGACGCCGGCGAGCGCCTGCACGCCCGTGGTGATGAGACCGAGGGGGGCGCCGGGGATGAGGACGATGACGGCGGCCGCCACCACCATGGCCGTGAACGCACCGTAGAAGAATTTCGCGTCGCGCCAGCTCCTGTGCAGTGAATGGCGTGCTCCGAAGACGTCGCCGAAGGCATACGACGTGGCCAGGGTGACCGATGCCGCACCGATGATCGAGGCGTTGAGCAACACGACGGCGAAGATGGCGCCGGCCGCATGGCCGACGTAGCGATCGAGACCTTGGGCCACCCCGCCGGCATTCGTGAAATGCCCGAAGATCGGCGTGTGCCCGAAGGCAACCGCCGCCACACTGATCAGCAGCGAGGCGGCGAAGACGGTCACGAGGGATCCGAGCACCGTGTCGGTCCTCTCGTAATTGATCCAACGTGGTGTGATCCGCTTGTCCACGATGTTGGACTGCTGGAAGAACAGCTGCCACGGCGCAACCGTCGTACCGACGATGGCGATGATGAGCAACACCGAGGTGGAGTTGAAACCACCCCGAACGCCCGGGACGACAAGGCCCCTGAAGAAGGAGCCTGCGGTCGGGTGGCGGTACACAGCGAGCGGGATCACGAGGAAGTTGGCAACGATGAAGACGAACATGAACCGTTCCCAGCGCCGGAAGCTCCCACTCGCCGTCATGACGATCAGAAGTAGAGCGGCGAGCGGCACCGAGATGTACTGGCTCACGCCGAAGTATGCGAGCGCGAGGCTGACGCCGATGAACTCCGTCGCGATCGTGAGGAAGTTCAGGATGAATAGGTCGCCGACGGAGAAGGCGCCCCAGAACCGGCCGAAACGTTCGTTGATCAGGCGGGCATGCCCGACTCCGGTAACAGCACCGAGGCGGACGACCATCTCCTGGTTGACGATCAGCACGGGGATCAGCAGCGGCAAGGTCCACAACAGCGTGAGGCCGAAGTTCTGCCCTGCCTGGGCGTAGGTGGAGACGCCGCCCGCATCGTTGTCGCCGATCATGACGATGAGCCCGGGCCCCATGATCGCCAGCAGCGTCAGCAGTCTCGCCTTGGATGAGCGCCGAGAACCGGTGTCGTGTTGGCGGATCGTTCCGAAAGCGCCCTCGATGTCGCCGACGTGCGCCTCGTCGAGCACGGCAGATTTGCTGTCGCTCTCGTTCTGGTCGTCGGTCGCCATCTCACCTACCTCCGGGCGTTGCGGACGCCGCCCGGCCAGAGTTCGACTGTGAGGTCAGGCGATCAGCCAGACCTCGCCATCTCCTAGGTCGTGAGACGCACGCGAGCTACCGTTTCGTGTTGCATACCAGCGCTCAGCGCTGCTCCTTCGTGATTGATCGGAACCGGCCGCCCGTGGGGCCCGGTCTTCGGTGCCGGTTCAGCGGATGTGTCATCGGCACCGAGCTGCTCAATCGCCAGCGGTCGTCACGCCGAAGTCTCGCCGCCACCCGCTCGGCAGCAGCAATTCGAGCACGTCGTCGACGGTGACCACGCCGAGAATCTTACGGTGACCTGCGTCCATCACCGGAGCGACGATCAAGTTGAAGTCGGACATCTTCCGGGCCGTCGCGTTCACGTCCCAGTCGGCGTGCACGTGCGCCGGACCGACTTGGACCACGTCGCCGAGCGGGGCGCCGCGATCGGCGCGAAGCAGGCGAACCGTCGACACCGACCCGAGGAAGTTGCCCTCGAGGTCCGTTGCGAACACCGCGTTCAGGCTCTCGTGCGAGGCTGTGCTGTGCTGTACCGCCTCGATGGCCGCCGCCGCCGTCACCGTGGCGGGCAAGCACAGGAAATCAGGGCTCATCAAACCGCCGGCGGTCTCAGGGTGGTAGCTCAGCAGCGAGCGCACCTTCCGTTGTTGCGGCTGCGGCAGGAGGTTCAGGATGGGAAGGCGCCGATCCTGATCGATCTCCGTGATCAGGTCGGCGGCGTCGTCCGGGGCCATCGATGCCAGTAGCCGGGCAGCCTGCTCGTCCGAGCGGGAGCGTACGAACTCCAGCTGGTGCTCGGTGTCGAGCTCCTCGAAGACATCCGCCTCGAGCTCGCGATTCTCGCCGACCGCTTCGATGATCTCCTCGCCTTCAGCGTGCGAAGCCGCTTCGACGAGGTCGGCGATCTGAGCAGGATGCAGGCGCGCCAACTTGCGGTACGGAATGTGAAGTCGCGCCGACGGCACGTGCCCCACGAACGGCTCGATGCTCGCCCAGTCCACGATCTGACCCGAAGCGACTCGATCACCGAGGTGTCCGGGGAGAAGCCGGCGAAGAGCCGGGCGGCCGGAGGGGTCGACGCCGACCACCTCCCACACGCCGTCCACTTTGGCCAGCTCGATCTCGTTGGCTCGAATCAGCCGCCCGCGCACGAAGTTGATGAGGTGCCGGGCCATGAGGTCCCTGGCGAGCAACAGCTCTCCGGGCCTGCGCTCGAATCGACGGAGGTCGAGTCGCTCACCCGAGAAGCTCACCCGACCCGGCTCGAGAGTGGCCACCTGGTCGATCGGCACGAACAGGTTGCGTCCACCGATGCTCACGACGAGTCCCACGATCGGTGGGTGGGACACCTCGCCGACTCGGACGATCAGGTCCTGCACGCGTCCGAGCCGGTCGCCCGCCTGGTCGACGAGCGGACGCTTGACGAGGCTCGACACGTGGAGGATCTCGACCGCGCTGTCGGTCAGAGCATCCGGCGAGTCGCCAGGGGCGCGTGGATCGACCATCCGCGATCACGCTATCTCTGCAGGAAGCCCGCTGCGGACGCGCGGGATCCCGAAACCCGGCGCTGTCTGACGCGATATTTCGCCGGGCGAGTGCGCCCCGCCGGCGGTCTCCGACCGGTAGCTTTCGTCCATGCCGGCCAGTGGATCGAGTCTCGCCAACCTCGAGCGCACCGTTCTCGGCAACGGACTGCGGGTCATCGTCGCGCCGGATCGATCGAGCCCGCTCATCGGTGTCGCGGTCGTATACGACGTGGGTTTCCGCTCGGAGCCCGAGGGTCGCAGCGGGTTCGCCCACCTCTTCGAACACCTCATGTTCCAAGGGTCCGCGAACGTCGCCAAGATCGAGCACATGCGGCTCGTCCAGAGTGCAGGTGGTGTCGTGAACGGGCACACGCTGCCCGATTTGACCGCGTACTACGAGGCCCTCCCGGCGGGCGAGCTCGAGCTCGGGCTGTGGCTCGAGGCCGATCGCATGGCGTCGCTCGCCCTTTCCGAGGAGAACCTGCGCAATCAGGTGTCCGTCGTGGAAGAGGAGATCAAGGTGAACGTCCTCAACCGCCCTTACGGCGGTTTCCCCTGGATCACGTTGCCGGCGCTCGCCTACACGACGTACCCGAACGCTCACAACGGCTACGGCGACTTCGCCCATCTCGAGGAAGCCACGCTGGAGGATGCTGCTGACTTCAGGGACAAGTACTACGCGCCCTCGAACGCCGTGCTCGTCGTGTCCGGTGACTGCAAGCCCGACGAGGTCGTCGCGCTCGCCGACCGGCACTTCGGAGGCATCTCCCGACGGCCCGTCCCACCGCATGGCCCGTTTCCGGAGCCACCCCCGGTCACCGAACTGCACGAAGTGATCGAGGATCGGCTCGCTCCTCAAGCCGCCTTTGCCGTCGGGTACCGCACGCCCGACCCTGTGGCCGAGCTCGACGAGTACGCCAGTTACGCCGTACTCGCGAGCGTGCTGAGCGACGGCGACGCCAGCCGCTTGCGACGACGGCTCGTCTACGAAGACCGCTCGGTCACCGATGTGGGCTGCATCCTCGGCGCCTTCGGTGGCGACACCTTCTACATGCGTGATCCGGTGCTGTTCCAGGTGGTCGTGTTCCATCCCGGCGTGGCTTCCACGAGCGAGCTGCAGGTTGCCGTCGAGCGCGAGCTCGAGGGGCTGGCGGCCGACGGCCCGACCGCACAGGAGCTCGCACGCGTGGCCGCCGGCTTCGCTGCCGGCCACTGGCGCTCGATCGACTCGGTGCTCGATCGGACGCTCAGCCTCGCATCTGTCGAGACGATCCACGGACGTGCAGAACTCGTTGCCGAGCTGCCGGCCCGTCTCGCCGCCGTCCGACCCGAAGCGGTCGCCCGCGCAGCATCTGACGTGTTGGGCCAGCATCACGCCCTGCTCGAGCTGCAACCGGTGGCGGCATCATGAGCCGGCCGGCACCGGGCCGCTTGCGTCTGCCAAGAGCGCCGGTGGTTCTCGAGGACGAGCTCACCGGGGGATTGCGCGCCATCGGCGTCCGCCGGCGAGCCGTTCCGCTCGTCCAGATACGCCTCGCTTTCGCAGTCGCGGCGGACAGCGTCGCCAAGGGCGCAAGTCCCACCGTGCTCGCCGAGTCGATCCTCGCCGGCACCGCGCGGCACGACCGCGGCGAGCTTGCCGAGATCGTCGAGGGCCTCGGCGGCCGGCTCTGGGCGGGTTACGACCGGGACCAGTTCGTCTTGAACGCGTCGGTGCTGGCACCCAACCTTCGGCCGCTGTTCCGCATCCTCGCGGAGGTGCTGCACACCGCCGCCTACCCTGCTGAAGAGGTGCGCTCCGACCGCGACCGTCTCGCCAACGAGACCCTGATGTCCCTGAGCCAACCCGAGGTCGTGGCAGACGAGGCCCTCCGCCGGCGGCTCTACGCCGGACACCCGTACGCGGCCGGAATACCTCGACCGGGCGCTCTCCGCCGCGTGAGCGCCGACAGCCTTCGGACGTTGCACCGCGCCATGCTCAACCCGCGGTCTGGGCTGCTGGTCCTCGTCGGCGACGTCGATCCTCGGCGAGCCATCCTTACGGCGGCTGAAGAGCTAGCCCCATGGCTCAGCCGCTCCCGCAAGGCCGGCGCCGGATTGGCACCTGTGCCGCCCGTGCGCCTCGGTCCGATCTCACTCGTCGGGCGCGAGGGCAGTGTGCAGAGCAACATCCGACTCGCCCGCAGTGCTCCGGCACGCTCTGACGCCGACTGGCCGGCGACCGCCCTCGCCAACCTCGTTTTCGGCGGGCTGTTCGCCTCCAGGCTCGTGGAGAACCTGCGCGAACGCCATGGCTATACCTACTCGCCCGGAAGCGGCGTACGGCACGGCCGAGCCGGCTCGTCGCTCGTCATCGAAGCAGACGTCGCCAGGGATGCGACGGCTGCGGCGCTCGTGGAGACACGCTACGAGCTCGGTCGCATGGCCGTCGGAGGCGTGAGCGAAGAAGAGCTCGATTCCGCCCGGCGCTATGCCGTCGGCGCCTTCACGTTCCTCGGCGCCACCCAATCCGGCCTTGCGGGCACACTCGCGACGCTCGGGCTGGCGGGTATCGGCCCCGGCTACCTCGCCAGCTACCCGGCGGCCCTCGCGAAGGTCACCAAGGCAGCGGTGGAGGCGGCGGCACGCCGCTATTTCGCGCCATCCGAGCTCGTCACGGTGATCGTCGGCGACGCCGAAGCCGTCGCCGGTCCCCTGTCAGCCGTCGACACCGTCAAGGTGACTTCCGCCTAAGACCGCCTAACTCCGCCTGACTCCGGTTCCGCACTTTCTCTGGCCACCCGTCCTTCCAATGGGACAGGATGGCGCGACGCGACGAATCCGGGAGGCCGACTGATGCCGCTGCACACTCATGAGGAAAGTGGTTCCTCGCCCACCCACCTCAGCTTCCGGCCGCAGTTCGGCCTGGATCTGGAGGACGACGTGCCGATGCTGCGCTTGCCCGACGTCGGCATGGCGCCGGCGACGGCGTACCAGATCATCCACGACGAGCTCATGCTCGACGGCAACGCCCGGCTCAACCTCGCCACCTTCGTGACGACCTGGATGGAGCCTGAGGCCGAGCGGCTCATGTCGGAATGCTCCCCGAAGAACATGATCGACAAGGACGAGTACCCGCAAACGGCCGAGATCGAGCGCCGATGCGTCAACATGCTCGCACGCTTGTGGAACGCCCCCGGCGACGGCGACGCCACGGGATGCTCGACGACCGGCTCGAGCGAAGCCTGCATGCTGGGCGGCCTCGCCCTCAAATGGCGCTGGCGTCAGCGACGCGAGGCGGCTGGCCTGCCAGCAGACCGGCCCAACCTCGTCATGGGAACGAACGTCCAGGTGTGCTGGGAGAAGTTCTGTCGTTACTTCGACGTCGAACCCCGCCTCGTCCCGGTCGGGCCGAAGGTCCCGCATCTCACCGCCAAGGCGGCCGCGGCGGTTTGCGACGCCAACACCATCGGCGTCGTCGCCATACTCGGCTCCACCTACGACGGCGCCTACGAACCGGTGGCGGAAATCTCCAAGGCCCTCGACAAGCTGGCCGCGCGCCGCGGCGGGCCGGACGTGCCGATCCACGTCGACGGAGCCAGTGGAGCCATGGTGGCTCCGTTCATCGACCACAAGCTGCTCTGGGATTTTCGCCTGCCTCGCGTGCAGTCGATCAACACGTCGGGTCACAAGTACGGACTCGTCTACCCCGGCGTCGGGTGGATCATCTGGCGGGACAACGACGCGCTGCCTGAGGATCTCGTCTTCAAGGTCGACTACCTCGGGGGCGAGATGCCGACGTTCGCCCTCAACTTCTCCCGTCCGGGCGCCCAGGTGGTCGCGCAGTACTTCAATTTTCTCCGCCTCGGCATCGAGGGCTACACCCAGGTTCAGCAAGCATGCTCGAACACGGCGAAATGGCTCGCATCCGAGATCGCCGAGATCGGGCCGTACGAGCTGATCTCCAGAGGTGACGAGCTGCCCGTCTTCGCGTTCAGGACTCGCCCGGAGACCGTCTTCTCCGTCTACGACGTGTCCGCTGCACTGCGTTCCCACGGATGGCTCGTACCCGCCTATCCCATGCCGGAAGGGATGGAGGACATCTCGGTCCTTCGCATCGTGGTCCGCAATGGTCTCAGTCGTGACCTGGCCCGGATGCTGCTCGCCGATCTCCGGCGCGTGAGCGAGAACCTCTCGGACGTCGCGCGGCACATGGAGCCGAAAGCCGCGGCCGCATTGGAGAAAGAAGCCCGCAAGAAAGCGCGAACCGGGTTCCACCACTGAATACGCGGCGCCTCGCCGGCGCGGTGAGCTACTCCTCGCTGCCCGAGACCTGCGCCACGGCGGCGACCGACTGGCCGTCGTCGAGGTTCATCACCCGAACGCCGGTGGCGTCCCGGCCCTGCGCCGGGATGTCGCGAACTGCCGTCCGAATGACGACGCCGCCCGACGCGACGATGAGGATCTCGTCGTCGAGCGATGCCATGAGCGCTGCGACCACCGCCCCGCGCCGTTGCGTGAGCCGGATGCCACGCACACCTTGGCCACCGCGACCCTGGCTGTGAAAGTGGTCGAGCTTCGTGCGTTTGCCGAAGCCGGCGTCGGTCACGATCAAGAGGTCGACGCCCTCTCGGGCGACGTCGCAGGAGACGAGCTCGTCACCGCTTCGTAGCCGCATACCGTGCACGCCGGCCGCGGACCGACCGGTGGCCCTGACCTCCGCCTCGCCGAAGCGGATCGCCATACCGGCCTTGCTCACGAGCAGGAGGTCGTCGCCGCCGCCCGTGCGGATGACACGGACGAGCTCGTCACCCGGATTCAGGTTGACGGCGATGAAGCCCTCCCGCCGGGACTTGTCGTACTCACTCATGGGGGTCTTCTTGACACGACCGGACTTCGTGGCGAACAGCAGAAACTCGTCGTCCTGGAAGAACTTCGCGTCGATGAGCGCCTGGATGCTCTCGTCCGGCTCGAGGGGCAGCAGATTGACGGCCGGTGTCCCGCGGGCGTTGCGCTCCTTGATGGGGATCTCGTGAGCCCGCAGGCGGTACACCTTGCCGCGGTTCGAGAAGAAGAGCAGGTGGGCGTGCGCCGTCGTATGCACGACTTCCCGGACGAGGTCCTCCTCCTTCAGGCGGGAACCCTGAATGCCGCGGCCACCCCGTCCCTGCGTGCGAAACGCGTCAGCCGAGACGGCCTTCACATACCCCGCCCGCGTGACGGTGACGATCATCTCCTCGTCTTCGATGAGATCCTCGACGTTCAAGTCGCCCGGATCGTGGATGAGCCGAGTCCGGCGCTCGTCGGCGAACTTCTCCCGCACCGCACCGAGCTCGCTGGCAACGACGCCACGCAGCCGGACCGGGTCGCCAAGGATCGCCTCGAGCTCGGCGATGGTCTCCCGCAGGACGAGCATCTCCTCGTCGAGCTCTGAACGGCCAAGGCGCGTGAGGCGGCCAAGGGTCATGTCGAGGATGTGGTTCGCCTGGATCTCGGAGAACAGGAAGGGCTCGGCCATGAGGGCCGTGCGGGCGGCCGCTCGGTCGTCCGAGCCGCGGATCGTGGCGATCACGAGGTCGAGCATGTCGAGAGCCCTGAGGAGTCCCTCGACGATGTGGGCGCGGGCGCGTGCCTTGTCCAGCCGATACTGCGAACGACGCGTCACGACCTCGATCTGGTGGTCGACGTAGGCCTTGACTGCCTGCGCGAGGTTCAGGAGCCGGGGGACCCCGTCGACGAGAGCGAGCATGTTGACCCCGAAGCTCGTCTGCAACGGGGTGTGCTTGTAGAGGTTGTTCAGCACGACGTTGGCGTTGGCGTCGCGCTTCAGCGTGATGACGAGCCGTGTCGTCTCCCCGGCCGAAAGGTTCTCGATGTTGTCGATACCGGGCACGTCGCCGGCGGCGAGCGCGTCAGCGGCGCGCTGTGCGATGGCATCGACCGAGGTCTGGTACGGGATCTCCGTGACCACGATCTGCGACTTGCCGTTACGGCCCTCTTCGATCTCGGCAACGGCACGGAGCTTCACCGAGCCGCGGCCCGTGCGGTACGCGTCCATGATGCCGGCACGACCAAGAATCTGCGCTCCCGTCGGGAAGTCGGGGCCCTTCACGAAGCGCATGAGCTCGTCCGGCGTCGCCTCAGGGTTCTCGAGCACGTGCAGGACGGCGTCGATGACCTCGCCGAGGTTGTGGGGCGGGATGTTCGTGGCCATGCCGACGGCGATGCCCTGAGAGCCGTTCACGAGAAGGTTCGGGAAGCGGGCGGGAAGGACGGTCGGCTGCTCGGTCGAGCCGTCGTAGTTCGGCATCATGTCGACGGTGTTCTCGTCGATGCCGTCGAGGAGCGCCATGGCAAGCGGCGCGAGGCGACACTCCGTGTACCGGGCAGCCGCCGGCCCCATGTTCGGGCCTGGGGCACCGAAGTCACCGTGGCCGGAGACGAGCGGGTACCGCAAGCTGAAGTCCTGCACCATACGAGCGAGGGCGTCGTAGATCGCCATGTCCCCGTGGGGGTGGAACGTCTTCATCACCTCGCCGACGACGGCGGCGCTCTTTACGAACGGGCGGTCGGGACGAAGATTCTCCTCGCTCATCGCATAGAGGATCCGTCGGTGCACGGGCTTCAGCCCGTCGCGCACGTCCGGGAGCGCCCGCTGCACGATGACGGACATCGAGTACTCGAGAAACGAGCGCTCCATCTCCTCTTGGATCTCGATGGGCACGATGCCGACGGCGATTCCGCCGTCGTCGGGCCCGCCGGTGCCCGCTCCGCTGCTGTCGTTGCCGTCGGGTGCGGCCATGTGTCGTTCTGCCTCCGGCTCGTCGTGTGCACCCCGTACGAACGCACCGATCGGTCGACCGGCTCGGCGGGGTGCCGCCCTCGATCAGATGTCGAGGAAGCGAATGTCCTTTGCGTTCGTCTGGATGAAGTGCCTCCGCTGCTCGACGTCGTCGCCCATGAGCACGGAGCAGACCTCGTCGGCGATGCTCGCCTGCTCCATCGTCACCTGGAGGAGCGAGCGCTTCGTGACGTCGATCGTCGTCTCCTTGAGCTCCTGCCAGTTCATCTCGCCGAGTCCCTTCAAGCGCTGGAACTCCTTCGAGTAGTTCGGGTGCTCGGCGAGGAACTGCGTCCGGGCGGCGTCGTCCTTCAAGTACACCTTCGACGTGCCCACTTCCGCCGAGTACAGCGGCGGCTGGGCCGCGTACACGTGCCCGGCCTCGATGAGCGGCTTCATCTGGCGAAGGAAGAACGTCAAGAGCAGCGTGCGGATGTGGGACCCGTCGACGTCGGCGTCGGCAAGGATGATCACCTTGCCGTAGCGGATCTTCTCGACCTCGAAGTCGTCAGCGAGCCCGGCGCCGATGGCCATGATGAGGGCCTGGATCTCGGCGTTCTTCAGCATCTTGTCGACACGAGCGCGCTCGACGTTCAAGATCTTGCCCCGGATGGGCAGGATCGCCTGCCGACGCGGGTCGCGAGCTTTCACAGCCGAGCCCGCCGCCGAGTTGCCCTCCACGATGAACAACTCGGACTCCCGTGCGTCGCGCGATGAGCAGTCGTACAGCTTGCCGGGAAGGCCCGCCCCGTCGAGGGCGCTCTTGCGTCGAGTGAGATCTCGGGCCTGGGTGGCGGCCATGCGGGCCCGTTGGGCGAGCAATGCCTTCTGGACGATCTGGCGGCCCTCCTTGGGGTTCTCGTCAAACCACTCGCCCAGCTTGGCGTTCGTCGTCTTCTCCACGAGCGAGCGCATGGAAGTGTTGCCGAGCTTCGCTTTGGTCTGACCCTCGAACTGGGGATTCGTGAGTCGCACCGACACGATGGCGGTGAGGCCCTCGCGGATGTCCCGGCCGTCGAGGCTGTCGGCACCCTCCTTCACGAGGTTCCACTGCCGGGCGTACTTGTTGACGACGTTGGTGAGCGACTTGCGCAAGCCCTCCTCGTGCATGCCGCCTTCGATGGTGGCGATCCCGTTGGCATACGAGTAGAGGCTCTCGTAGAAGCCTGTATTCCACTGCAGGGCGACCTCGACCTCCTGGTCCTCCTCAGACTGGAGGAAGAAGGCGACCTTGCGGAACAAGGCCTCTTTGGCAGCATTCAGGTGCTTCACGTAGTCGACGATGCCGCCGGTGTAGCGGAACGTCTCCTCGTGCTCCCGGCCCGGGCGCTCGTCCCTGAAGTGGATCTCGAGGGCGCGGTTGAGGAAGGCGTAGATCTGCAGGCGCTCGAGGACCGTCTGGGCGCGGAAGTCGACTTCGTCGAACATGGTGGAGTCCGGCCAGAACGTCACGATCGTGCCCGTGCGCCCCCGGGGCGCATCCCCCACGACTTGCAGCTTGCCGACAGGCTTGCCCCCGTCCCGGAACTCGATCTGGTACCGCTTGCCGTTGAGGTCGACTTCGAGCAGGAGGCGGCTGGACAAGGCGTTCACCACCGACACGCCGACGCCGTGGAGGCCCCCGGACACCTTGTACCCGCTACCGCCGAACTTGCCTCCGGCATTCAACATGGTGAGCACGACTTCTGCCGCTGACTTGTCCTTGTACTGCGGATGAGGGTCGACGGGGATACCGCGCCCGTTGTCCACCACCCTGCAGCCGCCGTCGGCCAGCAGGGTCACGTCGATGCGGGTGCAATAACCGCCCATGGCTTCGTCGACGGAGTTGTCGACGACCTCCCAGACCAGGTGATGCAGCCCGCTCGGACCGGTGGACCCGATGTACATGCCAGGCCGGAGCCGGACGTGCTCGAGACCTTCCAACACGGTGATGGCATTGGCGTCATACGTGGACGTCACGGTCGTTCGACTTCTGCTCTCGGTATCCAACACCACGGGCGCGACCTTCCAAAAGGGATGAGTGGCAAGGGCCGACGACTACCCGCGACGGGGGAAGCGGGAGGCTCGGCGATGCTCTTGATTATACCCGTTGCGCTGGGTGGATCGTGGCAGATGAGGGAGGGTTTCTTTGGCCTTTCTCGCTCAGTCGCGCCGCCTCGGACGTCCCCGGCCAGCCCGCGCCACGCGCAGGCTCAAGCTCGTCGGGGCCCGGTCGCCAAGGCGGTCCGACAAGCTGCTCAAGATGCCACCCGAAAGGAACTGGATCTGGGTCGCCCACGCCGGCTCGTCCACCTCGACAGTGAGCACGGACGCATGCAGCGCCCGCGGCTGGGCGTGTGCCGCCACCGCTGCCCCGACGACGTCGTCCCAGGCATCCAGGACGTCACCGAGCGTCACGGTCGCCTCGAGGCCTCGGGCGCGTAGCAGCCGCCGGGTCGCCTCGCCGATCGGGAGACCCACGGGGCCGGTGAGGAGCTCGTCGTCGTTCACGAGAGCACGCCGTTCTCGAGCCGGACGACGAGATCAGGGGCCGCGCCGGGCGGCAGGGTGCCGGCCGTGGTCAACAGCGCCTGGGCCATGGGCAGCTCGTTCACGAGCGCACGTGCAGTGTGCTCGTCCAGCTCCGAGAAGGCGTCGTCCAGCAGGAGAACTGGCGTCACACCGGTGACATCGGTCACGTGGCGATGGGTCGCCAGGCGAAGCGCCAGGGCCACACAGCGCTGGCGGCCCTGCGAGAGGCGGGTACGGGCGTCGAGACCGCCGGCAAGGATGTCCAGGTCGTCACGCTGCGGACCGACCGTTGTCACCTGGCGGCGAAGGTCGTCGTCCCGGGCCGCCGCAATTGCGGACGCCAGGGGACCCTCGAACGATGGGACATAGGAGAGCTCGAGGGTGCCGGCGCCCGGGGCGAGGGATGCAAATGCCTCCCGGGCGAGCGGCTCGAGGTTGCTCGTCAGCTCTGCGCGGGCGGCGACGACACGCTCGCCGGTCTCGGCCAGACGTTCGTCCCAGACGGCGAGCGTGGCCGCGGCGGAGTCGTTCAACCGCCCCCCCAGCTGACGCAACAGGGCGTTCCGTTGCCGCAGGATGCGGTCGAGGTTGGCTCGCTCGGCTCCGAGGCGAGGCCTGGTGGCGGCGACGACGTCGTCGAGCAGGTCTCGACGCAGCAACGGCGATCCCTTTGCCAGCTCGAGGTCGTCCGGTGTGAACAACGTGGTCCTGAGGACCTCGAGGAGGTCCCGGGCGCCGTCGACGCGCTGTCGGTTGCGCTCCGCCCGATCGCGTCGGCCGGTGAGGATGTCGACCTCGATCTCCACACGGCGCGTGCCGTGATGCAACTCGCAGCGCACGGAAGCCTGTGTGGCGCCGGTACGGATCACCGCCTCTTTCGGAACGCCGCGAAACGAGCGCAAGAGCGAGCAGTACACGAGTGCTTCTAGCAAGCTAGTCTTGCCTGCTCCGTTGTCTCCTTGGATGACGGTCAGACCCTCTGGAGCCGGTGACAACCGGAGGGACTCGAGGTTGCGGAAGTTCTCGACCTCGAGTGAGCCGACGATCGTGGAGGCCGGCTCCGGCAGGTTCTCAACCGTCGTCAGGACACCTTCACCGGCATGAGCAGATAGCGGAACTCGTCCTCGCCTTCACCACATACGAGCGCCGGCTTACCTGGGTCGGTGATCTTCAGCAGAAGCGTCTCCGAGCGAACTGCTTCCACACCTTCGAGCAGGTAGGTCGGATTGAAGGCCACCATGACGTCCGCACCGGTGAACTCACCCTTGATGCCTTCGACAGCCCGGCCGCTCTCCGGAGTGAGCACGGCGAGCTCCACACCGCCCTCACGGAAGGACAACCGAACGGGTGTCGTGATGTCCTTGCTGTCACGCACGAGCAGCCGCACCCGACGCAGTGCCGAAGCGAACTCCTCCCGCCGAACGCTCAACTCGTACTCGTAGCTCGTGGGCACGAGCCGTTGCACGTCCGGGAACGAACCACGCAGGAGTCGCGTCGTGATCCGGACCGGGCCGAGGTCGAAGACGGCATCGAGATCGCTGTGGCGGAAGACGAGCTCCGACTCGTCGCCGTCCTTCAACCCGCTGACGAGACGCTGGACCTCGCCGAGGGCTTTGGCTGGCACGAGGACGTGCGAGCCCGACTCGAGCACGCTCAAGCCTGCGAAGTCGCGGAACGCCAGGCGATACGAGTCGGTGGCCGTCAAGCGGAGGCCCTTCTCGGTCGCCTCCATCAACACTCCGGTGAGCTGCGGTGCTCGCGAATCGTCGGCGAGGGCAGCTCGCACGACTTGGCGGAGTCCCTCGCCGAAGTCGGAGGCGGGCAACTTGATGCCTTCTGACTCCGGCGATCCGAGCCGTGTGATCTCCGCCCCCACGGCGACGCGCACCGTGAACTCGGCGTGGCCGGACGTGAACCGCACTTCTTCTTCGCCGCCGGCAACGTTCACGACACCGGAGTCGAAGGATCGAACGATGTCCGACACCAGCCGGCTCGGCACGAGGACGCTGCCATCGGAATCGCCCGACACCTGGCAACGAGCTTCGATCACCAAATCGGGATCGGATCCGACCACCTCGAGCTGATCGCCCCGGAGTGTCAGTTGCAGTCCTGCGATCCCTCCGGCCATGCCGGATCTCGCTGCCGTTGCCCTGCTTGCTGTGACAACGGCCTCGAGGAGGCTGTCACGGTCCGCTCGGAACCTCACCGTTGGTGACTCCTTCTGAGTTGTTCAAAATTTCGAGACAGTAGTAAGGGCTGTGGACTGTGGAGAAACCTCAAGAGTCCCTGCTCACATCATCCTCGACCCCGCGCGCGATTTCCACGATGGTCCACAGCGATCGGTGTCGCGTCCTGGCGGCTGGGGACGAGAAGGAAGATGTCCCCCATACCGTCGGTCCTGTCCACACCGAAGCAGCCGTGATTCCCGTCGCCGTCCACAGCTTCGTCCACTCCGGGTTCGTCGATTGTGGGCTCGCCCATTCTGGGCGCGTCCACTCCGGGCCTGTCCGCGGGGAGGTCCCCGGCGCCGTCGCGCCGTCGCGGCTCGTCACCCGTTACTGCTCTTCAGGCGAACGATGAGCTCGGTGACCGTGTCGTAGACGTTGCGCCGTTCTTTCATGAGACCGGAGATTTTGTCGTAGGCATGGATCACGGTCGTGTGATCCCGCCCGCCGAACTCCCGCCCGATCGCCGGGTAACTGAAGTCCGTCAGATCCCTGAACAAGTACATGGCGATCTGGCGGGCCATGACGAGCGGCCGCCGCCGACTCGGCCCGCACAGGTCCTCCACCGAGAATCCGAAGTGGGTGGAGCTCATCTCGAGGATTTGGCGTGCGGTGATCTGTCGCGGCTGGCTCGCAGCCACCATGTCGGCCAACACGATCTCGGCTGTCTCCCGTGTGAGTGGCTGGCGGTTCAAGCTGGCGAACGCCGTCACCCGGATGAGGGCGCCCTCGAGCTCTCGGATGTTGTCGCGGACGTTCGAGGCGATGAAGTCGAGCACCTCGTCGCTCACGACTGCGCCTTCGTGTTCGGCCTTCGTGCGGAGAATGGCGATCCGGGTCTCGAGCTCGGGAGGCTGGATGTCGGTCGTGAGGCCGGAGAGAAGGCGACTTCGCAGCCGGTCCTCGAGTGTGGCAATGGCCTTTGGTGGCCGGTCGGAGGTGAGCACGATCTGCTTCGACGCCCCGTAGAGCGAGTTGAACGTATGGAACAACTCCTCTTGCAGTGACTCTTTGCGGTCCATGAATTGGACGTCGTCGATCAGCAGCACGTCGCACTCGCGGTAGCGCCGGCGAAACGCTCCCATATCGTCCTTCGCCCGCAGCGTCTCGACGAACTCGTTCATGAAGGTCTCTGTCGAGACATAGCGCACGCGCAGGCGAGGGAAGTTCTCCCGCACGTAATTGCCGATGGCCTGTAGCAAGTGAGTCTTGCCGAGCCCGGCACTGCCGTAGACGAACAGCGGGTTGTACGAGCGGGCCGGCGCCTCGGCTACCGAGAGGGCCGCCGCGTGGGCGAATCGGTTCGACGGCCCGATGACGAAGGCATCGAACGTGTATCGGGCATTGAACGGGGCGTCGGTGCCCGACGAGTACTGGGACATCTCACGTGTGGCGGAGGACGTCGATCGGTCCGGAGAACGGTTCTGAGGCCCATAAGCGTCTCGGCCGTTGATCTCGCGGTCCCCTCGCCGGAGCACATCGCCGGGTCCGAGGTGGACCGACTGCTGCATGTTCTCTTCGCCGACGGGAGCTTCGGCCACTTCGACGTCGAACCGGACTGGGTAGTCCTTGCCAGAGGTGTCATGGAGCGCGTCCTGAAGGAGGGCTGCGAACCGTCCCTCGAGTCGTTCGCGCACAACGGCGTTGGGTACCGCGAGCACGAGCGTCCCATTCGCCACGGCCAGCGGCCGGATACCCGAGAACCACGCTTTCCAGGCAGCCTCGGAGACCTGCGATCGCAGGGCGCCACAGCAGTCGTTCCACAGTTGTTGGGCTTCAGTCACCAGCTCGGGCACTCCGGTCGAGATGTTCTCCACACCGGAATCCACAGGTGTGGACGGCGGGCGAAGCCACGCGAATTCGGCATAGTACTGCGCCGTACACGTCTGTGCCGAAGGACCTTAGCAGAGCCCACGGTCTGCTCTTTCTCCTGGTCAGAGCGGTCTTCTCGCAATATAGCGACCGCACCGACTGCGGGTCGAGCGGAAATTGCCTGCTCAAGATGACCGGCCCCGAGAGGTCGGCAGCCCCCGCCCGTTTGAATTTCTTGCCGCGCCGCCGGTACAGTACGGTCGTCCTTCACGACGCCTGGTCTGGCGCGTCCACGTAGCCGAGAACCGGGTGAAGTGTTGCGGCGCGCGCATCGATCGGCCCCTCGGCTCCGGTGTGAGCGTCTCTGTGATCCGCGCACCGCGCCCAGAACCGAAGAAGAGAGCAAGATGAAGCGCACATTCCAGCCGAACAACCGCAAGCGTGCCCGGAAGCATGGCTTTCGGCACCGCATGTCGACCCGAGCCGGCCAGGCCATCTTGAAAGCCCGGCGCCGTCGTGGTCGCGCGAAGCTCTCAGCCTGACGACGCCTCCTCTTGGCCGCTCGCTTTGACGGACGAGCCGGCTCCGGAGACAGGATCAGACGAGCTCCGTGTCCGCCTCGAGCGGGTCCGAGGGCGAGCGAACTTCGCGGCGCTTCGCCGCTCCCGCCGCCGCTCCCGTTCCGGTCCCATCGGGGTACACTACGCACCTTCGTCGCCTGCTGATGAGTCCCGCCGAGTCGCCTATTCCGTGCCCCGGCGGGTGGGAAAGGCGACGGAGCGTAACCGGTATCGGCGCCGCCTTCGCGAAGTTGCTCGCGAAGTTGTCCCGCAGGTACCGCCGGGTGCGTACCTCATCGGTGTCGAGCCTGGCGTGCGGAACGTCTCGTTCCAAGAACTGAGGAATCGGGTGACCGAAGCGATGCTACGAGCGAGCGGACTTGGCGAGCGGTGAGTCGCTCTGCCCGCGTGCTGCTCTACTTTGTCCGCCTCTATCAGACCGCGCGAGTTGGGCGTCTGTCACCCTGCCGGTTCGTGCCCTCTTGTTCGGAATATGCGGCTGAAGCGGTGGCCGAGCACGGCGCTATGCGCGGCGCTTGGCTGACGGCGCGGCGCCTGTCCCGATGTCATCCGCTCGGCGGCCGCGGCTACGACCCCGTCCCCTCGAAGTGAGCCCCTCATGATCCTCGCCTCGTTCATCACGACCGCCATCACACCGTTCGCCAAGCTGTTCGGATGGTTGCTGGCGGCCTTCTACAGCATCTCGGGCAACTACGGCATCGCCATCGTCCTGCTCACGCTCGTGACGATGGTCGTTGTCTTCCCGCTCACCCGCAAGGGTACGCGCTCGATGATGCAAATGCAGCTTCTGCAGCCGGAACTGCTGAAGATGCGCAACAAGTACAAGAAGAAGCCAGGTATGACGCCCGAGGAGCGTCGCGAGGTCACGGCTAAACAGCAGGAAGAGATGATGGCGTTGTACCGGGAGAACGGCGTCAGCCCGACCGGCGGCTGCCTCCCGATGTTCATGCAGTTCCCGGTGTTCATCGTGCTCTACAACACCATTCGCGGGATGACTCGGACCACGACAACAGTCGTACACAAGGTGACGACGGTCATCTCCGATCCAGAGTTCATCAGCAAGAAGACTCGCTTGTATCGGGACCTGTTGAACAGCCACGGCAAGATGAACGCCTTCGGGCTCAACCTGGCCGACTCGGTGCGGTCCCACCAGTCTCATTGGCTCGACGTCATTCCCTACGTCGTGGTGATCCTCATTGCCGTGGCACTGCAGTACGTGTCCATCTGGCAGATCACGAACCGCAACCCGTCGGCCGGTGCCAACCAGCAGATGCAACAGATCCAGAAGTTCATGCCGCTGATCTTCGTCTTCATCTACATCGAGTTCCCCGCCGGGGTCGGGCTGTATTTCATCGTGTCGAGCGCGTTCCGTATTGGCCAGCAGGAGTGGATGTACAAGCGAGACCCGCACATCCTCGAGTCGATGCGGAAGTTGAAGGAGATGAAAGCGAAGAACCCGACTCCGGTGGTTCCAGCGCCGAAAGGTTTCAGGGCGCGCCTCGCGGCCCTCGCACCACAGGTTGACCCCACGCTCGAGCCTTCAGCGGAAGCTACTCGTACGATCCGTAAGCCCCCGCAAGGAGGAGCACGCCAGCGTTCGGGACAGCGACCGAGCGGACCGAAACCCCAGGGCACCGGCAGCCGGCCCCCCGGCCAGAGCTCGCGGCCGGGACAGCCAAGGCGTCCCGCCCAGTCGGCCCGCCCGCCTCAGAGTGGGCAGAAGCGTCTCCCTCAAGGCGATCGTCCCTCGCAGCCAGGCGAGAGGAGGCCACGGCCACCAGGCGACCGCCCAGCTCAGACCGGCGAACGCCGGCCACGGCCACCGGGCGACCGCCCAGCTCAGACCGGCGAACGCCGGCCACGGCCACCGGGCGACCGGGAGGGGCAATCCGGTCAGACCAAAGGCGCACAGGGCCAGCCTCGCCCCGGTAAGCCGGGTCAACCGCGGCCGGTCCGACCCGGCCAGAACGGCCAGAGCCGACCGGGCGCTGCTCGGAGCGCCAACGGCAATGGCGCCAAGCCCGGTGTATCCCCGGCAACCAACGGTACGCCCGATCCGACTTCCGCAACGCAACAACCAGCGGGTGGACTGTTCCGGCGCCGCGGGAGGCCGCGCTAACGGTGGAGTGGGTCGAGACGACTGGAAAGACCATTGCGGAGGCGCTGGAAGCTGCGCTCGACCGCCTCGGTGTGGCAGAAGCCGACGCTGAGGTCGTCATCCTCGAAGAGCCTCGGTCCGCCATGTTCGGGCTACGGAGGAGCGGTGCGCGGATCCGTGCCCGCGTCCGTCCGGTGCAGGCGCGAGCGAAGCGTCCTTCTCGACGTTCGTCCGGGAGCGGCTCGAGCGAGGGTCGTTCCCGACGCAACGCCGGCCGAAGTGACAACCGACCGTCGTCAGCCAACTCCTCTGGTGAGGCGCGCCAGGGGGAACGACCCGGTCCTCGCCCCGGAGGAAAGCAAGCACCCCGAAAGCGCTCGCGGACCGACGCACGTGATGGCGGTGCGCAATCCGAGACCGTCCAGCCCGAGGCCGTGGCCGGTCCCTCTCGATCCAGCTCGCGAGGCGGCAACGGCTCGCGACGTCGTCCCTCGACTACCGATGAAGTACGCCCGGTCCGCTCGACCGGCGCGTCCAAGGAGGAAGAAATGACCATCGAAGCCCAGGCACAGCTGGCAGAGACGTTCGTGCGAGGGGTCGTTGACGGCTTCGGTGCGCACGCCACCGTGGAGAGCAGTGTCGATGACGACGTGATCCAGGTGCGAGTCACCGGCGAGGGGCTCGGGCTGCTCGTCGGACCTCGTGGCGTCACGGTTGACGCCCTACAGGAGCTCACGCGAACCGCTGTGCAGCACCGGTCGGACGATCATGCCGGGCGGATTCATGTCGACGTGGCCGGGTATCGGGCCCGGCGCGCCGCCGCCTTGCAGGATTTCGCTCGGCGCGTCGCTGGCGAAGTCGTGGCGAGCGGGCAGGCCCAGGCACTGGAACCGATGAACGCCGTTGACCGCAAGGCCGTGCACGACGCCGTCGGGGACGTGGCGGGAGCAGCGACCAGCTCCGAAGGTGACGACCCGAAGCGCTACGTCGTGATCCGCCCGGCGGCGGTCGCCACGGTCGCGGCCTCCGAGACCGACTCGGAGAGCGACGACGCCGCGGTCGGCAATGACGCCGCCGACGACGCCGACGCCGCCGACGCCGACGAGTAGCTGCCTCGCCTTCTCGCAGCAGGACTGAACGCTGTGACGGGGTTGAGAGAGCTGCTGAGCCAAGCTCGTGATCGTGGTTATCTCGGCGACCAGCCGATTCAGCGCCACATCGATCACGCCTCCGGGTTCTCGTTGGTGGTGTCCGCCCTCATGTCCGGAAAGGCGGTAGCCGGGGATCAGGCGATACAGGACGGATCAGAGGCGCCGGACGGATCCCTGATCGACCTCGGGGCTGGGGCGGGCATACCGGGACTTGTACTCGCACTTGCACCACCAGTCGGAATCCACCGGATCGTGCTGCTGGAAGGTTCCGAGCGACGGGCCGAGTGGCTGGAATCCAGCATCGAGCTTCTCCGCTTGGCACAGAGCGTGGAAGTACTCGGACTGCGTGCCGAGCTCGCTGGTCGGACGCCTTCGTGGCGCCACTCGGCTGTCGTCGCAGTGGCTCGATCGTTCGGGCGACCCGGTGTAGTGGCGGAATGCGCTGCGCCGTTGCTGCGTCTCGGCGGTTATCTCGTTGTCTCCGAACCGCCGTTCCGAGGGGAGAACGTAGTCCCGGAAGCACCCGAGGTGGGCGCACGTGAGCTCTCCTCGTCCGACGGTGTCGAGGCGCGATGGCCGCCGGCGCATGTGGCCGCCCTCGGATTCTCCCCAGCTCGCGAATGGCGGGCAGGTGGCTTCCGGTATGCCGTTCTCCGGGTCGATACAGCCTGCCCGGATCGTTATCCGAGGCGTGACGGAATCCCGGCGAAACGTCCCTTGTTCTGAACCTCCCGAGCGACATGTTCCACGTGGCACCCCACGGTGAAACACCCGGCCCGGCGTTCGGCAGCAGCCCTCCGCCTTCCGACGGGCGGTCGAAATCGCCCCGATTGTTCCACGTGGTACCTTACGGTGAAACACCTTTGCAGGAGGGGCACGTGGCAAGCGAACTCGAACAAGGTGTCCTCACGGGCCTCCTCGTCGGTGAGGGGCACTTCGGCGGCGATGGTCGGCAACCCCAGATCACACTGCGGATGCATGTACGCCATGAGTCGATGTTCCGTTGGCTGGAGCACACGTTCCCCGGCGGGCGCCTCTACGGTCCGTACTCCCACGACGGTCGCGAGTACTTCCAATGGATGGTCCGTGGAAGCTACTTGCGCGATGTGATCCTGCCCCTTCTCGAGGCGACCGTTCCCGAGTTGGACACCCACACGCACGCCCGTCTCGAACAGATGAAGGCGCGCTACCCCGGGAGGTTGCAGCCGGCGCCGCCACCAGCATCCTCCGCGTTCACCGCGGATCCGTCGTCCGGATCGGGTACGTTACCCCGGGAGGTATTGACGTGACCGATCCCCCTGTGACGATCGTGACGGGAGTCTGATGTCGGACGTGCTTGGAGACGAGTTGACGACACCAGTTGGCTCGAAGAGCCAGGTGGAGCCGGCAACGAGCGAGGCGGTGTCCACCGTCACCCGACCCGCTCGAGTGATGGCGGTCGCGAACCAGAAGGGTGGCGTCGGGAAGACGACGACCGCCGTGAACCTGGGGGCTGCCCTGGCCGATCTGGGCCTCCGGGTCCTCATCGTCGACCTGGATCCCCAAGGCAATGCCAGTACAGGCCTCGGTATCGATCCGCGTTCCTTCGACTATTCGATGTACGACGTCCTCCTGCACGATGTCGCCATGGAGGACTGCATCGAGCCGACGAATATCAAGAACCTCTTCCTCGCTCCCTCCACGCTGGATCTTGCCGGAGCAGAGATCGAGCTCGTCCCAGTGCTCAGTCGGGAGCACCGGCTCCGAAAGGCGATAGACGCCATCAGGGACGATTTCGCCTTCGTCCTCATCGACTGTCCTCCGTCCCTCGGGCTCATCACCTTGAACGGCTTGACGGCGGCCACCGAAGTTCTCGTCCCGATTCAGTGCGAGTACTACGCCCTCGAAGGGGTGTCGCAACTGACACGGAATGTGGAGCTCGTCCGATCGAACCTGAATCCCACCCTGGCGGTTACGACCATCGTGCTCACGATGTATGACGCCAGGACGAAGCTCTCCGACTCGGTCGTCGCCGAGGTGCGGTCGCACTTCGGCGACGTGGTGTGCAAGAACATCATTCCGCGCACGGTTCGGATTTCCGAGGCGCCGTCCTTCGGGGAGCCCATCACGGTGCATGATCCAACGTCGCGAGGCGCCATCGCCTATCGGGAGCTGGCGAAGGAGGTGGCTGGTGTCTCGTCGTAGTGGCCTCGGACGCGGATTGGGAGCACTCATCCCGCAAGGTGGGCCAGGACCTGCCTCCTCCGATCTGATCTTGTTGCCGCTCAATCAAATCAAGGCGAATCCCAATCAGCCGAGGAAGCAGTTCGACGAGGAGGCACTCACGTCCCTCGTCGACTCGATCAAGGCTGTCGGTGTGTTGCAGCCTGTGCTCGTTCGCGAGACAACGCAGGGTGAGTACGAGATCATCGCCGGCGAACGTCGGTACCGAGCCGCTCGCCGCGCGGGACTTGCCACCATTCCAGCTGTGGTCCGTGTCGTCGACGATGTCACGAGCCTCGAGCAGGCCCTCGTGGAGAACTTGCAACGCGAGGATCTGAACCCGCTCGACGAGGCCGGCGCCTATCAGCAGCTCATCGAGGACTTTGGGCTCACCCACGACGAGGTCGCCCATCGCGTCGGGAAGAGTCGGACCACCGTCACGAATTCGCTCCGCCTCTTCCAGCTTCCGCCGGCGGTGCAGCGCCACGTCCGCGACAATCTGCTGACGGCCGGTCATGCTCGGGCACTGCTCGGGTCCCCCGACCGGGCGCTGCAGGAGCGGTTGGCTCTCGAGATCGTCCATGAGGGTCTTTCCGTGCGGGCAGTAGAGGACAAGGTGCGTTCCGCCCTCCGAGCGGACGACCCGCTTGCGGAGGAGCCGATATCCGAGGCGGTGTCGGACGGCTCCGGGGTAGCCGGCAGGCTCCACGCCCTGCCGACCGAGAGTCCCGTTGGTTCGCCTCCGCAGGCGGCTCCAACGCCGGCGACTCGCCTCCGGCCGCCTGGCCTCCTCGATCTCGAGGAGCTGCTCGGCGACTACTTGAACACCCGCGTGACGGTCGAGATGGGCGCGAAACACGGGCGAGTTGTCATCGAGTTTGCCAATCTCGACGACCTCGAGCGGATCTATCGAGTGATCATCGCCGGCAACAGCGGAGGCGAGTAGCTCGACGTCAAGTGGAGGCGTAGGGGACGTCTCTACTGCTGATAAACGGTGATCCACAACCTGTGCATCAAGTTGTGGACGAGCCTTCTGCCTCCCAGTCGACCTTCAGCCATTGCTCGAGAGAATTCACGACCGCCTGGGCCAGTTCGCTGACCTTCATCACCACGAGGTTGGGGTCCCCCAGCTCGACGAGGACAGCCGGCATCTGCGTCTCTCGGAGGATGCGGACGGCCATTCCCTCGGTCGAGCCGTGTTGGAACCCGAGGCGGTCGACGATCTGTTCGCGCATCAGATTGGCGAGCAATCGGCTCGTTTCGGACTCGTAGCGATATCCGCGGTAGTACATCGTCTTCACGGACGAGTGGTGCGGCTCGAGGCGGAGACCCACGTAGCAGTCGACGGCGGCACGGTTCGCAGACGCTGCCTGTTCGGACTCGTCTGGGTGATGAAGCTGCAATGACTCGGCACCGGCGGCGGTCAGCGCCCGGCAGACGGCACCGACCCCGGTCCCAAAACCGCCTTGCTCGCCGACGGCGATCTTGCGACCGTGCAGGTTCGCGCCTCGGGCTGATGCGATGAGACGCTCCCGGACGGCGCTGACGAGATCGGCTCCGCCAGGGCGAAGCGTCAAACGGGTGAGCTCGGTAATCGTCAGGTGGCCACAGATGCCGTCGACGGTCAGGCCGACGTTCTGTTGGAACTCACTGAGCGCCGTGGCGGTCCGGTCGCCGAAGATCCCATCCACGCCGCCGGGGTCGAAACCCAAGGCGCTCAGGCGACGCTGTAGCTCGGCGACATCGTCGCCATGAATCATGGGCGCACGCCGGTACAGAGTCCGGTCACCGAGGGTGTAACCCGCTTCCACCACAGCAGCCCATGTCTCTCGTCCGCAGACGCCGTCGCAGCGCAAACCGCGCTGGCGCTGGAAGGCGGCCACAGCGCCTCCGGTCACGACATCGAACGTGCCCGTGGCTCTTGTTGCCTCGAGGAGGCCGAGCCGGACGAGTCGTGACTGGAGATCTGCGACTGCCTCGCCGGCGGAGTCGATGGTCAGGGGCAGTACGCCCGCCCACCCGTTCATCGTCCCAGGCACCGGGGCCGGCGCGTTCGCGGCAGGAGACATCCGTTCCATGGTACGACGTCCCCTGAGCTAACGGGGCGTGAATTGCCGCAAAAACAAAGGGGTTTCCGATTGTCGAGGCGCGTCGGTCCGTGCCGCTGCCGAAGCTCAGGACAAGTGAGGATCGACCTCGGCCAGGATCTGGCTCTTCGGGCGAGCGCCGACGATACGGCTCTGAGGCTCACCGTCCTTGAACAAGAGCAGTGTCGGGATGCTCATCACCTGGAAGCGCTGGGCAGTGCGCGGGTTGTCGTCGACGTTGACTTTTGCGACCCGCAACGCCCCTTTCTTGTCGTCGGCGATCTCCTCGAGCACCGGCGCGACCATCTTGCACGGCCCACACCACTCGGCCCAGAAGTCGACGAGCACGGGTACGTCGGCGAGCGTCACCTGCTCGTCGAACGTGTCGTCGCTCACCGTGATGATGTTGTCAGCCATTGCAATCTCCTCTATCCGAGTTCGTGTCGCAGCGCAGCGAGGTATCGCTCGGCGTCGATCGCCGCCATGCAGCCCGAGCCGGCAGCCGTGATGGCCTGCCGGTATTCGTGGTCCTGCACGTCACCACATGCAAAAACACCGGGAAGGGCCGTTTTCGTCCCACCCCTTGTGACCAGGTATCCATTAGCGTCCATGTCCAGCTGGCGGCGGAACAGGGCGGTGTTCGGAGCGTGTCCGATCGCCACGAACACACCTTCTGCGTCGAGATTGCGCTCGTGGCCGGTGTGGACGTCCTTGATCCGGATGCCTTCGACACGGTCGCCGCCGAGGATGTCGACAACTGCTGAGTCCCAGACGAATTCGATCTTCTCGTTGCGAAAGGCCCGATCCTGCATGATCCTCGACGCTCGGAGCTCCTTGCGGCGGTGCACGATGGTCACCGACCGGCCGAACTTCGTCAGGAAGAGCGCCTCTTCGAGCGCAGAGTCACCGCCGCCGACGACGACGATGGGCTTGTCCCGGAAGAAGAACCCGTCGCAGGTGGCGCACGTGGACACCCCGTGCCCGATCAGGCGAGCCTCGTTCGGCAAACCGAGCAACAGGGAGCGCGCCCCGGTCGCGATGATGAGCGTCTGTGTCCGGACCGCCGGCTCCACGTCGTCCTCAGCGGCCCATATCTCGATGGGTGACACCGAGAGGTCGACCTTCGTGGCTTTTTCGACGGCCAGGTCGGCCCCGAAGCGCTCTGCCTGCGATCGCATCTGCCGCATGAGCTCGGGGCCCATGACACCCTCGGCGAAGCCGGGGAAATTCTCGACGTCAGTCGTCAGCATCAGCTGACCGCCCGGCTGGTCACTCGTTGACGACGGCTCACCCTCGAGCACGAGAGGGCTCAAGTCGGCGCGCGCCGTGTAGATGGCGGCGGTCAGCCCCGCCGGGCCTGAACCGAGGATGACGACGTCGCGGACTCTTCCAGTTCTCATGGTTCCTCGTTCTCCTCGCCCGTCACCGGACCGAGGTCCTAGGTGCGCGGATGGCGCATCCGCGACAAGAACATCCCGAGGACCGAGAAGATTCCACCGATCACGAGGTAGCTGGCCCAGACGCGCTGATGGAAGAGGTAATCGTCCAGTATCCGCAGCGCTCCCGCCGCACCGAGCACCGCCAGCAGCGCCGCGATGAACATCGCAAGGAGACCGAAGATGACGAAGCGGACGATCTTGAAGATCGGCGTGACGGTGCGGTCACGGATGAGCGAGACGACGTCCTCCACCTTGGCGGTGGCGAGCGACGCCCAATCGCTGCCAGACGGGGTGCCTCGACCGTTCGTTTCACCAGCACCGGTGTCGGAAGACATGTCGGGCAGGCTACTGCCGCCGTCGTGCCGCGCGGTGCACTGAGCACCGGTTGTCCGGTAGCGGGATCACTTGATCTTGAAGCACACGCCGATCCCACCAGCCCCTGAATGTGTGCCGATCACCGGCCCGATGTAGCTCAACCAGATCTGGTCACGAGGAACGACGCCGACCAGCATGTCGACGAAAGCGTCGACGTCGCCGGCTGCGGCGTGGACAACGGCGAGCTGCTCGACTTCGCCCGCACTCTTCACTTTGTCCGCCAGGTACTCGAGCGATCGTGAGCGTGTGCGCTGCCGGGACTCTGCCTCGACCAGGCCATCGCGTACCTCGATGACCGGCTTGATCGACAGCAACGACCCGAAGAAGGCCTGAGCACTGCCGATGCGGCCGCCCTTGCGAAGGTTGTCCAGGGTGTCGAGGGCCCCGTAGACGCGGGTGCGATCCCGATCAGCAGTGGCTCTGGCGGCGATGTCGTCGAGTGTGCCCCCCTCGCGGGCCGACGTGGCGGCGTCGATGGCGAGTAGGCCCTCTCCCATCGTCACCGACAGCGAGTCGACGACGCGAACCTCGATCCGGTCTGCCACCTCCGTGGCGCCGGCCACAGCCGCCTGATATGTAGCTGACAGCTTCGAGGAGATCGTGATGCAGACGACGCCGTCGCAGCCGTCCTCTGCGGCGGCCAGGTAGGCGCGGACGAATGCACCCGGTGATGGCGCCGACGTCTCGGGCAGACTGGAGCTTTTGGCACACTGTTGCCAAAATTGCTCAGGCGACCATGTGCTCGTGACGTCGGGGCCGAGATCGCCCAACCGCACGTCCAAGTCCACGATCGCGATGCCGTAACTCTCGGCGACTGACGGGTCGAGATCTGTGGCGCTGTCAGTGACGACTCGGATCGTAGCCATGTGCATGCCTCCTCGGGCCGGGGCGCCGCTTTCGTGCAGTCTGCCAGCCTGAGACCGTACCCGCGAGGCCGGCGGCGGCGCCGTATGTGATCACGCCCGCGATGACGCCCGCGATGACTTCGAACAGCAGGCCAACTTCGCTCGAGGACGACACCGCCGCCGTCACGACCGCGACGGCGGCGCCCATCGCCACGCTGAGGACGAGTGAGCGGCCGACGAAACGGCCGACTTGGAGACCGCCGAGGCCGCCCATGCGGTGGCGGACCACGACGAGCGCCGCCAAGGCCGCCAGGCTGTAGGCGATCGACAACGAGAGGGAGAGCCCGCGGACGCCGATATGTGTCGTCAGTATGACCGCCAAAATAACGTTGACGGCGTTCTCGAACAGGTACAGGAAGAACGCAGTTCGAGTGTCGCGCATTGCCTGCAAGGCGCTGATGCACAGCAGGTAGGTCGAGTACCCCGGCAATCCGATCGCGAGCAGCGCCAGCAGTTGACCGGTCTCCTCGGCATTGCCCGAGCCGAAGTCACCGTGGCGTAGCAGCAACGCGATCAGTGGCCCCGCCAGGATGAGGTAGCCGGCCGTCGAGGGAAGAATGCCCGCCATCATGCGCCGCAGCCCCAACCCGAACTGGTGGGCCATCTCCGGCAGATCGTGCGCGCTGTAGCGGTACGCGAGCTCCGGGATCACGGTGCTCATGACCGACACGGCGACGATGCCAAAGGGAAGCTGGAAGAATTGGTAGGCATAGGTGTAGTCCGTCACACGAGCAGCACCGAGTCCCACGGCGATGGCCAGCACGATGAAGACGGCTACCTGGTTGGCGAGAACGAAGCCGAAGGTCCAGCTCGACAACGAGAGGATCTCCATGATCGCCGGATCCCGTGGCCTCCAGAGGAAGCGGAGCCGAAGGCCCGAGCGCATCGCAGCCGGCAAGAGAGCGAGGGCCTGGACGAGGACGCCGGCGCTCGTGCCGAGCCCGAGGAGGAGGAGCGCGCCGCGGTCGTGCTGAACCTGGGCGAGGCTCGGGTGGCGCCCCACCACATGGGCGAACTCGACAAGGACGGCGATCGCGACGAGGTTGTTCAGGACCGCCACGTATGCGACGAGAGCAAAGCGCCTCACGGTGTTCAACACCGCTCCCATCAAGCTGATCGTTCCGTAGCCGAGCAGTTGGATGGCGAAGAGCCGGAGGAGATCAGTCGCCACCTGTCGTTCCGCCTCGAGGCCGGGAGTGTGGGCGCCGACCGAGTACAGGTCGATGACGAGCGGCGCCACGAGAAGGAACACGACGGTGGCGCCGAAGAGCACCACGCCCGACAGCGACACCACCGCCGAGATCGATTCCTCCGCCTCCTGGCGTGGGCGCGACGTCAGGCGATGGACGAACTGAGGAACGAACGTCGCCGACAGCACACCGCCGAGCACGAGATCGTGGACGATGTTGGGAGTGTTGTTGGCGAGGTTGAAGGCGTCGGACAGGGTGTTGCCGCCGAGGGCGTACGCGGCCACGAGCAGCCGGAGCAACCCGGTGAGGCGCGACAGGAGGGTCCCGGCCGCCATGAGGGCTGTCGCCCGCCCGAGGCCGGTTCCCGACTCGATCGCCGTAGAGGGGGCGTCGGGCTCCCCTTCGCCGCCGGGCAGGCTCACGCGCCGGGGTTGCCGCCCGGGATGGCGCTCGCCGCCAGAGCAGCCCCCCGCAGCTTGTGCTTCTTTCGACGTTTCGTGAGGATCGAGCGGAGCCACCACACGAGCAAGAAGGCGGCCGCACCGATGGACAGCGCCACGGCAACGCCCGAGATGGCTGTCGATCGTATGGTCATGGTGCCGCTCTGGATGGTGAATCCGCCCGTGGTAGCGAGCGTGATCTGGAGCGAGAAGTCACCGGATGTCCGCGCCAAGAGCAGGATCGGCACGATGTTCGTGCGCGGGTAGATCGTGACGTTCACCGTGTGGCCATGGGGAAACCCGAGCTCCGGGCTCGTCACACTCAGCACGGCCTGGAACGGAGTGAGCGACTTCGAGACGATGGAGATGGGAATCTTCGCCTGCAACGAGGTCATCGTGATGGTCCGCCCGAACGGCAGGCTCACGAGGCCGGCGAGCGAGCTCGCCTGCCGAAGGATCGGTTGCAAGTAGGCCTGGCGAGTACCGGCGGATTCACCGGACCCTTCCGCCATGAGGACGAGGTCACTCAGGGGAATACGCCCGGGCGGATGCAGGATGCTCGGGGTCACCGACGCCAGGGCCGCCAAACCCTGGAGGGCATTGTCGATCGGCTCGACGGGCACGAGCGAGGACGGCTTCGGCGTCACGGTCACGAGCGAACGCCTCGAGGGCGAGGTTCCGCTCGAGAACGGCGACACGTCGGCGAAGATGTTGGCGAGCGTCACGCCGTGCACGATCGAGCTGCGCGAGAGCGCTGTCAGCATGTCCTGCAGGAAGGCGGCGCCCACCGACGTACCGAGGCTGGACTCGACGGCCATGGCCTGAGGGGCGCCGGGGTTGTCGAAGTACTGGATGGACAGATCCGCCAGCGTCTGCTGTGCCTTCAACGCAGGTGAGGCGGTGCTCGCCAGGTCCTCCTCGAGACCTAGGTCGGAGGCCATTGCCTCCATGGCAGAGCCGGGGATGAGGAACGGCGTCGTCGGGGTCCACTGGCGGTAGCTCGCGGGCAACTGCTGCACACTTGCGTTCGGCAGCACGAGGCGGGTGATGCCCGATTCAGCCAGCATGCCGAGCGATGCGCTGTCGAGCGGGCCGTTGGCGGCGTACCCGTGCGGGTCGAAGTCGAGCTCTCTTTGCAAGATGGCCGGGGCCCGCGCCAGTTGAGCGCCGACGGCCGACGACAACCCGGAGGCGACGAGGGCGTCGAGATCGACGGGCACGAAAGTGCCCGGGAGGATGTCGGCCTGAGCCGTCGCACCCGCCAAGGCGCGAAGCGTTTGCAGCGCCGCCTGTGACGCCGGCGTCGGCCGGCTCTCGATCGCCTCCACGAACTGCGGAAACAGGTCGAGACTGAGGGCGGCGTTCGGCGCCGCAGTGAGCGCCGCATCGATCGTCTCCAGTTGCGAGAGGTCGGACGGGTCGCCGACCGCCGTTCCCGCCGGGGAGATGGCAGCCGTGTCGCCGAGCGGGAGCACCCAGGCGAATCGCAGCGGATGGGTGCCGGCGACCTCGCTCTGAGGTGTCACGATCAAGTACGTCGTGAAGCTCGCGACCGGGTTGACGCCGTCGACGAGCAACGACACCTGCAGGGGGTAGACGCCGCCGCAGGTGGTCGGGGAGCAGTTGGGTATCGACAGCGTGACACCGCCCGTGCCGGCGCGGAGGGTGCCGGCGAGACCGGGTGCCGAGACCGGCAGCCGTAGTGTCACCTCGCTGCCGGGCGTCCAGGCCAGGGCCTTCAGGTCGAGTGGGATCACACCGGAGTTGCCGAGTGGGGTGAGGAGGCTCGGTCGTGAGCCCGTCAGGGTCTGGCGGAGCGTGTATCGGTCGAGGATCGGGAAGTAGAGGGTGACCTCCAACGACAAGCGTGTCGCCGGAAGCGCCGACGCGACGCGGATCCCGAGGGTCACGCCGTTCTGGGTCGATACGAACGCGGGCGACTGCGACTCGAGCGTCAGCGAGCTCGGCACGGCCGCCGGTGCCGCACGGGCCGCCGGCAGCGCCGAGCCCAGGACGCCGAAGACGGCCACGACGAGCACGCCTGCTGCCGTCAGTGCGACGGCGTTACGGCCGCCGGCGCCTGGCCCGTTACGGCCGCCGGCGCTGGGGACGTCACGGCCGATGGCGCGAGGGGAGCCGTGCAAGAGATGCGCGCGCACGATGAAGCAGCGTACTGGCCGGTGGAGAGCTGCCCCCGGCGCGGTACCGTCGTGGCTGATGACGGTCTTGCTCGGCAGGCACGACGCCTTCGCATACCACGACACGGGGCGGCACCATCCCGAGCGTGCGGACCGCTTGGGCGCTGTCCTGGCCGGTGTTGCCGCCTCCGGGGTGGCGGAGGCGCTGGTCGATTTCCTGCCACGACTGGCGACTCGTGACGAGGTCACACGCGTCCACGAAGCCGCCTACGTGGATGCGCTCGGTGACTTCTGTGCCGAGGGCGGCGGCATGATCGATGCCGATACGAGCGCGTCGACGGATTCCTACGAGGCGGCGCTGCGTGCAGCCGGCTCCGGGCTCGACGCCATCGAGCGGCTGCGGGCAGGCGAGGGCGAGGCTGCCTTCCTCGCCGTGAGACCGCCAGGTCACCATGCGCTGTCGGCGAGGGCGATGGGTTTCTGCTTGTTCAACAACGTCGCCGTCGCCGCCGCCTCGTTGTCGGCAGCGGGCGAGCGGGTCCTCATCGTCGACTTCGATGCTCATCATGGCAACGGGACGCAGGACATCTTCTATTCCGACGCGGACGTCTGCTACATCTCGCTGCACCAGTACCCCTTCTACCCGGGTTCCGGAGCCGTCCAGGAGATGGGGCGTGGCGAGGGGCTCGGGGCCACCGTGAACCTGCCGATGCCCGAGGGCACGAGCGGCGAGGTCTACCGAGCCGCCTTCGACGTCGTCATCGAGCCCGTCGCGGAGCGGTTCGACCCTGCGTGGGTCCTCATCTCGGCGGGCTTCGACGCGCATCGCGACGACCCCCTCACGGATCTCGGCCTCTCGTCCGGGGACTTCTCGGATCTGACGTTTCGCTCGCTTCGCCTGGCGCCTCCCGGTCGCCGCATCGCCTTTCTCGAGGGCGGCTACGACCTCGATGCGCTCACGGCCTCCTCCGCCGCCTGCGTCGCGGCCCTCGCCGGAGAGACGCTGCACCCGGAGCCGTCCTCGCGGCGGGGGCCGGCCGACGACCACGCCCTTCAGGCGCTGGCGACGGCGCGCCTGCTGCATCTCGGCGACTCGTCCGGGTGACGCCCCAGTCTCCCGGCCGACAGCCTCCGCGCCACGAGCGACCTCACGATCAGCCCGCCGGCCGCCAGCTACCCTCGCCCATCGTGGTCCCAGAGCGGCTCCGGCCCGTGCTCGAGGTGGCGACGCCGATCGCCGATCGCTTCATCACCGCCGGAAAGCGGATCTATCTCGTCGGCGGCACCGTGCGTGACGCCATCGCGGGCCGCCCAGGAGGGGCTGACGCCGACGGCTCGGCGGACATCGACCTCACGACCGATGCCCTTCCCGACGAGATCGAAGAGATCGTGAAGGGGCTCGACGCCCCGATCTGGACCCAGGGCAAGCGCTTCGGGACGATTGGCGTTCAGTACAAGGGGCGGCGCTTCGAGATTACGACGCATCGAGCCGAGGCGTACGACCCTGATTCGCGGAAACCGACTGTCAGCTTCGGCGACGACATCTCCGTCGACCTGTCGCGGCGCGACTTCACGGTGAACGCCATGGCGCTGCGCCTGCCGGATCTCGAGCTCTTCGACCCCTATTCCGGTTTGCAGGATCTCGCTGCCCGCCGGTTGCGCACTCCGCTCGACCCCGAGGTCTCCTTCAGCGACGACCCGCTGCGGATGCTGCGGGCCGCCCGCTTCCTTGCCGGCTACGAGCTCGAGCCGGACGCGTCGCTCGTCTCGGCTGTAGCGGCGATGACGGAGCGCATGAGCATCGTGTCGGCGGAACGGATCCGCGACGAGCTCGACAAGATGATCACGTTGCCGGCGCCGGCCGCCGGCTTGTGGTTCATCGTGTCGACCGGGTTGGCGGATCGATTCCTGCCGGAGCTGCCGGCGCTCGCCCTCGAGCAGGATCCCGTGCACCGCCACAAGGACGTGTTGGCACACACGATCGCTGTCGTGTCGAAGACCTGGCCGGACAAGGTGCTCCGGCTGGCGGCGCTCTTCCACGACGTCGGCAAGCCGAAGACGCGATCGGTCGGGCCGGACGGCGTCTCGTTCCACCATCACGACGTCGTCGGTGCCCGTATGACGCGCGAGCGGATGAAGGCGTTGCGCTACCCGACCGGCGAGATCGACGACGTCTGCCGGCTCGTCGAGCTGCACTTGCGCTTCCACACCTACCAGATGGGGTGGACGGACAGCGCCGTTCGCCGGTATGCCCGCGACGCAGGCGACCTCTTGCAACGGCTCAACGATCTCACCCGAGCGGACTGCACGACGCGCAACGCCGCCCGGGCGCGGGCGCTCGCCGCCCGTATGGACGAGCTGGAAGCCCGGCTCGGCGAGATCCGGCAGAAAGAGGAGCTGGACGCCCTTCGTCCCGAGCTCGACGGCGAGGAGGTGATGACCGTCCTCGGCGTCGGCCCAGGTCGCCTCGTGGGCGAAGCGCTCCGCTTCCTCATGGAGATCCGACTCGAGGAAGGTCTCATCGGAATCGAGGAGGCGAGGCGCCGTCTCGTCGTCTGGGGACGCGAGCGCGGGCTCGGACGTAAGGACTGACCGCCGCAAGCACGAATAACCCCCGCTGGCGTCGCTCGGCTGAGTAGTGTCGCAGGCGGCCTCGTGGCCGAAGCGTGACCCACCGGGAGGACGAGCTTCGATGGTCTCACCGATGGCAGGAAGCGGTCCTGAGGACCGCGTCCGCATCGAGGCGCTCGTGGAGCATGCCCTGGACGTCATCATCGTGACGGATGCCTTCGGTGTCGTCACCTACGCTTCCCCGGCCATCCGGACCGCCCTCGGGCACGAGCCGGGCGAGCTCGTGGGCCGCCGGCACGCAGAGCTCTTCCCGCCCGAGGACGTCGACGGGGACCTCGCTTCGCTGATCTATCTCCACGAGATGCCCGGTGCGGTCGTCGCCGTCAACTTCCGGAACCGGCACGCCGACGGCTCGCTGCGCTCCTTCCGCGGCGTCGCCCACAACCTGTTGCACGTGCCGGCGGTTGCGGGCGTCGTCATCAATGCGACAGACGTGACCGAGCGCCTGAAGGCGGAACAGACGTTGCGAGAGATGGCGGCTGTGATCGAGGCTTCTGCCGACGCCATCTTGGCGTTCAAGTTCGACGGCGCCATCACGAGCTGGAACGCCGCCGCCACGGCTCTCACGGCTTACTCCCCCGAGCAGGCGCTCGGGCGACCGGTCGTATCGCTCTTCCCGGCCGACCGCGCCGGCGAGCCTGCCGTCATCGTCGCTCGCGTCCGGGAGGGCGACGTGGTGAGGGACCACGCCACGTTGTGGCAGCGCCAGGACGGCTCGAGCGTGCACGTGTCGTGCACGGCCACGCCCGTCCGCAACGAGCACGGCATCGTGACTGGCGTATCGATGATCGTGCGGGACGCCACCGAGCGTCGGGAGGCAGCCGACGCCTTGCGGCACGCCACCTTGCACGACCCACTGACCCGGCTCCCGAACCGCGATCTGTTGATGGACCGCCTCCGCACAGCGCTCGCCCAGTCTCAGCGCAGGGGCAAGCGTGTCGCCGTTCTCATCGTGGATCTGGACAGCTTCAAGGACGTGAACGATTCGCTCGGCCATGCCGCTGGCGACCAGGTGCTCGCCGAGATGGCGACGCGCCTCGCCGGGGCCGTGCGTGGTGGCGACACCGTGGCGCGCTTCGGGGGCGACGAGCTCGTGATCGTCCGGGAGACGGTCGACGAAGAGGAGACGAGCCGTTTCGCTGCCCGCCTCCTCGACGCCATGACCGAGCCCATGGAGCTCGACGACGGTTCAGAGCTCTTCGTGTCGGCGTGCATCGGTGCGGCCATCGCCCGCCCGGGTGCCTCCGCCGAAGATCTCGTGGGCGAGGCGGACGCCGCCTTGCACA
The DNA here is from genome assembly GCA_050008715.1 of Acidimicrobiales bacterium. Lineage (GTDB taxonomy): Bacteria > Actinomycetota > Acidimicrobiia > Acidimicrobiales > Bog-793 > JAKACA01. The sequence goes on along the minus strand of JBEKMC010000009.1, from coordinate 9,446 downwards.
GGGCAAAGGACAGAGGCCGGTCCGCCATCGAGTTCTTCGACGAGGATCTGCGCGCCCGTGCCCGCTCGCGGGTTGACTTGGGTGCGGCACTTCGCCGTGCGCTCGAGCGCGGGGAACTGTTCCTCGTCCACCAGCCGGTCGTCACGCTCGGCAACGTCACGCTTCGCGGCTCTGAAGCGCTCATTCGTTGGGCCCACCCCGATCGCGGTGTGATCTCACCGCTCGACTTCATCCCATTGGCGGAGGAGACCGGACTCATCGTGCCGGTTGGCGAGTGGGTGCTGTCGGAAGCGCTCCGCCAGATCTCGCGGTGGCGCCGGCGGTACCCGATGACCGGCGACTACTCCCTCTCCGTGAACCTGTCTGCCCGCCAGCTTGCCTCTCCGGACCTCGTAGCCGCCGTGGCGGGCGCGCTTGCAAGCTCGGCGGTGCCGGCGAGCTCGGTGTACCTCGAGATCACCGAGACGACGTTGCTCTCCCAAGTGGCCTCGAACCTGGACACGCTCCGGTCGCTGCGAGATCTTGGTGTGCACCTTGCCGTGGACGACTTCGGGACGGGCTACTCCTCGCTCAGCTACCTGCGCCAGCTGCCCATCGACTCGCTCAAGATCGACCGGTCCTTCATCGACGGCCTCGGCCGCGACTCCCACGACACCGCCATCGTTGAAGCTGTCATCGGACTGGCGAAAGTGCTCGACCTCGACGTCGTCGCCGAAGGCGTGGAGACGCAGAGCCAGCTGGAGCTGTTGCGCGAGATGGGATGCCGGTCGGGGCAGGGTTTCTTGTTCTCCGAGCCGTTGGCGTCCGACGACATGGAACGATTCCTCACCGCCGCGGCAGCGGCCTCCGGCCGGTTGACGACGGTGAGGTAGGGATCCCGAGACCGGGAGGGTTCAATCGCCGGTGGCGAATTCCTCCACGAGCCGGTGGGCCTCCTCGTCGCGGAACTGCACCGGGGGCGACTTCATGAAGTAGGCGGACGGTCCGACAAGCGGCCCGCCGATGCCACGATCGAGGCCGATCCGCGCGCAACGAAGGGCGTCGATGATGACGCCGGCCGAGTTCGGCGAGTCCCACACCTCCAGCTTGAGCTCCAGGTTCAGGGGCACGTCGCCGAAGTTGCGGCCTTCCATCCGGATGTAGGCCCACTTGCGGTCCTCGAGCCACGGAACGTGATCGGACGGGCCGATGTGGATGTCGTCCTCGCCGAGGACATGGTCCATCTGGCTCGTGACGGCCTGCGTCTTCGAGATCTTCTTCGACTCGAGTCGCTCGCGCTCGAGCATGTTGCGGAAGTCCATGTTGCCGCCGACGTTGAGCTGGTACGTGCGGTCGAGGACCATGCCCCGATCCTCCATCAGCCGCGTGAGGACGCGGTGGACGATCGTGGCGCCCACCTGGCTCTTGATGTCGTCGCCGATGATGGGGATGCCGGCGTCCTCGAAGCGCTTGGCCCACAGTGGGTTCGAGGCGATGAAGACGGGAATGGCGTTCACGAACGCGACCCCGGCCTCGATTGCGGCGCTCGCGTAGTGCTTCTGGGCCTCGTCTGAGCCCACCGGGAGGTAGGAGACGAGCACCTCGGCGCCACTCGAGCGCAGGACCTCGGCGACGTCGACGGGAGCGACCGGCGACTCCTCGATCACTTGCCGGTAGTAGCGACCGAGGCCGTCGAGAGTCGGACCCCGCTCGACCGTCACGCCGAGGGTCGGCACGTCGGCGAATCGAATCGTGTTGTTGCGGCTCGCCCAGATCGCCTTGGACAGGTCGAGGCCGACCTTCTCGGCGTCGACGTCGAAGGCGGCCACGATCTCGGCGTCACCGACGTGATAGCCGCCGAGCACGACATGCATGAGACCTGGCACGCTCTCGTTGGGATCCGCGTTGCGGTAGTACTCGATCCCCTGCAGAAGCGAACTGGCACAGTTGCCGATCCCTGCGATGGCGACCTTGATCGTCTTGTTGGACATTCGCTGTTCCTTTACGTCGTGAAGAGATGAAACGCTTGTCTGGTTCTGGGTTGCGATGTGCGATCAGCGGATTCGGGTCATGACACCTCGGCTGCCGGCGCCGGTCGCGGTTCTCCGAGACTGTCGGGACGCGCCGTCCGCTCGGCAGCGATGAGGCCGTCGATCCAGTCGAGCTCGAACTGGACCGTGGCGTTCGAGTGCTCCACGAGGGAGCGCTCGAAGCGATCGAGCGGCCGTGGCGGCGAGTCCGTCGCCCGAGCGGCGGCCGAGCGCCGGTCCTCGAGCTGTCGCTTGCGCCGCTCCAGGAGGCGCAAGCGGGCATCGGAGGAGAGGTGCCGGGCGAACGCCCAGCGGAGCGCGAACACCTTGCCGTCGCTGCTGTCAGCGTGGTCATCGGTGAGCAGCCGTTCGAAGAGCTGCTCGCCGCTCGGCGTCAGCTCGTAGACCTTGCGTGTCCTCGAGCTCGTCGCGGCTCGCACCGAGCGGGTGCCACCGGTCGTGCTGCGGGCTGCAAGGCGGGCCCGAAACGCCGCTCGCTCTCCCGCCAAGGATCCCGTGAACGCCACCACGTCGGCTGGCGGCGCCGCCGGAGCCGGGGCGACCTCGCAGACCGCGCCGTCTTGCTCCAAGCGGGCGAGTGCGGGGTACAGCGAGCCGAAGGAGAGGCTCGACAGCAAGCCGAAATCGCTGCGGAGGCGTTTGCGCAGGTCGTAGCCGTGCATGGGCTGCCGCTTCAGGAGCCCAAGGATCGCCATCTCCAACACGACGACGAATATAGCATGCTCGACATATCGTGTCGATATGTCGAGCTGCCGTATGCGGCCGGAGCTCCGGGTGCCGAACTACTCGCCCTCTACGCTTGCGCCGCGATGTCCGAGTTTCGCCAGCCGCCGGGCAGTGGTGGCACCGCCAATCCCGGGTGGTACCGCGATCCCTGGGGGCGCTCAGCCTGGCGCTGGTGGGACGGATGGGCATGGACCGGCTGGATCTCCCCGCCGGAGGGGGTTGGCCCCGCAGTGGTGCGCCAGTTGGTCGCCGAGCCGGCGCCGTATGCCGAGGCGCCCCCGGAGGCGCCTGACCGCGAACGGCTGCCCGGCGGTGCCCCGGCCGGCATCGGCCCGTTCACACCGCCGGCGGCGGAGGCGCCGGTCCCGTCACCGGCCCAGGGCGCCCGGCCGGTCCCGCCCCCGGATCGCCGCCGGCTGCTCGCCGAGCTGTTGATCGTGCTCGCCATCTTCCCGCTTCCCTATGTGCTGTCGGGGCTCCAGGCGCTCGTGGGGTATCTGCTCGGAGAAGGCGCCGGCAACCGCATCCCGATCCTGTTCCCCGGGCACAAGGGCGCCGGCTTCCCGTTCGTCTTCGTGGAAGTGCTGCTGCCGCTCGCGGCCGCGGCTCTGGTGATCTACCTCCTGTCGCTCCCGGGGCCTGATGGTGGTCCGACCGCCATCGGGCTCGACCGTAAGCAGGTCCGAGCCGACCTCGCCCTCCTGCTCCCTGTCTTCGGTCTTTGCAACCTGATACCGATCGCGGGTGGTGGCATCCTGCTGCACGCGCTCGGGATCCGTGGGCCGTCCCCTGCCACCGGTGGCCTTCCGAGCTACTACGACGTCGCCTATGTGGCGATGGCGGTCGTCGCCGGCGTGGTCGAGGAGATCGTCGTGCTCGGCTTCGTCGTCCGGCGCTTGGAACAGTTGGGCCTACGGCCCCTGTGGGTCGTCGTCGTCGCTGTCGCCGTTCGAGGCTCGTATCACCTGTATTACGGCTGGGGCGTGCTCCCACTCCTCGTCTGGGCGACGGTGAGCGTCATCGTGTATCGGCGTTTCCGCCGCCTCTGGCCCTTCATCGTGGTGCACGCCCTGTGGGACACCGGCCTCTTCCTGGCCGGTCACTTCCTCGTCGCCGAGATTGTCATCCTGACGCCGCTCACGATCGTGTTCAGCGCGCTGTGGTGGAATTACCTGCCGCCGAGGGCAGCGGTTCTCGGAAGGAGCCCGAGAGAGCCCGACGCTCGCTCCGACCATTAGCCTGTCGAGCGATGGCAACCGTCGGCAGCGGGTCGCAGAGCTTCTGGGGTGCGGGCGGCCCGCCGCGCCCCGGACGTATCGAGTACCGGCTGATGCGGGAGTCGGTCGTCCGGCAATACCGGCGAGGCCGGCTCGGCCGCCTCGACGTCTGTGACGCCCAGCCGGAGCTCCTGCGAGTGGCCCGCAATCTGGGTCGCGAGACCACGACCGAGTGCCCGATCTGCGAGGAAGCGAAGCTCGTGCACGTATCGTTCGCGTTCGGGCCGCGCCTCCCGTCGAGCGGTCGGGCGCTCTCGCCCGGCGAGATCACGAAGCTCACGCGTAACAGCGCCGAGCTTGCCTGCTACGTCGTCGAAGTATGCGTGGAGTGCTGCTGGAACCACCTGCTGCGCATGTTCACCGTGGGGGGACCCGGGGGCACGCGGACGAGAGGCTGACGAGCCGATCGGCCCACGGCGCGAACGAGCGGGGCGTCCGCCGACGAACTAGACCTACACGACAGAGCCCGACAACACCGCCGGCAGCCGCGAGGCGCTGGACGGAAGGGAGCACGACATGGCCGAGCGCATCACCGTACCGTGGGTTCGCAGCCGAAAACACCGCCAGGGTGCCGAACCGCTCGTCATGGTCACGGCTTACGACGAACCCTGGGCCCGCCTCGTCGATGCCGCCGGTGTCGACCTCATCCTCGTCGGCGACACGCTGGCCGAGATCGTCCTCGGTTACGAGAACACCCTGAGCGTCGGCATCGAGCAGATGGCGCACCACGTCGGAGCAGTGTGCCGGGCCCGGCCACGGGCCCTCGTCGTCGGGGACCTGCCGTGGATGAGCTATCACACCGAGATCTTCGACGCCGTACGCAACGCCGCCACCCTTGTCCGCGCAGGCGCCGGGGCCGTCAAGCTCGAAGGCGGACGTCGTCGTCTGCCAGTCGTTCGGGCGATACTCGACGCCGAGATCCCGGTGATGGCGCACCTCGGTCTGACGCCGCAATCCGTGCACGCCATGGGTGGCTACAAGGTGCAGGGCCGTGAGGTCTCGGGTGCCGAAGAGCTCGTTGGCGACGCCGTGGCGCTTGCGGAGGCGGGGTGTTTCGCCATCGTCCTCGAAGGCGTGCCGGACGTGCTGGCGGAGCGGATCACCACGGAGGTCGGCGTACCGACGATCGGGATCGGCGCCGGCGGCGCCTGCGACGGTCAGGTCATGGTGCTGCACGATCTGCTGGGCCTCTCGAAGCGCACACCCCCGAAGTTCGTCCGGCGCTACGCCGACGTCGGATCGATCGTCACTGCGGCCGTCTCGGAGTACGCGAGTGACGTCCGCCGCGGCGCCTTTCCGTCGGATGCCGAGTCGTACCACGGCTCGCACGAGCTGCGCGAGGCGCTCTCGAGCCCGATCGTGGTGTCCTGACACACCCTGTCGCCATACTGGCGGGGTGCCGTTCGCTCGAGATTCGCTCGCCGAGATTCCAGCTGCCGAGATTCCAACTGCCGAGTGTCCAACCGTCGCCACGGCCGTTCGCGTCGTCCCGGCCGTTCGCGTCGCCCCGGCCGCCGGGGCAGGCACTGCCGGAGGCGCCTGCGTGTTGGGCTACGCTGACCACGTCCTATCTGCCCCTGCCCCGGTCGCACCGGGGCCCCGAGCGCTCGTCGCCGGGTCCGGAGGAGGTGCGTGCCGCTATGCGGCCTTATGAAGTCATGGTCATTTTCGATGTCGGCCTCGAAGAAGGCGACATCCGCCAGCGTGTCGATCGTGTGCACGAGCTCCTGCGGGCAAAAGGCGGGACACCGGGAAGCGTGAGCCACTGGGGCCGCCGGACCTTCGCCTACGAGATCAAGCACCGTTCCGAGGGGTACTACCTCGTCCTCGAGGCGACCGCAGAGCCGGCCGCGATGGCGGACGTTGATCGTTATCTCGCCCTCGAGGATGCCGTCCTCCGGCACAAGGTCATCCGGCAGCCGGACGACGTCGCCGGCAGAACCTCCTCCCACGCTCGCAAGCGACCTTCGTCGCCCCGAGCCGCAGCTCCTGCGGCGGCCGCGCCGAGTGCGCCGGCTCCTCACAGCGCGGGTACCGCCGTTGCGGCATCCGCACCGATCGCGGCAGATGCCACCGAGAACTCTGGTTCGGACGCCGGCACCTCTGGTGCCGAGTCGTCGACCAGCTGAGCGACAGACGACACAGGAGAACTGAGAGATGTCCAACGGGAACACCATCGTGCTGGTCGGGAACGTCACGCGCGACCCCGAGCTTCGATTCACGCCGAGCGGTCAGCCGACGACCACCTTCGGCCTGGCCGTGAACCGTCGCTGGCAGAACCGCCAGACCCAGGAGTGGGAAGAGGCCACGTCGTTCTTCGACGTCGTGTGCTGGCGGGAGCTGGCCGAGAATGCCAGTGAGAGCCTGCACCGCGGTGCCCGCGTCATCGTGACCGGTCGCCTCGAGCAGCGGAGCTGGGAGACGAGCGAGAAGGAGAAGCGCTCGAAGGTCGAGGTCGTGGCTGACGAGCTCGGGCCGAGCCTTCGCTGGGCCAGCGCCGTGGTCACGAAGAACGAGCGCAAGGGCCCCGGTGAGAGCGGTGGCGGGCGTCCTTCGGCCGCACCTGCCCGCACGTCGGCCCCGGAGCCGGAGGCGTCGTATTCGAGCTATGACGAGGAGCCCTTCTGATGGCGCGTAACAACGATCGCGACCGCGGTACGCGTCGGGCACCGAAGGAGACGGCACGGCGAGGGAAGAAGAAGGTCTGCATCTTCTGCAAAGAGCACATCGCCTGGGTTGATTACAAGGAGATCGGCTTGCTGCGGAAGTTCATGTCGGACCGGGGCAAGATCCGGGCGCGCCGCGTCTCGGGGAACTGCGCCCAGCATCAGCGCGACGTCGCGCTCGCGATCAAGACCGCTCGTGAGCTGGCGCTCCTGCCCTACACGCAGCGGACGACGAGCGACCGGCCCTCTCCCCGGGGTCCCGGTCGCGGTGGACGGGGCGCGCCGGCTCCCGACGCCCCGGGCGCGCCGGAGGCCGACGATGCGGCCACGCTCGACGGCGAGCTGCCTGGCGACGACGTTCTCGATGTCGAGGAGCTCGTGGCAGCACCGAGCGGGGAGGACGAGTGATGAAGCTCGTGCTCAGATCGGACGTGAACGGTCTCGGAAAGCGTGGCGACATCATCGACGTCGCCGATGGCTACGCCCGCAATCACCTCATCCCCGGTGGGCAGGCCATTCCCGCTACCCCCAAGATCGAGCAGCAGGCCAAGTCCATGCGCCGATCCCGCGACGTGAAGGACGCACGTGATCGCGAGGGAGCAGAGACCGTGGCGCGAAAGCTCGTGCCGATGGTGATCAAGATCCCGGCGCGAGCCGGCGCCGAAGGCCGACTCTTCGGCTCCGTCACGACGCAGGACGTCGTCGAGGCTGTGCAACAGCAAGCAGGCGTCACGCTCGACCGTCGTCGCATGACGACCGACGAGACGATCCGCTCAGTCGGAGTTCACGAGGTGGCAGTCCGCCTGCATCCCGAAGTCGAGTTCCGTGTCACCGTCGAGGTCGTCCCGGCGAGCTGACGACGAGTGGCTGGCATGGACTCACGCCTTGTTCAGCCGACCGCACTGTGCGAGAGCGACACGTGCATCGCTCGTGCCGTCGCGCCCGCCGGTGAGCTGGGCATGCCGAGCCAAGACGAGGATCAGATGTCGCCCGACCAATCGTTTTCACAAGCTCACCCACAGGCTTTTCCCCTTACAACGTCCGGTATTCCACATGTTGATGCCCTAGCGCCCCCCAGGCCAGATGGGCCAGTCTGAGGTTCCTCATGGCGACCGTCCCCCCGATCTCGAACTCCTCGCGCCAAGCGCGCCGTTCCCGCCCGGCCCTGGCCGACTCGCCCGCTGCCGGCAGTCCTTCGGGCGGCGGGAGCTCCATCAGCCGAATCCCTCCCCACAGCTTCGAGGCTGAGGAATCGCTTCTCGGGGCGATGCTGTTGTCGCGCGATGCGATCGCAGTGGCCGTCGAAGAAGTCTCCGCCGACGACTTCTACAAGCCGTCTCATGCGCACGTGTTCTCGGCCGTGACGGCGCTCTACGGCAGAGGCGAGCCGGCCGACGCCGTCACAGTGGCCGAAGAGATGCGTCGCCACGGAACGCTCGAAGCCTCCGGCGGTGCCTCCGCACTGATCTCTCTCCAGGCGAACACACCCGCCATCTCCAGCGCGGTCCGTTACGCCCGTATCGTCCAGGAGCACGCCGTCCTCCGCCGCCTCATCGGCGTCGCCTACGAGATCGCAGAGATCGGCTACGAGCTGCCGAGCGACGTTGTCGCTGCGGTCGACCGCGCCGAGGCGATGGTCTTCGACGTGGCCCAGCGGCGGTCGAGCGACTCGACCCGTTCGTTGAAGGATCTGCTGGCGGAAAGCCTCGACCACCTCGAGTACCTTGCCAACCTCGGAGAGACGATCACGGGCGTCGCCACCGGCTATGAGGACCTCGACCACCTGCTGTTCGGCCTGCAGAAGTCGAACCTCGTCGTCGTGGGAGCCCGCCCGTCCATGGGAAAGTCGGCATTCGCGCTCGGCATGGGTGCCCACGCCGCCCGCCTCGGCGTGCCGGTGTTGTTCTTCTCGCTCGAGATGAGCCATCTGGAGCTCGCCCAGCGCGTCCTGTGCGCCGAAGCCCGTGTGGACGCAGGCCGCCTGCGCAACGGCAAGCTTGTCGAGAGCGACTGGTCGAAGATCGCCGGGGCGATCGGTCGCATCGGTACGTCGCCGCTCTACCTCGACGACAACCCGAACGTGACCGTGATGGACATCCGGGCAAAGGCGCGGCGGATGAAGAGCACCGAAGGGGGCCTCGGCCTCGTTGTCGTCGACTACTTGCAGCTCATGACGGGCCGCACGTCGGCCGAGAGCCGCCAAGTCGAGATCTCCGAGATCTCGCGTGGCCTCAAGATCCTCGCGAGAGAGTTGCAGATCCCTGTCGTGGCCCTCAGCCAGCTGTCGCGCAACCTCGAGTCCCGTGCGGACAAACGGCCGATGCTTGCCGATTTGCGCGAGTGCTTGACGGGCGACACGGTCGTCGCTCTCACGGGCGGAGCAGGTTCATGCACGATCGGCGATCTTGCCCGGGCCGACGAGGGAGGCGTCGAGGTGTGGTCGCTCGACGAGGACTACCGACTCGTGCCGTCGGTGATGCTGCAGGCATGGTCGACCGGGATCAAGCCGGTGATGGCCGTCCGCCTCGCGGACGGGCACGTCGTCAAAGCGACAGCCAACCATCCGTTGCTGACTCCGGACGGTTGGCAGTGTGTGGGAGACCTCAGGGTCGGCACGCCCGTGGCAGTTGCCGAAGGGCTTGCCGCCGCCGGCAGGTCCGGCGGAGGCCCGCCGGCCGCCGCCGGCGGGTCCGGCGACGAGGAGCCGGCCGATGCCGGTGCGTTCACTCTCCCGTGGGCCGGCCCGG
>JBEKMC010000089.1:0-13880 GCA_050008715.1 Acidimicrobiales bacterium | reverse complement strand
TCCGACCGAGCGAGCCAAGGGTGTCTGACTGGTTGTCACCAGGTGGTCCAGCAAGCCGCCTAGCGGCCAGCCACCTCCAGGGTCCCAATGCGTTGACTACTCATGTGATTGGACCACCTCCTCTCTCTGGTGCACGAAATATATCGAACGCGCGAGCCCGTGTGTCGGCATTCTCGGCGGGCCAGAGCCTGCGCCCCCGGAGCTGGTCAGAGAGGAGGGTCAGATCCCGATGCGCTGGGCCAGCAGCTCCCGGTGGTACGAGGGATCGCCGAAGATCAGCTCCGACGACTTCGCCCGCTTGAAGTACAGGTGGGCGTCGTGATCCCACGTGAAGCCGATACCACCGTGAATCTGGATGTTCTCCGCGGCGGCGTGGAAGTACGCCTCCGAGCAGTACGCCTTTGCCAGGCACGCCGTCACCGGCAGCTCGTCGTTGTCCTCGGCGGCCGCCCAGCCGGCGTAGTACGCCGCCGACTTGGCGGACTCGACCTCGAGGAGCATGTCGGCACACTTGTGCTTGATCGCCTGGAAGCTCCCGATGGGCCGCCCGAACTGGATGCGGTGCTTGGCGTACTCGACGCTCATGTCGAGGACCCGCTGCGCCCCGCCGACCTGCTCAGCGGCGAGGGCGACAGCCGCCAGGTCGAGCGTCTTCGAGAGCACCGGACCTGCGCCGCCCTCCTCACCGATGAGTCGAGCAGGCGTGGCGGCAAAGGTGAGCCTCGCCTGCTTGCGGGTCTGGTCCATCGTCGCCAGCGGGGTGCGTGTGAGCCCGTCGGCATCGCCGGCGACGGCGAAGAGGCTGACACCCTTCTCGGTACGAGCGGCCACGATCACGAGGTTGGCGGTGTGCCCGTCGAGCACGTAGGACTTCGTGCCGTCCAGCGTCCACCCGTCACCCGACTGCTGAGCCTGCATCGTGATGCCGTCGACGTCCCAGCGCCCGCTCTCCTCGGTAAAGGCAAGCGTGGCGATGGCCCCGCCGCTGGCGATGCCCGGCAGGTACTCGGCTTTGGCGCTCTCGTCGCCCGAGGCAAGCAAGGCGTTGGCAGCGAGCGCCACCGTCGAGAAGTAGGGGGCGCACAGCAAGGAGCGGCCCATCTCTTCGAGGACCACGACGAGCTCGACATATCCGAAACCCGCCCCGCCGTACTCCTCCGGGATCGTCAACGCCTGCAAGCCGAGCTGGTTCGCCATCTGGGACCAGACGGCCGGGTCGTAGCCATCCGTGGTCTCCATCAGCCGGCGCACCTCGGTGCTCGGCGACTTGTCGTCGAGGAAGCGCCGCACGGCCGTGCGCAGTTCCTCCTGTTCCTCAGAGAATCCGAAGTTCACAACGCCTCCCACGGCTGGCCAGGTACGGCCGAACCTTAGTCTGGACAGGACCGCCGGCGACAAGCGAACTGACACGACCACATCGCCACGCCCGCCCCCGAAGGAGGCACTGTGCACTACGAGGACAACCAGGTCGAGATCTACAAGACCGTGGTGGGACCGATGGACAACAACGTCTACATCGTCCGGTGCAAGCAGACGGGCGACTCGGTGCTCGTCGACGCCGCCAACGAGCACGAGCAGCTCCTGGAGCTGTGCTCGACGCTCGGCGTCCGCCGCGTGCTCGAGACCCATGGCCACTGGGACCACATCCAAGCCGTCCCGCAGCTGAGGGACGCCGGCTACGACGTCGGGGTGACGGCCGCAGACGCCGCCATGCTCCCTTCGTACGACACCGTCCTCGAGGACGACTCGGTCATCACCGTCGGGCGGCTGCAGCTGCACACGATCCTCACGCCCGGGCACACGCCCGGTTCGATGTGCTTCGCCATCGAGGGATCGCCCGTACTGCTCTCGGGGGACACGCTCTTTCCGGGCGGCCCGGGCAACACGAAATTCGAGTACGGCAGCTTTTCGACGATCATCGAGTCGATCGAGCGGCGCCTCTTCGCACCGTTCTCGGCCGACACGATCGTGATGCCGGGCCACGGCGCCGACACGACGATTGGCACCGAACGCCCCCATCTCGAGGAATGGGTCGCCCGAGGCTGGTAGCTCGCCGCTGGCGGGGCGGTAGCTGACAAGACGGAGGGGTTTCTCCTATCGCCGTAGTGCAAATCAGACGGGGGCGGTAGGATGATGCCGTGCCCGGAGACACGCCTACTCCTCTGCTCGCCGTCGAGGACCTGCACGTCGCGGTTGAAGCCACCGAGATCCTGCGCGGGGTGAATCTTGTGGTCGGCCCTGGTGAGCTGCACGCCATCATGGGACCGAACGGCTCGGGCAAGTCGACGCTCGCCAATGCCATCGCCGGCAACCCCGGCTACCAGGTCACGCAGGGCCGCATCCTGTTCCAGGGAGAGGACATCACGCTCTGGCCGGTGGACGTGCGTGCCAAGGCCGGCGTGTTCATGGCGTTCCAATATCCCGAGGAGATCCCGGGTGTGCCCGTCAGCCAATTCCTGCGCCAGGCCGTTTCGGCTCGCAAGGGCACCGACTTGTCCGTGCTGGAGGTCCGTGTCGCCCTGACCGAATGGATGCAGCGCCTCGAGATGGATCCGAGCTTTGCGTCGCGGTACCTCAACGAGGGTTTCTCCGGTGGCGAGAAGAAGCGCAACGAGATCCTGCAGATGGCGATGCTCGAGCCGCTCCTCGCCGTGCTCGACGAGACGGACTCGGGGCTCGACGTCGACGCGCTGCGGATCGTCGCGAAAGGCGTCACCGAGGTACGGCGCATGCAACCGGAGCTGGGGATCGTCATCGTCACGCACTACCGGCGGATCCTGGCCGAGCTGGCGCCGGATCAGGTGCACGTCTTCGTCGACGGCCGCATCGTCGACTCGGGCGGCCCTGAGCTCGCCGAGCAGCTGGACACCGAGGGTTACGACAGGTGGCGCTCATGAGCTCGACGACCACGACACACGATGCGATCGCCGGAGCTGCAGCCGTGGCGGCTCATGCCGGCGGTCCGGACCGCCGGCATGAGCCGGAGACCGAGCCACTCGACGCCGCCGCCATCCGCAAGGACTTCCCGATCCTCTCCCAGGAGCGCGGCGGTCACCGTCTTGCCTACCTCGACTCCGCTTCCTCCTCGCAGCACCCCGTGCAGGTGCTCGACGCCATGGACCGGTACTACGAGACGACGCACGCCAACGTGCACCGCGGCGTGTACGCCATCGCCGAGGAGGCGACCCGGCGGTACGAGGAGGCGCGGCAGAAAGTCGGGCGTTTCGTGGGCGCGCGGAGGCCGGCCACCGAGATCGTCTTCACGAAGAACGCCACCGAGGCGCTCAACCTCGTGGCCCACTCGTACGGCCGGGGACGCCTCGCCGATGGCAAGGCCGTCGTGCTCACCGAGATGGAGCACCACGCCAACATCGTCCCGTGGTTGATGCTCGCCGCCGAGCGGGGCACCGAGCTCAGGTACCTGCCCATCACGGAGGACTACCAGCTCGACATCAGCCATCTGGACGAGATGACCGACGGCGCCGGCGTCGTCGCCGTCTCGGCCATGTCGAACGTGCTCGGCACGATCAACGATCTCGCCCCGATCGTGGAAGCGGCCCACGCCAACGGTGCGGTCGTGGTCTGTGACGCCTCCCAGCTCGTCCCGCACCGTCGTGTCGACGTCGCCGCCCTCGGCGTCGACTTCCTCGCCTTCACGGGCCACAAGATGCTCGGCCCGACCGGCATCGGCGTCTTGTGGGCCCGCGAGGAGCTGCTCGAGGCAATGCCGCCGTTCCTCGGCGGCGGCGAGATGATCCGCGACGTCCGGCTCGACGGGTTCACTGTCAACGACGTCCCCTGGAAGTTCGAGGCCGGCACTCCTCCCATCTGCGAGGCCATCGGGCTCGGCGCCGCCGTCACCTATCTCGAAGGTGTCGGCCTCGACCGGATCACCGAGCACGAGACGGCGCTCACGGCCTTCATGTTCGAGACGTTGAGGGCTGACCATGGGGACGAGGTGCGTTTCTTCGGGCCGGAGCCGGATCCGGGGCTTCGAGGTGGCGCCGTCTCGATCGCCTTCGGCGACATCCACTCCCACGACCTCGCCCAGGTGCTCGACGCCGAAGGCGTCTGCGTGCGCGCAGGCCACCACTGCGCCAAGCCGCTGATGCGCCGCCTCGACGTGCCGGCGACCGCTCGCGCCTCGCTCTACCTGTACAACGATGAGGATGACGTGCTCGCGCTCAGTGCGGCACTGACCAAGGCGAAGGAGATGTTCAGCAGACCATGACCGGCCTGGAAGACCTCTACCGCGAGATCATCCTCGACCACTACCGCTCGCCTCGGAACCGGGGCGAGCTGAGCGTTCCGCCAGCACATCGCGTCGAAGGCTTCAACCCGCTGTGCGGCGACGAGGTCGTGGTGTACATGGAGGTCCACGGCGACACCGTCACCGACCTCAAGATCAGCGGCCAGGGCTGCTCCATCAGCCAGTCGTCGGCGTCGATGATGTCGGCGGCCGTGAAGGGCAAGCCCACGGCGAAGGCCCGCGAGCTCATCGACTCGTTCAAGGCGATGATGACGATTCACGAGCACAGCATCGGTGGGAACGAAGAGCGCACCAGCAGTGGAGACGCCGTCGAGGCACTCTCAGATCAGGACCTCGGTGAGCTGGCCGCATTGCAGGGCGTCGTCAAATTCCCCGTCCGGATCAAGTGCGCCACCCTGTCGTGGAACACCCTGCTCCAAGGTCTCGACGAGATCGAGGCAGGGGTGGCGAGCGAGGCCTGAGGCCCGACCGGCGCGCCAGCCCGTCCCGTGGGTCAGCCGGGCTCGTGGGCGGTGCCCGCAGCCCCGTCGGACCCACTGTCTGCCAGCACCACCCGGCCGCGGCCGGCGCTCTTGGCCGAGCTGAGGGCACGATCAGCGGCTCGAAGCAGCTCTTCGCTCATGGGCGACGTGCTGACCGCCACGCCGATGCAGGCGTCGATGCGCACGTCGCCGTCGACGCCCTCGACGTGAAACGGCTCCCGCAGCGTCAACAGGATCCTCCGGGCGATGTCGAGTGCACCGAGGTCGTTGATCCCGTAGCAGAGCACGGCGAATTCGTCGCCGCCCAGGCGGCCCACGACGTCGGCTTGGCGCACCGAGCCCTCGAGCCGCTTGGCGGCGATCCGCAGCACGGTGTCACCGGCGGAGTGCCCGTGGGCGTCGTTGACCGGCTTGAAGTGATCGAGGTCGCAGTACAGCACGGCACCTCCGACCGACGACTCGTTGAGGATCGTGTAGAAGGCCCGATGGTTCACAAGGCCCGTGAGCGAGTCCGAGCGTGCCGCCTGGTCGAGGCGAGCGGCCTGTTCGGTCCAGCGGAGCACGAGCTCGACGAGGTTGCGCACGAGCCCCATGCCATAGGCGTGGATCCCCGGCGCCCGTGGGCCGGCCTCGGTCCAAATGGTGATCGTCGCCGGCGCCCGACTCGGGCTCCAGTCGACGGGCTCCACCCAGTAGGCGCCGGCGCCGAGCTCTCCGGCCAGCTCCCTGCGGCCACTGTCGAGATCGGCTGCGGTTCCTTGGCGAGCGACGCCGTCGCGGCGAGTGAGGTCCCAGGGCGTGCCGAGGCCCGCTTCGGCACCGCCGAGGGAATGCGGCAGGCCGGTGCTCACCTGCCGCAGGCCGTCTTCTTCGCTCCAGGAAATGGCGACGTTCGAGCCGAACGCCTGCCAGTCGACGGCATCACACACGAGCCGCAGGGCATCGGCTCGCTCGGCACCTGTCACCAGCTGGTGAAGGAGGTCCTCGAGGAACAGCTGATGCTCGGCGTTGCGGACCCAGAGACCGATCAGCGGTTCGGTCCCGTCGGTGACGATCGACGCCAGGACTTCGATCGGCATCCAGGAATCGTCCACGCGGCGCATCCGGAACAGGCTCGTCCCCGGTGTCGAGCCCACAAGGCTCAGCTCGCTCAGCTGGAGGAGTGCCCGCTCGGCGTCGTCAGGGTGCAGCCAGTCGAGGGCGTTGGAACCCACGATGGCAGATGGCTGCCAACTCGTCACCATCTCGGTGTTCGCACTCGCGAACACGACGGTGCCGTCGTTGCGCAGCGCCACTTTGGCCAGCTGGCCGCTATGGACGAGCGAGTGCATCAGCGCCTCGGGGGTGCCGGTACCGATGAAGGCGCCGGCATCCTCGCTCGTCACGACTCCATCATGCCCGCTCCGCTGCCAGCGCCTGGCCGATGTGGGCGGCAACCCTGGCGGCCAGTCGCTCTGGCTGCTCGAGCGGGATCATGTGACTTGCATCGTCCCAGATCTCGAGGGCCGCACCCGGGATGAGCCGGGCATAGGCCTCCGACGTCTGGAACGGCACGAGGCCGTCCAGCCGGCCGGCGATGACGAGCGTGGGGCTCGACACCCGGCCGAGGCGTCGGGGCAGCTTGGGATTGTGGAAGTACGGGTTCCAGGCGAGCTTGGCGGCGGCCGCCATCGACTCGAAGAACGGCCGGATGAGCTCGAACGGGATCTCCGTGGCGGCGCCGGCGAGGGTCAGCGACGCCATCTGGTGCATCATGGCGGCGACCGGGTGCGACTGGTCGGCGAATGTTTCTTCGGCCAGCTCGTCGAAACGCCGCCCGAACAGCTCGCTCATCGGGTGCTCGGGAACGTAGATACCAGGAGCGCTCACGAGCGTCAGGCTCCTCACCGCCTTCGGGTATCGCCAGGCGACCTCGGCAGCCATCCAGCCCCCGATCGACAGCCCGACCACGTGCGGAGCCTGCGCGCCCGTCAGGCCGAGCCGCTCGAAGACGTCGAGGCAGTGATAGACGGCGTCCTCCATGTCGTCGATCTGGTCGAGCCCGGCCGAGCCGGCAAAGCCCGGGAACATCGGGGCGTAGACGTCGAAGCCGGCGGCGAGGAACTCGAGGAACGGCGCCACCGAGTCGGCGCCGGTCTCGCCCCCCGAGGAGTGCAGGTAGACCACCGGCTCGCCTCGTGCGCTCCGTGCGGCGCTGCTCCGCGTCATGACGACCGGGCCGAGTGCGGTCTCGAACGGTCCTGTCTCGAGCGAGGCCGTCGCCGGCGAGCCCGCCGGCGAGTCGAGCGAGGCGCTCACGCCACCGCTCCGTTGACCCCGCCGGCCCCGCCGGCCCCGCCGGCCCCGCTGCTGCTCACCCCGCCAAGAACGCGGCGCTCCGTACCGGGGAAGCGCGCCCGGAGCTTGGGAGCCACCTCGGCGGCGAACAGCTCGAGATTGCGACGGGTGTCGTCCGCACCGAGGGTCCCGAGCTGGAAGAGCCCGAGCAGGTTGCCGACTCCGAGGCGTTCGACGTTCTCCGTGAGCTTCGCGAGCACCGTCTCGGGCGAGCCGACGATGGCGTACTGGCCCTCGACGACCTGGTCCCACGACTCGAGAAACTCCGCAAAGGTGTGCCCACCCTTGATGATGTTCTCGAGCGAGCGAATCGACGTGTACCCCGGAGGGGAGATGGAGATACCGGGGAGGAGGCGTTTGACGAAGTACCAGAAATGCTCTTCGAAACGCTTCCTCGCCTCCGCATCCGTCTCGGCCACGAAGATCGGGACGAGCCAGCCGAGCTGCAGCGGATCGGCCTCGTACCCCTCGTTCTCACAGGCTTCGCGCATGAGGCGGAACATCCGCTCGAAGACCGAGATGTGGAAGTAGGGAATGCCCATGTAGGCGTAGCGGTGCTTGGCAACGAACTCCACCGTCTCGAGCGAACCGGCTCCGGGGATCCACACCTCGGGGTGGGGTTGCTGCACGGGACGCGGCCAGGTGTTGACATAGCGGATGCGGTAGTGCTTGCCGATGAACTCGAATGGCCCCGGCTCGGTCCACGCCTTGATGACGAGGTCGTGGGCCTCCGCAAAGCGCGAGCGCGCCTCGGCGGGGTTGATGGCGAACGAGTAGTACTCCGGACCGCCTCCGACGACCATGCCGGCGATGAGGCGCCCGCCGGAGATGCAGTCGATCGTGGCGAACTCCTCCGCCACACGTGTCGGCGGGTCGTAGAGCGGGAGTGCGTTGCCGACGACGGCGATGCGGCAGTTGGTGGTCTCTCGGGCGAGGATCGAGGCCATCAGGTTCGGGGACGGCATGAGCCCGTAGGCGTTCTGATGGTGCTCGTTGACGCAGACGCCGTCGAAGCCGAGCTCGTCTGCGAGGATCAGCTCGTCGAGGTAGCGGTTGTAGATCTCGGTGCCGAGGGACGGGTCGAAGAACGCGTTCGGACATTTGATCCAGGCCGGACCGTCGTAGTCGGCCGGCAGCCCGGGATACGGCATCAGGTGAAAGCTGAACAGTCGCATTCGGTGCCCTCCTGGCTCTTTTGCAGGCTCGGGCCACCTTAGTGACGGGCGTGCCGGCATGCCGAGAGGCCGCCCGGCGCCGCCGGCTCGCCTCCCACACTCAAACTTGGCTGGCTCGTTGTTGCGTATGAGACGAGGAACCAGCCACCTTTGCGGGATGCCCCGCCAGATCACGGCATGACGACGAGGCCCTCCAAGTCCGGCTCGACGACCATCGCCTGCCCGGAGAGCCCGAGCGCCGCCAGCGCGCCCACGGCCGCCCGCTCGACCACAGGGGCCGCGCCGGCGTCGGCACAGATGGCGAGCATCGCCGGCCCGGCGCCGGACCAGCAGGCGATCGTTGCGCCGGCACCTCGGAGGCAGCCGAGCAGTTCGACCGCTTCGGGGAACAAGCCGGCTCTCCGATCCTGGTGGAGGCGATCCTCGCCGGCGGCCGCCACGAGCGAGGGGGCATCGGCCAGGCCGGCGATGAGGAGCCCCATGCGCCCGAGGTTGGTCACGGCGTCATCGAGGGCAACCGTGCTCGGCATCACGGATCTGGCGAGCGACGTCGAAAGGTGGCGATCGGGCACGACGACGACGTAGCCGAGCCGGGGGTCGAGCGGGAGCCGGCGGGCGACGGCGGTGCCGTCGATGATCGTGGCGGCCACGAGGCCGCCGAGCACCGAGGCGGCGGCGTTCTCGGCATGGCCGTCGAGGACGGCAGCCACCGTGAGCGGGTCAGGAGCTCCGGCCGCAGCGGCGGCTGCGACGGCCACGGCCGCCGATGATCCGAGGCCACGGCTGACCGGGATCGACGAGCAAACGGTGAGTGCCACCCGGTCGTGGCCGAGGACGGACCGCACTACGACCGCTGCCAGGTGCGACGAGTCGGTCGGGAGGTCGGCTCCTTCGCCTTCGGTGTCGATGTGCAGGCTCGGTGCCGGGACGACCTCGACCTCGACGTAGAACCTCAGGGCCAAACCGAGCACGTCATATCCGGGACCGAGGTTCGAGGTGGAAGCCGGAACTCGCGCCCTCACCTCAGGTGCCGGTCAACGCGGCGTGCCCGGGGGTACCCATCCCGCCGGCGGTGGTCTGATGGCCGACTGAAGGACGAGCCGCTCAGTGAGGGCGGAGCCGTAGGGGTACACGAAGTCGAGCCTGCCGATGGTGCACCCGGCCGCCCAACCGTGAGCAGACGCGCTCGCCGAGGCCGCCACTGGCACGAGCCGGGACGTGAGGACGAGGCCGGGCCACCCGACGGCGGCGGCTGGTGCGGCCAGTTGCACCGCCGATATGTCGTGGTTCCAGGCGGTCGTCGCCAGGGCCACGCTCGTCTCGCTCGACATCACCCTCGTCAATCGCAGCTCACCGGTGACGGCGTCCAGCAACGCCTCGTCCTCCTGCGCATCGCCGAGCAACGTGTTCGGTTGGTTGATCACATCGCATACGACGAGCACACGACGTCCGCCCACCTTGCGGAAGGCGGCGGTGACGAGGTTCGTCTGGGCCGCGTCCGTGAAACCCGACTTCCCGCCGATGATCCCGTCCACCCCCACGGCCGGGTCGTAGTTGTTCCAGATCTCGCCGGAAACGGGCAGTTTGATGAACTGCTCATCGGTGATCCAGCGCAGCACCGGGTTCGACATGGCGATGGCAGCCAGCCGCGCCATGTCGATCGCTGTGCCCCGGGATCCGGGGTTCACGCCGCTTGCGTCGGCGAAACGCGTGCCGGTGAGGTGCAGCGACTTCGCCATGGCGTTCATCTTCACGACGAAGGCTTTGATGCTGCCGGCGTCCCAGGCGGCCAGGTAGTCGGCGATATTGTCAGCCGAGGGAATCATGAGGGCCTGCAGCAGCTGGCGCTCGTCGAGATGCTCTCCCGCCTTGACCTCGATGTTGGACTCGTCCGCCTGCGACGCCTCGATCCAGGCCGTGTGATCTGCGGCCGTCATCGTGAACATTGGGCCGACTTCGTCGCCGACAAGCGGGTGATCCCGCAGGATCAGGTACGCAGTCATGATCTTCGTCACGCTGGCGACGGGGACCGACTTCTGGTCTTTGCTGGCGGCCACGAGACCGGCACCACCGATGACGACCGCCCCCTCGCCCGTGCTCGGGAAGGGAAGCGCCACCGCCTTGCCGGGGATCACGAAGGAGCCCGAGACGTTGGAGGCAAGCGACAGCGCCTGAATGGCCGCCTTGTGGTGATCGGCAACCCTCGGGGTGGCCTTCGGCCGGACTGGTCCGGTCGTGCCGGCGAGGGACACCGCCACGATCGTGACCACGCCGCAGAGTGCGAGGATCACCGCCAGCCGCTGCCGCCCACGACGACGTGCGGCGCGTAGGCGGGCGGCGCGCTCGGCCTGCGAACGAAGGGCACTCGAAGCGGCCACGCCGGCGGCGGCCTGGCTGGCGGCCTCCACGCCGGCGGTCTTGCCGGCGCCGGGCGCCCGGTGCCGGCCGGAGAGATGCGCCGGCGGCCGCGAGCGGCCAGCCTTCGTCTCGTCGCCGGCAGTCATGGCAACAAACTTAGGTAACGGCGAGCGCTCATGTCGCCCCGGGTCACCGATTGGTCTGGTCGAGCTCCTCGGGAGTCATCAGCACCGCCCGCGCTTTCGACCCCTCGGAGGGGCCGACGACACCGCGCCGTTCCATGAGATCCATCAACCGTCCCGCCCGCGCGAAGCCGACTCGGAGCTTTCGTTGCAGCATGGACGTCGAGCCAAGCTGCGACCGGACGACCAGCTCCATCGCCGTCGCCAGCAGCTCGTCGTCGTCGTCGTTGGCGCCTCCGGCCGCGCCACCGGCGCCGGCTTCCCCGCCTTCGACGCCGTCCACATAGCGAGGCCCGCTCTGGCGGCGCCAGTGGGCGACGACACCGCGGACCTCGTCCTCACCGACCCATGGGCCCTGCAGCCGGCGGGGCACGCTCGACGAGGCCGAGAGGAGAAGCAGGTCGCCGCGCCCGATCAGGCGCTCCGCACCGGGCTGGTCGAGGATGACCCGGCTGTCGGCGAGCGAGGAGACCGAGAACGCCAGGCGTGACGGGATGTTGGCCTTGATCACGCCGGTGATGACGTCGACGGAAGGCCGCTGGGTGGCGATCACGAGGTGGATGCCGACGGCTCTGGCCATCTGGGCGATGCGACAGATCGACTCCTCGACGTCGCGAGCAGCCACCATCATGAGGTCGTTCAGCTCGTCGACGACGATGAGCACGAACGGCAGTCGGCCGTGGACGATGCCGTCGCGCCCATCGGTCCTGGCGCGGGACTCCTCCAGCATCGCCGCCACGTTTGCCGAGACGCCCGGTGCCATCTCGGTCACCGACGCCCCCGACGCCCCCGACGCTGAGATCGCCGGCCCCGCCCGCAGCGCCGCCGGCATCGGTGCCGTCCAGCCAGGACCCGTGTCCGCAATGCCTCGGGGCGCCGCCGGCGGCACGAGCGCTCCACCGAGGAGCGAGACGCTCCCGGGTCCGACGCCCTCGAACTTGGGGATCGGCTTCGAGCCGATGCCGGCGACGTCCGCGTCGAGCCCGGCACCGTCGACGTCCGAGGCGTCCGAGGCGTCGAGATCGTCGAGTCGCATGAGGTCGCCCATGTCGCCGAGATCGACGCGGTCCTGAAGGTCGGCGCGGCCGCCCGCACCGACGGCGGCCCCGGCCCCAACGCCAACCCCATCCCCCGCCGGCACGACGAAGTCACCCCGGTCGACGGCGGCGTTGTACCCCGTGATGTCCCGCATGCCGACCTCGGCAAGCAGGTCGTAGCGCCGCTCCATCTCCGTCACGGCCCAGTTGAGGGCGTTGGCCGCCCGCTTCGGGTTGACGACCACCTGTGTCAGGAGGTGCGGGAGGCCGTTGTACTGCCCGAGCTCGACCCGCTTCGGGTCGACGAGGATGAGCCGCACCTCGTCAGGGGTTGCGCGCATGAGGATGGACGAGATGACCGAATTGATGCACGAGGACTTGCCTGCTCCCGTGGCCCCCGCGATGAGCAGGTGCGGCATCTCGGCGAGATTGACCATCACGGCCCGTCCGGCGATGTCGCGGCCGAGGGCGACCTCGAGCGGGTGGGTGGCGCGGCGGGCGTCATTCGTGGAGAGAACGTCCCCGAGCGTGACGAGCTGGCGGTTCTGGTTCGGGACCTCGACCCCGATCGCCGAGCGCCCGGGGATGGGAGCGAGGATGCGCACGTCGGCCGACGCCATGGCGTAGGCGATGTCCTTCGCCAGGTTGGTGACACGCGCCACCTTCACGCCAGCGCCCAGCTCCAGCTCGAAACGAGTGACCGTGGGGCCGACGGTGAAGCCGACGAGGTGGGTTTCTACGCCGTGGGCCGCCAAGGCACGCTCGAGCACCCGCCCGCGTGACTCGATCTCCGCCCGGTCGTGCGTCTGGTCCTTGCTGCGCTTCAGCAACTTGGCCGGGGGCAGGCGCCAGTTGGCGTTCGGGAGCGGCACCGGGAGCGTCAGCTGCTCCGCCTTTCCCTCGGTGAAGGCGGGATCGAGCATCCCGGCCGCGCGCAGAGCGGAGGGCATCGCCACGGCCGACGGCGCCGGTCCGGGGTCGTGGCCGGCCTCGTGCTCTGCCGGTTCGAGATCGAGCGGCTCCGGCAGCATCGGCTCGAGATCGGCCCGGTCGTCGCCACCAGCCCCCGTGTTCACCGCCGGCGCCGCCGCCGCCCGTGCGGGTGCCTTCAGGCTGGCGAGCCGCGCCGCTTCGACCTGGGCACTCGTCAGCGTCTGGTGACGGAGGTGGCGGAACTTCGAAACGCCTCCCCGTACGGCACGGCCGATGCCGATGGCACCGCCTCGAAGGACCTCGACGACGCGCCCGCCGAGCAGCCAGCAGATGGCCGTGAAGGCGAGGGCGCCGAGCACGACGCCTGAGCCGGCGACACCGATCACCTTGGCCATGCCACCGCCGACTGCGGCCCCGACGACGCCGCCGGCGCCTGCCAGGAGGCCGGCGGGCGAGTGGAACGCCGGGTTGCCGCCGGCCAGGTCGGCAAGCCCGGCGGAGGCCACCAGGAGCAGCAGCGCCGAGTTGACGATACCGAGGAGGCCCCACCACGACCGCTGCGCCACGAGGAGGGCGCCACCGACGGCGAGGCTGGCAGGGACCACGTCCTCTCCCCATCCGAAGAGCCGGCCGCCGCCGTGGCGGATGGCCGTGCCGGCTGGGCCGAGGACGTCGAAATGGATGCCGAGGGCCAGAAGGACACCGACCAGCACGAGCAAGAAACCCCAGGCGTCGTCCGGCTGCGCACCCACGAGGGACATCACGCGGTCGACGGCACGCTCGAGGAGAGACGGTCGCTGCGGCTTGCGGCGGTGGCCGCCCGATCGGCTGTTCGCCGGCCGTCTTGCCGGGCGAGCGGAGGGGCTGGCCTTCGCGCGCGACGCCGGGGCGCGCGTGCGCACGCCGGAGCCTGAGCTGCCGCGCGGCGCCGAGGAACGGGTGCCGGCGGCTGGTTTCGTCACTGCCACAGTGTCAACAACGGTAACACCAGCCTCAGCAGGCGACGGGGACAACGCCTCGAGAGAGTCCCGGGCAGTCGCCGGTCAGGTTTCGACGACCACGACCACGATCATCGGCCGACGGCGCGTGCGCTCGTTGACAAGGCG
>JBEKMC010000088.1:0-17159 GCA_050008715.1 Acidimicrobiales bacterium | reverse complement strand
GCACAGCCGAAAGCCAGATGATCGAGCCCCGGCCGGCGCTCGTTGAACGGCTCAGCGCTGCTCAGATCAGGGAACTGAGTGAGGCCGACGACGGTGCCGCTCGTAAGCCAAGCGACACGCTGGAACGGACCTGTGTCCTCGTCAAGAATCGGGTCCGAGCCGAACAGCGCCTTGTACCAAGGAACACTCCGTTCGAGGTTCGTAACCGTGAGCGCTACGTGAGTAATCGCAGGGAACTCAGGCATGCCTTGTCTGCACCTCGGGCAAGGAGCGAATGCCACGTCTATGGCTGGCGGCTCTCAGGGAGTAGAAACTACCTGACAGGACCAGTCCGCCGCGCTCATGGAGACCCCAGCTCCGGCGGTCGGGGGCACGGCAGAATCGGTCGCATCCGATGTGGGCTCTCTCGGCGCAGCGCACGTCCTTGCCGTCGGCGAGGGGGCGGCAGTCAACATTGGAGGGAGCTGTGGAGATAAGCGGACGATTCGCGAACCGGCGCCCCACCTCTCCTGGAGCTCGTACTCTGATGCGCCCGCGGTGCTTGTCGCCGTGGTGGCGGCCAATGTGGCCTCCTGGCGTGCGCTGGAGAAGGCTGGTTTCGAAGTTACGAGTTTCTCCCCAGGAATCAGCGTCGGAAGCGGAGGAGTCGCGTCGCCCCTCGAGCTTCACCGGATGGAGGCGGTCCTTGGGGAGCCTTCGGTCGTCGGCCTGACGAACGGGCACGCCAGCTTGCCAGACACGGGTTCCGCCGGGCGAGCAGCGCGACTGTCGCGGTACGCCGGGTCGGCGCCCTGCGCGCCCGTGATCCAGTTCGCCGGAATACTGGAGCACATCAGGGATCTCGGTGCTTGCTAGTCGAGCAGTGCAGTGAGTTTCTTGGGCGCGAGGACCCGGTAGCTTTCTGTTACGAGCTGCCGGATCTCCTCCCAGTCAGTGCTCTTGCTGAGCCAAACCCCTATGCGATCGGGGCTTGCACGTCGAGGAGCGAAGTACGGACTGCCAATGGAGAGCAATGCCTCTCGTTCGACGGGGTCGGCACGCAACACGAGCAGCGGCACGGATCTGCCGCTCGGTGACGCCATTGCGACGAGCAAGCAAAACGACCTTCGGCGGATGTCGAAGGACTGTGCCGTCGATCTCGATCTGGTGCGCGAATAGTCGACGCGCACCGTGACCTCGGGTAGCGCCAAGCAGAGCGCGCGGACGTGCTTGAGGATGCCCTCTGGGACCTCCGCGGCGGCCACCTTCTCGTCGGAATCAGGCTTCACCAAGCAAATCATGGCAGGCCAGGGGTACCACTGAACGCCAGGTCTCGGTCAGTTCGCGACACTTGAGTAGCGCCCGGTGACTGTCGACCGTCCCAGGTAGCGGCCGCACTCGCACGATGTCTCCTTCGATCAGGCCCGCGATCCCCCTCTGATCCCAGAGGGAACCGAGATTCTGGCGACACTTGCATGCCCGCGAGCCGCCGATCTGCGGCCACCCGTCGCTCTGAGATGTCAAGGCGAGTCTCAGGGGAGGCCGCTGCCTTCCGGCCGGGTCCAGGGTTGACATATTCCAAAAGTGGTATGTATTGTGGGACATGGCTCAGGCTCTGAAGTCGGCGGACGTCTTCCATGCCGTTGCCGGGGAGCACCGTCGCGAGGTCCTGGACGCGCTGGTTGAAGGCGAAAAGGCGGTCGGAACGATCGTGAGCGACCTATCGATGTCCCAGCCCCAGGTTTCTAAACACTTGCGAGTGTTGAGCAAGGCGGGACTTGTTCAGTGCAGAGCGGAGGGGCGTCGTCGGCTGTACCGGCTGGACCCAGCACACCTCCGACCGCTGCGCGAGTGGATGGCGAAGTACGAACAGCTTATGAACGACCGGCTGGATCAGATGGACGACTACCTCAAAGAGCTGCAAGGACAAGGAGAGCAACAGTGACTAACCGGCATGGAACCGCGGTGCGCGAGTACCCGAGTGAACTCGAGATCGTCACTACTCGAAGGTTCGATGCTCCGATCGCACTCGTGTTCGACGTCTTGACGAGACCGGAGCACGTGCGCCGCTGGGGGGCTACAGGAGGCGACCGGATGACGATCTGTGAGATCGACTTGCGCGTCGGAGGCGACTTCCACAGCATCTTCGTGACCCCAGACGGCATGGAGTGCTCGTTCCGGGGCACGTACCTGGAGATCGACCCACCCACTCGGCTGGTCAACACCTGGCTCTTCGAAGGATGGCCAGATGCGTGGGCAACAGAGACCCATTCTCTGAGCGAAGTCGACGGCGTAACGACGCTGACGATCACCATGACGTTCCGCGACAGGGCGGGCCGTGCTCACATGGCCAGGGCGCACGAAGCTGCGATACAGAGCAACGACGACAACGGACAGGACGCGAGCTTCGACGCGATGGAGGACCTGCTGACATCGCTCGTTGAAAGTGGAGCCGCTGCGGGAAACTCCCAAAGCGAACCTCGACCAACCTAAGCGGACACAACGCGAACACCGCCTGAGCTGGGTCGATGTTGTCATTCAGACAACAGTTGTGGAGAAGACGATCTCTTATTCGAACCCGGCGGACCTGCGAAGACGGCTCGAATTAGTTTCAGCGCGCCCGACACCATGACTGGCTCGCACCGCTACTGCCGGGGCTACTACGGTCCAGCCACCTCGGTCGTGGTCGTTACAGTGGGGCTATCAGCCGGTATCTCACCCCTTGGTATCGGAGTCCCGACTGGCACGAATCCGATCCCGGGCACCATGTGGCCCACGACATGTGTCAGCGAAGGTCGTAGACCGGAATGGCGCCGGTTGAAGCGGGACTTGCATGTAACGCGAACCCTCCAGGGCCGGTGGCCGGGGGCAGGATATCTGACTTGCTGACATAGCCGATCACGTTGCCTTGCCGATTCAGTGCTGGCACGAAATCAGGTACCAAGCTCGGATTCAGGTGTCCGTTCTGGAATGCCGACTGAGGAATCCGACCTACAGATGGCGCGGCCCGATGTGACGCCGAAGCTGCACTGCTGAACAAGCCACCACCGATTGTGGCACCGACGAGAACCGCAAGGCTGAACGCCGATAGCCCGATCCAAGTCCCCTGCCTGTAATGCAAGACTCCCCTTGGCAGGACCCTCATAGCAATCTAACCTCCTAGGCAATCCTGACGCCAGCTACACCGTCGTGCAGGCACGGGCTTGCTAATAATTTTGGTTTGGAGAAGTGAGGGAATTCGTATATACATACTGCCAGGTGCTGCATAATCCCAGATCGTCCCTGTGGCAACAGTGTCAAACACCTGCGATCCCGCCGGATTCGAGCAGAGCTGAGCTCCGACGCCGAAGCCTGACGCTGGGCCAGAATTGTAGTAGAAACCCGTGCTGCCACAGTATGAGCCGTTTATATAGCCATCGGCGTTGGCGCCGATATATCCACCGGGCATGTTGTACGCATAACTTGTGTTGCATCGATGAGGATCGGTATTACTCGATGTAAGCCCGGTTCTGAGCCACGTTTGCGATGACAGAGTCAACGCAGTTGTCGATATATGTCGACCCATAGGGACCCGTCGTCAGCTCGTAAATATATCCAGTGGATGCTGTCGCCTGGGCTGTCGTCTCAGTGACGACAGCCCAGGCAGTCGACGTAAGCAGAACCGTCAGAACTCCACCGAGCACGAGGAACAATCGAACACGCATACGCATGCGGTTCTCCTTCCAGTTCCGCCGGAGCACCGCTCCGGGTGCCGGTGACTTTGAGGGTACGCCGAGTGGCCGCAAAGGTCAAGCCGCTCGTGCTGCCCGCTACCAGCAGAAAGTCCTCCGGAGTGGTAGCGGGCGGGCAACAGCGTCGTTAGGGGCGCTTCGGGCCGGACGACACGACCAGGTATACGGCGGTACCTCGAGGAACGAGGCTCCCGGGCGCGGGGACCGTGTCCATCACAACGCCAGAGGGAATGATGTCGCTGGCCCAGTGCACCACAGCTCGAACCATAAAGCCGTCGCTCCGGAGCTGAACCTTTGCGGCTTTCTCCGACTCGCGGACAATCGAGCGTGGAATGACCACCTCGACCGCTGCTGGCGCTGAGGTTGGCGGAAGCGTGGCGGTCGACGTCGGCGTCGTGACTGGACCTGCTGACGGTGCAGTCGCGCGCCCGACCAGGAAGGCGCCAAGACCTACGACAACCAAGGCCAGCGCTATCACGACAGTCCGAGCTGCACTACCGATGCCGGAACGATCGGTCCGGGTTCGGCCCCTCGCTGCTGGGGCCTCAAAGTCTGAACCAGACACGGGCATCATCTTCGCATGGGATGCGACGCCTGGGCCGCCGTCGGCCGGGCGCGATCGATGCCACCAAGGCTCAGCGTCGAAGAAGTTGAAGGATTGGTTGCGACCCGCACACCGAACGCGGATGCCTCATCTGTCAAGTCGCGACGCTACGGCCGGTCCTTCGTCTTGCGGTTCCGCAAACCGCCACCGAACAGCCTCAACGCGTGAATAGGGATGGAATGCCCCGTGTATTCGCGACGCTCGGGCGCGCGAAGCGGGCGGGCCGCATCCCCGCAGGGGCCGGCCTCGACTCGGATCCGCTTCAGTTACGCGGCCGAGGTGAGCGTGACTTCGTGGCCGAGGGCCTGAAGACGCTTGACGAGTCGCCGGGTCTCGGCCTCGGGACTGCGCCGGCTGGCGAAGTAGTCGGCTCCGAGATCTTCGTAGGTCTGTGCCGTCGAAAGCACGTGCCAGGCGATCACCAAGATCGAATGGGCGACTGCGATCGCTGCCTTATTGCCACCGCGGCGAGCGGCGATCTGGCGGTACTGCTGCCCCGATGCCCCTCGTGCGCCCGGCGGACTTTCCGGCCTCGACAAGGGCGCGCCGCAGCCACGTGCCGCCGTGACGAGTGCCGGCCTGGCGGCGCTTGCCAGCCGACTCGTAGTTGGCGGGTGCGACCCCCGCCCAGGCGGCGAGATGGGCGGCGCTCGGGAAACGAGACATGTCAGCTCCGGTCTCGGCGACGATCACCTCCGCCACCTGTCTACCGACTCCGGGGATCGTCTGGAGCAGCTCTACTGCCGCTCGAAAGGGCCCCGAGCCGCGCCACCACCTCCTCGTCCAAGTGGGCGATGGCGGCATCGAGGAAGTCGATGTGGTCGAGGATCACCCGTGCCACGGCTCCGTGGTGGTCGGCGAAGCGCCCGCGGCGGTGCTGGCCGGGATGGCGCTCGGGAAGATGCGCTCGAAGATCCCCGCCTTCGCCGAGGCTCTTGTCGAGGCGCCGGATCTCCTGGCCGCGCACGACCACCTGGGTCCTGCGATAGCGGGTGATCTCCCGCAGCGCCCGCACCTCTGGCGAAGGCACGTGCTCGGACGCACCATCCCGTGGGCCGCGTAGGCGACCTTCAGGATGCTGGCGTCCCGGAGGCGGGTACGGAGCCCTTGGCGCCTCTGTGGCGAACGGCGACGGCCCGCTCGTCCGCAGCCGCCGACGAGCCGCTGGCACTCCTGCTTGGTGAGCGGTCGCCTGGAGGGCCGCGCCTCGCCGCGTAAGCCGTGCCGGGGGAGGTTCTCGGCTGCGCAGATCTGCACGGCCACGGTGCGGAAGGTCTCGAGGCAGAGCTGTCAGAAACACATAGGCCGGGTCGCACACAAAGCTGCAGAACCATCCGACGATAAGGGCCGCAGCTGCGCACCGTCGATCGGGCGAGGTCCCGTTCTGCACGCAGTTGGGCCATGAACCTGTCGAGGTCGGCCGACGTCCACTCCCACGGGTAGGCGCCGACCTCCTCGGCGAAGCGCCGCACGACGCGCGCTCCCGCCTCCACGGCGGCGAAAGTCAGGTTACGGGCGAGGCGCTGGCTCCACCCCCGCCTGCGCTCCGCTGGAGGCGTCTACCGGGAGCGGGAGTAAGTCTCCCGGATCACTTGACTCCGGCCCTTCTCATGGCTGGGAGGCACGACGGGCGAATATGTCCGAAATCGGGCCTCTCAAACCGCTAGTAGAGATGGAACGACCGAGTCTCTCGACGCCAAGTGGCGCGTCGCCGCGATCGAATCCCTGACCGCAAGGAGGAAAGTGACTGGCAGACCAAAGATCAAGGACCCACACTCGCCGGCCGAGCCCAGCTGCTCGCGTTTCTCGCCGAGCACGAGGCGGCCGCCATCGAAGCAGCCCGTGCGCATCCCGATTGCCCGAGGGGACGTTACAACACCGGCTCGGTCGTCTCGACGACGCCGGCCTGACAATCCACCGATCGCAGCCTCCGGAAGGCATCGGGACGACCCCGTACCGCTGTTGGCATACTCGGTTCGGATCGGATGCGCCAAGATTCTTGCGGAAGCGGCAGGGGCCTGAACCGTGACCCCGGGATCGTCAGCCGGAGCCAAGCAGTCCGGGGAGCCACCTGCCTCCTCCGGCACGAGGCCAGCACCTCAGCATTCGACAGCTCAGGAACCGGGGTACCTCCAGCGTCCACAAGGTCGTTCAGGACCTGACCTTCACCCGACGAGAGACGTATCGGAGGGAGCCGATTGTCACCTGAATGCCGCTGAACGTGCTCGTCAATCGTCTCGACATGCGGCTCCCCCGTCAGATGGTGAGCGGCGATCAAGGAGCCGCTTGGACGACGGGTGCGCTCGCAGCCGCCACAAGGTTGCACCGCCCCAGCCTGGGTCGCTTCGCCCACTCGCCCGGGCGTTCCTCTCCTTGGCAGTCGAGGTGTACGAGGTCCCCCGCGATGCGTGCTCGACCGACTCCGCCCGGAAGATGGGGCATCGAGGCAACCGTCGGCCCGACCGATCCCCCGACCGATCCCCCGTCCGTTCTCCCGCCACCCTTGAGCGGTCGGGGTCTGGGGAGGCCTCCTCGCACGTCAGGCGCCCTTCACCCTCGCCACTGGTCGTCCCCGACTGTATGGGTCTTTCTTCATGATCTCGTCGTCCTCCTCCCGCCGGCGGCACCGGCAGGTCGGCCGTCAGCTGCTCATCGACGTGGCGTGCTCGCTCACCGACAGGGACCGGGAGATACTTCGTCTCCTCCGATGGCATCGAGTGCTCACGACGAGCCAGCTGCGTGTCATGTTCTTTTCAGACCTGAACACCGCCCAGCACCGGATGACACGCCTTCACGGGTTGCGTCTCGTGGAACGCTTCCGACCCCTGCGCAACGGGCGGGAAGCCGAGTACCACTACGTCCTCGACCGGCTCGGCGCCTTCGTCGTCGCCGCGATGGAAAGCGACCACCCGGACAAGGAGGTGAACATCCGCTGGCGGACCGACCAGGCGTTCTCGATCGCCACGAGCCAGCGCCTTGCCCACACGATCGGCGCCAACGACCTCTTCGTCCACCTCGCCGCCGCCGCCAGGACGACGCCCGGTGCCGAGCTCGAGACGTGGTGGGGCGAGGCCTACTGCAAGAAGGTCCTCGGCGAGGTCGTCTGCCCCGACGGGCTCGGCGTGTGGAGCGAGGGCGGCGCCACCTTCACCTTCTGCCTCGAGTACGACCGTGGCTCCGAGCCGCTCTGGCGTCTGGCACGGAAGGCGAGCGACTACGCCCGCCTCGAATCGGCCTGGGGCGTGGCCTTCTGGCTCCTTGTCGTCGTGCCCAGTCCCCGACGGGAGGCCGGCGTACGTGCGGCGCTCTCGGGCGAGGGCCTGGCGGCGGCCACGACGACGCAGGTCTCCGCACGCACGCCGGCCGAGGCCGTCTGGGCTCCCCTCGGTGCCGACGACGCCCGCTTGCGCCTCGCCGAGCTGGCCGTATGGCCCCGCCCGGCCGCCTCGGCGGCGCGCCTGGCGACAGCCGCTCCCCACGGCACGGGCGACGAGCGGGACGAAGAGACGGGCTGACGGCAAGGGCTTGCAATTGAGCCGCCGACGAGCCCTCATGGATGGATCGGCGACAAAGGAGCATGCCATGCGCTGCGTGATCTACCTACGGGTCTCGACGAGAGAGCAGGCCGAGAACGGCCTGGGCGAGGAGGGCTTCTCCATCCCCGCCCAGCGCGAGGCGTGCGTCTGCCATCTCCGCGACCGAGGTTGGGATCTGCTCGAGGAGTACTCCGACCGGGGCGAGTCCGCCCGATCGGCCGACCGGCCTCAGCTGAAGGCGATGCTCGCCCGCGTTGCCGAGGAGGGCGACGTCGACGCCGTCGTCGTCCACAAGGTCGACCGCCTGGCGCGCAACCTGGAGGACCACGTCGCCATCCGGGCGCTCTTGCTGCGCCGGGGAGTCTCGCTCGTCTCGGTGACCGAGAACCTGGAGGAGTCCGCCTCCGGGCGGCTCGTCGAAGGCATTCACGCCCTCATGGCCGAGTTCTACTCGGCTAACCTCGCCTCGGAGATCAAAAAGGGCATGAGCCAGAAGGCCAAGATGGGCGGCTGGCCTCATTCAGCCCCGCTCGGCTACCTGAATGTGCGGGAATGCATCGGCGGCCGTCAGGTCGCCCACATCGTCCCGGACCCTGAACGTGCTCCGTTCATCACCGCCGCCTTCGAGCTGTACGCCACGGGCGAATGGACGATCGAGCGGCTCGCCCAGGAGCTCGCCCACCGTGGCCTTCGCAATCGGGCAAGGCGCGACCGGCCCGTCGGGCCGATCGGGACCTCGGCCCTGGCGGACATCCTCTCGAACAGGGCGTATGCCGGCACCGTCTCCTGGGACGGGATCGACTACCCGGGCCTGCACGAGCCGCTCGTGGACACCGCCAGCTTCGATCGCGTGCAGGATCTCCTCGCCGCCCGGGCGGCAAGAGGAACGCGGGAACGGCGCCACAACCACTACCTGAAGGGCAGCCTCTTCTGTGGCGTGTGTGGACGTGGCCTCTCGGTGCAGCTCTCGAAGGGGCGTTACGAGTACCTGTACTGCCTCGGGCAGAAGAACCGCAACCCGACCGGGTGCCGTGAGCCGTACGTCGCCGCCGGTGACCTCGAGTCCCAAGTCGAACATCTCTACGCGCAGATCCAGCTCCCGAAGTCCTGGCTCGCACGGCTCGGCGAGGAGTTGACAGCAGAGGTCACCGCCCGCCAGCATCGCAGCGCAGCTGAACGAGAGTTCCTCACGCGCGGGCTCGCCAAGGCCGAGACCGAGCGGCGAAAGCTGCTCGACGCCTACTACGCCGGCGCTATCGACGTCGCCGTGCTCAAAGCCGAGCAGGCCCGCCTCGGGAACGACATCCGCTCTGCCCAAGAGGGTCTCGCGACGGTCGACGCCAACCTCGCCGATTGGCAGGAGATCCTCGAGACGGCCATGCGGTTCGCCACCAACTGCGCCAAGGCGTACGCACGTGCATCATCCCAGACGCGGCGCCGGTTCAACCAGGCCGTGTTCAAGCGCATCGAGGTACGCGATGGGAAGATTGCCGGCTACTCCTGTCACGAGCCGTTCGATGTGCTCTTTTCCAGGTCGGAGTTCGAATACGGCGATCTTGTGGAGGTGGGCGGACTCGAACCGCCGACTGGCACCTTGCGAACGTGTTTCAAAGGGAGACCATTGCGGACTCCGGCGAACCATCGCTGCAAGTCATCGAGACATCCACATGCCGCGGGATTGGAGGGTCCGACACGAAGGGCGACCTCGCATACCTGTCCTCGTCAGCCGACCGCACCGCTCGTCACGGCCACGCTATTGCGACGGCCAGCAACTGGGGTGTGAACCGCTGGTTCGAGGCGAGACGGCTCACCGGCGGTCCCGGTGGCCGATGGCGCCGTGTCGAGGGTCTCCGCCTGCCGACGCGCCGCCACCTCATGGATGAACGCTCGACGGCCGCCGAAGCGCGAGAGGGCGCCTCGGTCGGCCGGGGGACAGATGCGCGAGCGCGCCGCCGCCCCCGGACCCCGCGACTCCGCTGTCGCGACGCCCGGGGGCGGCCGTGTCTCCCGTGTTCTACGCCACCACGGGCACTACTTGCCGGCCACCGACGCCCGCCGGTGGGGCCTCAGCACCCGGGCCGTTGCCACCGAGGAGCGGCTGCCGTCGACGGCGCTCACATAGAACTCGGTGGTTCTCGTGATGGAGACGTGGAACATGTAGGTTCCCTCGTGGCTCGCAACCTGCGCCTTCACCGTGCGGAAGGTGTCTGACCCGAGGCTGCGCTCGTGGAGCCAGACCGTGGTGAAGGCGTTGGCCGTGCCGTGAACCGTCACGATGCCGGCGCCGACCCGGGAGTTCGCCGCCACCGTCAGCGTCGTCGACGGCGCACCCGCAGAGAGCCCGATCGTCACCTGGACGGGGTTGGACTCGTATGGGCTGTAGTTGGCGTCGCCTCCGTAGGCGGCGTGGATCTCGTGGGTGCCGTTCCCGAGGGTCGGGCTGAGCGTCGTGATCGTGGCATATCCGTCCACGATCGGAGCAAGGCCGAGACCCTGGCAGGCCGTCCCGGGTCCCGTGCTCCCGTCGCAACCACCGTTGACGTCGTCGTAGAAGCCGACCGATCCGGTTGCGTCAGCCGGCATCTGGACGACGAGCGAGGTCGGCTGCGTCCCAGCCGGAAGCTGAGTGCCGAGGATCGAGAGCGTCATATCGGGCTCTGCCTTGGAGACGCTGACGGTGACCGGGCTCGACCAGCCGCTCGTGTAGTTGTTGTTGCCCGCGTAGTACGCCTCGATCTCGTGGTCGCCGATCGAGAGCTGGTTGGCCGCGGGCGTGAAGGCGGCGACGCCGTTCTCGATCGGAGCGGTGCCGAGATCCACACAGCTCGCCTGCGGGCTGCTCGTGTCCTCACAGCCGCTGTTGACGTCGTCGTAGAAGCTGAGTTGACCCTCTGCGTACGCGGGAGCCGTCGCAGTGAGGACCGGCGGGTTTCCCCAGGTGGGATTCGTCGTGCTGGCGGAGATCGTCAGCGTCGGGTAGGGCTGGGTGACCGGCGTGATGGTGACGTACCCGTTCCACACGCTGCTCGGGGCGACCCCGAAGGAGATGCCCTCGCCGCCGGGGATGGCAAAGCTGGCACCGCCGGCACCGCCGCCACCGGCAGCGTTGAAACCGGCACCGCCGCCACCGCCGCCACCGAAGTAGCCAGCACCGCCACCGCCGCCACCGCCACTGTAGAAGCTCGAGTCGTACGACCCGCCCTCGCCGCCCTCGCCGATCCAACCGCTCGATCCCGGCTCAGCGAAGGTGTAACCGTTGGTTCCACCCTTGCCACCGAGGTTGCTCGGAGCGGGCTGACCGGCGGCTCCGCCGCTTTCGGAATCGCCGCTCTGCTGGCTCCCGGAGGTGGCTCCGGTGCAGGTGGCGGTCGTGTCGGCGCAGCCGTCGCCGCCCTGGCCACCGTCGAGCATCGGGTAGCCCTTCCAGCCGAGGCCGCTCCCGCCGCCACCGCCGCCGCCGGCCACGACCAACCAGGACTGGCTCGTCTGGCACTGGGGCGAGGAGCTCACGAACGACATGCCGCCGCCGCCGCCACTCGTGTCGCCGTGCTCGAGAGACTGGGTGAACCCGCCATCGCCACCGCCCCCGAGACCGCCGAGGTAGTTCTTGCCCGAAGCGCCTGCGGAGCCGCCCACCTGCACGTAGAGCTTGCCGCCAGCGGTGACGGGGAGGATCTCGCCGACGAGGCCACCGGCGCCGCCTGCTGAGACGGCGTTCCCGTCCAGGAACCCTGCGGTCCCGTGGCCTCCCACCGCAGTGATCTGCACGAAGCCGACGCCGGCGGGCACGGTGTAGACGTTGCCGGTGCACGCCGACGGAGTCGAATAGTTGACGGGAGCCACGCCCACCGTCGAGGCGCCAACCTTGCGGGCCGTCGGCGCCGGGACTCCGTGGGCGGGCCGAGCACCGCTCGAAAGGTCGGCAGGCGGTCCGTTGCTCGGAGGCGGCGTCGTCGGCTGGAAGTCCTCCACGAGGAAGACCCGTCCTGCCAGGTCGTTCTCCGTCCCGTCAGCGAGCTGCAGGTCGGGGTAGGTGAGGGTATCGTCGGTCGGCTGGGCGACGCCGACCGTGTAGCTGGGGCTCGCCGCGCTCCCGTTGTTCACGAGGATCGGCAAGATCTCCGACATCTGCTTGTCCGCACCGCCGTAGTGGGAGGTGAACGTCGCCGGGGCGAACATGTCCAGGGAATTCGCCGGGCCCCAAGTGCCGAGGCTGCCGGTGGAGCCGGCCTGCAGCGTGTTGATATCCGCTGTCGTCGGCACGCGCCAGCCGGAGAGACCGTCGTAGCCAGCGTCGCTGACCATGGTCGCGATCGGTTCGGGCGAGGCCGGGACGAGGTGGGTGTCGACCGGTGCCCAGATCTGGATGCCGCCGGGGCGGAAAGTGACCTTGGCAAAGGTGTGGTCGAAGCAGAATTGCACCGCCTCGCCGCAGTAGTACGGCGTCTGTCCGGTCGGCTCACCGGTGAGGTTGGCCGGCGTCGTCGTCCACAGCATGGGGTCGCTCTGGTTGCGGTAGTCGAGGACGGTATTGGCCGGAATGGCGCCGATGCCGAAGCCGTGTAGCTGGCTCACCCAGTTGGGCGTCCCGTCGCCGACGGGGCCGTCGGCGAAGGCCGACGTCCACGACTGCACGTCCTGCTGGACGATGCCGAGGAAGGACGTGATCGCCTGCGAGTTGGGGCTGTGGCTGTAGGTGCCGTCGGTCCAGCTCAGGTGCTCGACGTTGGCGTAGAGGTAGGCGGCCTCCGCCATGAGGTTGGAGTAGTACTGCTGCTGCGCCGCCGCCTCGTCCACGAAGGCCGCCGGGAAGAGGTGGGTCCGGAACGGGTCGTAGTCGTACTTGTCGACGAGCACCTTGTCGTAGAAGGAGACCATGCCGTCAGCACCGGGCTGGCCGCCGACCTCCTTGTCGTTGATGGTGTTGACGATGCCGAGGAGGCCGTCCTGGTTGCCGTTGATCATGTCCTCGAGGTCGGCCTTCTCGTCCGACGAGAGGTCGCTGCCGTTGCCACCGTTGGCCTGCAGCGTCGACAGGATGGAGTTGAAGTCGTCCTGGTAGGTCTGCAGAGCGCCCAGCTGATCGGCCATCTGCCCGGCCAAGTTGGAGTACAGGCCCGAGTCCGTGTCGGACTGCATGGCCTGGAGCGTGTCGATGATGGCGGTGCAGTCGTCGTACTGAGCCTGCGAGAGGTTGTTGAGCTGGCTCGACACCTGCTGGAAGTCCTGCTGCACCTGGGCGGGGTCGATGGAGCCGGAGCTGCCACCGAAGATGGCCCCCATGATCCAGCCGAGGTAGGCGTTCTCGCCATAGTTGACGGCACCGCTCCAGAGGTTCGACATCACGCCGTCGTAGACATCGTTGAAGCTGAACGGCTCGTCACCGCCGACGCGCGATGTCGCGGCCGAGGTGAGCCGCGCCGAGGCCGCCTGCGAGCCGCTCGTCCAGGTGGACGGCGGGACGATGCTCGGCTGTTCGCACTCTGAGGCGCTCATACCGAGCCGTGGCACCGCGGCGGCCCCGAGAGTCGCCTTCGGTAGCTCGTAGGAGACATCGCTTGACACCGACGTCCTCGGAATGACAAGGAGCACTGCGAGGGTGGCTGCGACCACCGCCAGCAGGAGCTTCACGGGTCCCGACCGCCGTAGCGGCCGGCGCTTCGAGACCCCATCCTCGCCGGGAGGCGGGGGTGTCTCGGGGGATGTTGGGGTACTGGTCATTGCTGGGCTTCCTTTCCGTTCGCCGCGCGTTCGCACAGGGCTTCGATGCGGGCCACGAGTTCCATGGCCCCGGTGAAGACCACCTCGGCCTCGCCGGTGGCGAGGCGTGCGGTGCCGCTCAGCTGGCCGCTCGGGCTCACGGTGACGCTGAGGATGATCTCCATGACGTCAGGGTGCGCTTCAGGCGGTCCGGACACCCCACGGATGTTCCGTAGTCTTTTCCGGCTCGTCTCCGTGGGATCCCCAGGTCAGCGGTCTCACGGATTCATGGGGGAGATCCGTGGGACGCGGTGGGGAAGGAGAAGGGGCGGAGCGCCGTCCTCGCCCCCAGCGTCACCGCGGGCCAGCTCAGGGGGCGACGGCGCGCAGCTCCCGGCGTGACTTCACGCCGAGCTTGGCAAAGACGTTGCGGAGGTGGTACTCGACCGTGTTGATGCTCACGTAGAGCTGGGCGGACACTTCGGTGTTGGTGAGCCCCTTGGCCACGAGGGCGACGACGTCGCTCTCGCGTTCGGTGAGGCTGAATCGGGAGGCGCGGGTGCCGGTCCTCGGGACTGCCATCCCCGCTCCCGCCAGGTCGGCATCGATCTGGCCGACGAAGGCGGCAGCCCCGACACGCGAAAAGAGCTCGTGGGCCGTCCGGAACTCGTCGACCGCCTCATGGCGCTCGCCCCGGGCGAGCAGCAGGCGGCCGAAGGCTCGGTGGAGGAGCGCCCGGTCCAGCAGGAGGTCGTCCCGCCCAAAGGCAGCGATCGCCTGCCGGAAGCCTTCGGCTGCAGCCTCCGCATCCCCCCCGGCGGCGTCGAGGCGGGCCTGCAGCCCCGCCAGCGGGGCGGCGAAGCCGAGTTGGCGCTCGACCACGACGCCCCGGAACTCCTCCAGCTGCTCGCTGCCGTGCTCGAGGTCCCCGGCGTCGATGAGGGCGGCGATCACCCGCGGCCACCAGACAACGCCGAGTCCGAGAAGGCGCGCCTCCCGCAGCACGGCAAAGGCGGCCGTGCTCGCCTCACCGACACCGCCCATCGGCCCGAGGGCCGCCGCGGCCGCCGTCGTGTCGCCTCGCGCCAGCGCCCGAACGCCCTGCCAGAGGCGGAACATGGCCTCGTGCTCGCCGGCCGACCCGACTACCCCAAGGGGCGCGAGCTCGGCGTGCTCGTCGGCGGCGGCGAACTCGCCTCGGGAGGCGAGCACGCACGCGATCGCGAGATGTGCCTCGGCGACCCACATGTCGCCCCCGACGTCGGCCGCGAGCGAGATGGCGACGTGCGCATGCACAAGCGCCTCGTCCCATTCGCCGAGCTCATAGAGCAGTTCGGCGATCCGGACGTGGGCGATCGGCAGCTGGGCCGTCGGTTGCACACGGGCGAGGCGCACGAGCGTCCGGTGATCGGCGAGGGCGTCGTGCAGCCGGCCGGACCACCACGCGAGCGAGCCACGGGTGGCGAGCAGGTCGACGTCCTCGGGCGCGACGTCGTCGCTGCGTGCGGGGAGCCGCCGGTCGATTCGCTCGACACCGGCCTTGGCTCCGACCAGGAGCGACAGGCTGAAGGCGGCCAGGCCGGTGGCTTTCCTTTCGACGTCGGGGTCCTCTGGAGAAAGGCTGAGGGCCGTCTCGGCCGCATGGAAGGCGTCGGCGGGCCGGACCTCGGCGAGGTAGAGGATGCCCAGACCGGCGAGGGCGGCGGCGCGGATCTCGACGTGCGGCCCGCGGTCGACCTCGCCCCCGGCGACCGGCTCCGCAGCTTCGTTGAGGAGTGCCTCGGCGAGGTCTTGCTCGCCGAGGCTGGCGGCGAGCCCTCCGAGCACGAGACTCCGCAAGGGGCTCGGCCTGCACGCCTCGAGGCGCGGCCGCATCTCCTCGGCCTCGCCGAGGCGGCCCTCCTCGACCAGTACGCGGGCGGCACGAAGGAGCCGCTGCTCGGCGTCGCTCGACCGCGAGCTCAGCTCCGAGGACCACAGGAGGTACTTCGCCGCCAGCGTCCAGCGGTGCCGTTCGCGAGCTCTGCGACCCTCGGCGTCGAGGAGCTCAGCCAGCTTGTCGTCGGCGACATCGGCCGCTGCCACCCGGTGGGCGAGCGCCAGCTCGCCGACGACCACCTCCGCCGCCTGGCGGTGTAGCTCCTGGCGGCGGCTCGGTGCGAGGTCGCCGTAGACGGCCGCCCGGTAGAGGGGGTGCACGAACTCCACCGCGGGCGGTTCGTCGTCGGTCACGACCACGAAGCCCGTCATGACGAGCTCGTCGAGCGCCTGGGCCGGCTGATCGAGGCCGGCGACGCGCCCCACGACTGGGAGCGACACCCGGTGGTTGACGACGGCGAGGGCGGCCGCGAGCCCACGGGCCGGCTGAGAAAGCTCGGAGAGGCGAGCCACCGTGGTCGAGGCGAGCGAGCGGGGAGCGGGCAGCTCGCCCTCGGGGGCGTTCAGCCGCTCGGGCGACAGCTCGCGGAGAAGGGTCCGGACGTAGAGCGCAAGGCCGCCGGTGTGGCGGAAGAGCCGCTCGGCGGAGGCCGGCGTGAGATCGATCCCGCTCCGCCGGGCCATCTCGCCGACGTCGCTCGACGAGAGCGTGCCGACCGGTACGAGCTCACAGCGCTCGCCGTCGAGGGCGAACCGCTCCCATCCGTCGGCGACTCCCTCGGCAGGCCGGTTCGTCACGAGGACGAGCACACGGTCATGGCGAAGCCTCTTGACGGCCGTGAGCAGCGCAAGGCGGGAGTCGCTGTCAGCCCAGTGGAGGTCCTCGACAGCAACCGCGATTGGCCCTCGCTCCGACTCTGTCCCCCACAGCTGCAACAGCTCAATGCCGGTGGGAAAGGCACCGACGTCGGCGGTCACGCCCAGCTGCTCGACCAGCTGGAAGGCAATGTCCGTGGCCAGCTCGTCGGCCTCTCCTGTCAGCACCCGGTAGCCCTCGGGCAGTTGGCGTAGCGCCGCCCGGAGCAACGAGGTCTTCCCGGAGCCGGCCTCGCCCTCGATCCAGACGACCCAGGGGTGCCCGTCGGCGACCTCTCGTGCCTTCGCGAGGATCGTCGCCAGCTCGTCGGCGCGGCCGACGAGCCCGTCCACCACCGCTGCGCCGCCGGCGGACGGCTCGCCTCGCCCAGCGCTCGGTGACGCCGAGTCGGACATGGGTTCGAAACACTCCTCTCCGGCCGACCGGGCCGTGACGTCCAACTTATGGCGTAACGCCGAGTATGTACTCATGGCTGACGTCCTCCGCCGACTCGGTACGGAGCGTTCTGGGCGGGCCCGCCGGACCTCTGTCGGCACGTGCACCCAGGTTTCGAGTTGGTGGTGAACCCGGATGCTGGGCACCCGATCTACCCGAAACCCTCAGAGTTGCGCCATGGCCAGCTGCCACAGCTCGCG
Source organism: Acidimicrobiales bacterium (assembly GCA_050008715.1). Lineage (GTDB taxonomy): Bacteria > Actinomycetota > Acidimicrobiia > Acidimicrobiales > Bog-793 > JAKACA01. The sequence goes on along the minus strand of JBEKMC010000088.1, from coordinate 219 downwards.
CATGGGATCACGAACGAGCGGTGGGGGCGGCGACGTAGACGACGAGGAAGGCGAACACCCCCAGACCGCATCGCGGCGGTGAATACGGAGGTACCTTCGTACCGGTTGCGGTCACCATCACGAGACCTCTCATCCAAGGAGGTGACAACGGAGCATGAACTTCTCTCTCGACGAGGGAAAGGCGGTACTTCGGCGCACACCTGCCACCCTCGATGCAAT
>JBEKMC010000087.1:0-15256 GCA_050008715.1 Acidimicrobiales bacterium | reverse complement strand
GCGGGAATCTACGCGCTCGATCCTGCAGAGGTCGAGCACTGGCGGGAGAACGTCGAAGCCGGGAACCTGTACGTCAACAGGGGGATCACGGGGGCGATCGTCCGCCGGCAGGCTTTCGGCGGTTGGAAGCGCTCGGTCGTGGGGCCGGCCGCGAAGGCAGGTGGTCCGAACTACGTGGCGAGCCTTGGGTGGTGGGAGCCTGCCGAGGACGACGACCGTTCCGCGTTTATTGCAGGCTGCCGCCAGGCTTGGGCCGAGATGGGCAAGGCCATCGACGGGAGCGGCCTTGTGGCCGAATCCAATGTGTTTCGCTACCGACCCCTTCGCACCGTGGCCATCTGTGTTGGCGATGGTGTGCCAAAGTCCACGGTCGACCTCGCGGTGGCGGCTGCTGGAGTCGCCGGCACGGAAGCGGTTGTGGTGACGCCAGCCGAGCTCGCTTCCCGTGCAGCCGACGGGCAGCAGTTCGTCAAAGTCAGGCTCCTGGGCGAAGTCGGTGACGAGGTGCGGCTGGCGGCGATCGACGCCGGCCTCTGGGTCGACGACACCCCCGTGGCGAAGGACCCGCGCCGCGAGATGCTGCGTTGGGCGCACGAGCAGGCCGTGAGTGAAAGCCGGCACAGGCACGGCAACATCACGCCGCGCCGGCCTGGACTGGCCGCCTGGCCCGCGCCGGCTCGAACCAGCTAGTCAACCAGGCACACGTCCCGAACGGCCCTGGGGGCTCCACCTCGCCCAAGATGGCCGAAGTTCTGGAGTGAGAAAGCGACCGTACACGGTGGTTTCTCACTCCAGAAGTGACGGGCCCCTCACCTCGCCGGTGGACTCGAAACTCACCTCGGCCGTGTCGACGGTCCCGGCGCGGCGCCCGGGCGCGCTCTGTTCTTGCCAGTAGAGATTGGTGTGCGCGATCACCTTGTCGGGGGCCGGTGCGCCATATTCGCTGAGGTCCTCCGTCGTGTGTGCGTCGCCGACCAACGTCACGTCGTAGCCGCGAACGAAGGCTCCGTGGATGGTCGAGCGGATACACGCGTCGGTCTGGGCGCCGGAGACGATCACTTCGCCGACCCTGCGCTCGGCGAGCAACGCCTCCAGTTCGGTGCCCTCGAACGAGTCGCCGTAGCTCTTGTGGACGAGAGGCTCCGAATCGCGTCGGACGAGTTCCGGCACGTATTGCCAGTCGTCACTGTCCACCTGGAGATGGTCGTCGGAGTGCTGGATCCACACGACAGGCACTTCAGCTGCGCGAGCCCTGTCTACGAGGGAGTTGATGTTCGCGATCACGCCGTCACGGTTGTAGGCGTTGGCCACCACCCCGTTTTGGACGTCGATGACGAGCAAGGCGGTATTCGGCCGATCGTGCAGGGTCGTCATGGAGAACGCCGAGCGGTCTGACTCGCCGACGGCGAATCAGGAGCCGGGGGGACGGTAGGTGGTCTCCTTCTGCGCGGCGGCGTCGACCTGTTCTGCGCTAAGGAGCACGGTGGTGCGGGCTGTCGCCCCGCCACCAGCCGAGACGGCCAGTGCTGCCGCCGCCGCCGACACCTCGTCGGGGAACTCGGCGATCACGTAGACGTCCGTCTCTCCGAAAGCGAAGTAGATGGACTCGAGGCTGCCGCCGGCGCTTTCGACGAGCGATGTTGCCGCAGCAACCCGGACCGAGCCACCCTCGCTCCGTAACCCTCGGATTCCGTCGAGGGTGTAGTTGACTGCCAGCAGATACTTGGACATCGTGCCACCTCCGTCGGTCGGGTCTCCAGACCCTGAACACTAGGGCAACGCCACACCCCGCCGCGCCGCCGCCCGCCGGCCACAAGAGGGTCCCAACTGGTGTTGACGTGCGTCCGAGCTATTCCTTACTTTCGTGGCTGAAATGGAGAATCGCCGGAGGGGTGCGAAGATCAGCGCGACCTAGGTGTCGTAGCTCCCATATCTGATGGGGATTCGGAAGCGGGGCACGTCGGGGTGCTCGTGGGAGGCGGCGCCTCGGGCCCGGTTGCCGATGCTTGCGATCATCTCCCCGATGGCATGCGCGTGCTGGGGGCTGTCGAGGCTGCGGATCTCCGGGCCGAACCCGACGATGCTCGGTTCCTCACGATTGCCGTAGTCACCGAAGACGGGGAAGATGACCGCGCCGGCCCGCGAAGCGAGGAAGAGGTCCTCTCGGGTTCCGGCAGCGAATGGCTCCATGACGACGTAGCCGTGGGCGTCTTTCGCGTCGCGTGAGCCGCTGCCGGCCTCGATGACGATGTGTCCGTGATCGGATGTCATCAGGTTCATGAATTCCGAGCGCGTGTAGGCGTTCTGTCGCTTGCGGAAGGCTTTGACCCGCAGGGTGAGGTCCTCATCGGTGATATCGCCTTCGTTGACCGCTTCCCCGCCACTCACGGGAAAGGTCTTCAGCACGTTGGCGACTTTTCTGAGGACGTCGTCAATGACGTTCATGCCCATCACCTCGAGGTATCCCAACAACCGGCCGATCATCAGCGTCGTTCGGGTGTCGAGACGGTCCAAGCCTTTCCGCTGGGCGGCGCGTGTGAGGTAGCCGAGGTTGAAACCCACGTCTTGGAACTCCATATGCGAACCCACGAAGATGAACGACTGCCCGTCGGCGAGCCGCTCGAAAAGTCTCTCCCGCTCGGCGAACTCCACGAATGTCTCGATGTTCGGCGCGGCGAAATCGCCGTGGAGGATCTCAAGCAAACCGAGGGTGCTCTCGGCCTCGGCGGACGACATCGCAGACGACCGCAAGAACGCCTGGTCGTGATTTATGGCATCCATGCGAGGCGTCGCCGCGAGCGCCTCCGGGGAAATGGGGTTGAAGATGCTCTCGAACTCGACCCCACCCACTCGCTGGGCCGACTCGTACAAGATGTGGTCGAGTTGACGGTGCACTCCGAACATGTCGTGCAACTGACCGGCGGCCGTGTGCAACAGTCCACTATCAGGCCGCGGCGGCCCGAGGGATGGACGATCGTCCTCCGCCATCACACCACCTCGCGGCTTCGGGAGTCCAAGTATCGGTATTTACCCATGCTCGATTTTCGCATTTCACCACGCCAGGTGCTGCGGCCTAACCTGCGCCCGTGGCCGCAGGGGGGTACGACCCGACCGGCCCCATGGTGGGCCGAAGCCAAGAGCTCGGGCGACTCCGGTCGCTCCTCGACGCTGCATGCGCCGGCAACGGCCGAGTCGTGCTCTGCACCGGTGAGGCCGGCATCGGAAAGACCCGCCTCGCCGAGGAACTTGCCGCCTGGGCAAGGGTTTCCGGCATGGTCGTGGCATGGGCGCGGGCGACCGATCGGGGAAGCTCGCCGCCCTACGGCCTCTGGAATCTCCTGCTCTACCAGCTTCCGCCGAGCCCCAGCAGTGACCAGCTCGACCTCTGGGCGGACCCGCTTGGCTCGGGGGCGGACTCCCTCTCGGACGGTCCAGAGGCCGCGGGCTCGACACGATTTGAGCTCTTCGCCCAGCTCCGCCGGCGCCTGAGCGACGCCGCCGCTGAGACCGGCCTGCTCGTCGTGCTCGACGACCTCCAGTGGGCCGACGAGGCATCGACCGCCATGCTCGTCGATCTCGCAGGTCAGCTGCGGGGGACGCGGCTGCTCGTCCTCGGGACGTATCGGGATCCCTCCCTGACGAACGAGGCCAGCCGAACGGCCCTCTTACCCCTCTCGGTCGACGCCAGCAGCGAGCGCCTCGACTTGAGCGCGTTGGCGGCGCACGACGTCGCAGAGCTGCTCCACGCGCTCGGCCTGCCGGCGGCGCCTGAGCTGGTCGAGACGGTGCGGTCGCAGACGGGGGGAAACCCCTTCCTCGTGCAGGAAATGGCCCGTGCGTTGGCAGCCGACCCCGGGACGCCAGAACGACCGACGCCCGTGCCGGGGCGCGTGCTGGAGGCCACCACCTACCGGCTTTCGCAACTGTCGGAGCCGGCTCAGCGGCTGATGCGAGCAGCCGGCGTGGCTGGCAACGGCTTCTCCGTGGGCGTCGTCGCGGGGATTCTCGGCCTCCCGGCGCTCACGCTCACCGAACCGCTGGACGAGTGTCGCCGCGCCGGTTTCATCGTCGAAGGCGACCGTCCCGGCGATCATCGCTTCTCGCATGCGCTCGTGCGGTCGGCGGTCGTCGCCCGGCTCCCCGCCCAAGAGGAACGGGTCCTGCACACGGCTGCGGCCAACGCCATCGAGGGGCTCTACGCCGGGCAGCTCCGCACGCACTTGGCCGAGATCGCTCGGCATCGAGTTGCGGCTTCGCTGCCGGGCGACCGCCAGGCTGCCGTGACAGCGTGCGAAGCGGCCGCAGACGTCGCTGCCGATGCGCTCGCCTTCGAAGAGGCCGCCCGGCTCTATCGGCAGGCGCTCTCGGCCGGAGGTGAAGAGATCAAGACGCAGGATCGCGCCCGCCTCGAGCTCGGACTCGCCGCCGCGTTCTACGGCCTCGGGGAGCTCGACGACTGGTACCAGGCCGCCACAGAGGTGGGTCGACAGGCCGAACGCCGCCGGGACCACGTGACCCTCGCACGGGTGGCGCTCGTACTGGAAGCCACGGGGGAGCCGGGATGGGATGCCGAGATGTGCCGAATCTGCGAGGCCGCCCTCGCCGGAGACCTCCCTCCGGACCTGGCTGTCCGAGTGCAGTCCCGGCTCGCCCGGGGCCTCGTCTACCGCAACCGACTCGAGCAGGCCGACGAGGTCAGCGAACAGGCGTTGACACGGGCTGAGGCGTTGGGGGATCCCGCCGTGCTCGTGGAGGCGGTGCACGCCCGCCAGCTCGCCCGCTCCGGTCCGGACGGCGTCGCCGATCGGGCGGAGCTGGCCGAGCGCATGCTCGAGCTCGCACCGCTCGTCGGCAATGCTTGGATCGAGTTCTGGGGCCGCCTGTGGCGGATCGACACGCTGTTCGAGACGGGCCGGCTGAGCAGGGTTCAACGGGAGCTCGTAGATCTCGAGACCTGCGTGCAGCGGATCGCCGGTCCACTCGGCCGCTGGCACCTGCTCGAGACCTCGGCCACCGTTGACCTGGCGACCGGCCGGTACGCCGAAGCCAGCCGACGTGCTCGCGAGGCCTTCGCCCTCGCGAGCAACATGAGCACGCCGGCGAGGTTCGGTGGATGCGCAGCCGTTCTCGGGCAAGTGGGAATGCACATCGGCTTCGACGCCTCCGGCATGACGGAGCACTTCGAGCAGCTGCCCGCCAGGCTCGAGCCGGAGGTGGCCGACACGACCGCGGGCGCCAGCAGCGTCTTCCCAGCTCTCAGCGTTGCCATGATGAGCCTGCAGCGGGGCGATCTCGACGCGGCGGAGCACGCCTACGCCCTCGCCGGGCCGGTCGAGTCGTGGTCCCCGGTGGTCGCTATGACCTTGTCGTGCTGGGCACACGGCCTCCTTGTCGCCATCGGGCTCGGCCGGAGGGCAGACATCGAGTACCTGGCGCAGCAATTCGAGCCTTTCCGGGGCTTGCACGTTGCCAACGGGGGCGGCGCCGGCGTTTACATGGGCCCGGTCGAACTGCAGCTCGGCAAGGCAGCCGCCGCCCTCGGACGGTTCGACGAGGCCGAAGAGGACCTCGGGATGGCAATGGCCCTCTGCCGATCAAACGGGGCACGCGGCTACTTCGTCGAGGCGTCCGTCGAGCTCGCAGGTGTGGTCCTCGAGCGCCAGGCGACCGCTGCCGCCGAGCGCGCCGCCATCCTGCTCGAGGAGGCGTCCGCCGAGGCCGATCGCCTCGGGATGACCGTCTTCATGGAGCGGATCCGAGCCCTCCGTGCGGAGCCGGTGTCTCAGGTTTCGGCGACGCCGCTCAGCCGACGGGAGCTCGAGGTCGCCTCCCTCGTGCGCAAGGGCCTCACCAACAAGCAGATCGCCGAGTCGCTCTTCGTCTCCGAGCGGACAGCCGAGAACCACGTGCAGCACATCCTCGCCAAGCTCGGCCTCGCCAATCGGGCGCAGATCGCGGTCTGGGCGAGCGTCCTCGGGGGGGCCAAGGAGGGGACCTGAGCAGAGCGGCCGGATTGAGTACCCGCGATGAGTGGTTTCCACGATGGCGCCAGGAGGCTGCTTCTCTACCTTGAGTCCTTGCCAGCTCAACTCACTGAAAGGCAGGGAACACGATGGCGTTCATCCACATCGCGACCTCGAAGGGCCACGGCCTGGAGAGCTTCAAGCAGGTCGAGGAAAAAGTCGGGCCCCGCGAGAGCATCGAAGGTCTCCTCGTGGAGAGCTTCGGGCAGGACGGTGACTACGTCCGGCACGTGTCCATCTGGGAGTCGAAGGCACACAAGGACCGCTACGAGTCCGAGCGTCTCATCCCGGTCTTCCAGACGCTCGGCATCGCAGCCGAGGTGATGGCCACCACCGAGTTCGCCACCTGCGAGACGGAGTCGCTCTACGTGCGCTGACGCCCCCTCCGCTGCGGTGCCGGCCCGGGGCGCTCGGACGGGCGTCTCGGGTCCGCGCCCCGGCGGTGACGAGCGATCAGGTGCGCGGGTTCGGCCACCCACCGTCTCGCACCGTCTCGCCTCCTCGCGAGGAACTCTTAAGGAAGAGTCTCCGGCAGGCGATGACTGTTCGCCGTCGAATCCGTCTCATCTCACGACAAGTTCACGAAAGGAGCCGCAATGACGACCAGGACCTCCCGATGCAAGTTGCGGGCGAACAATGGCTGAGCCGTCGATCTCCGTATCGCGTGACATCCCGGCGCCGGCCGGCCAGATCTTCTCCCTCCTGGCGCGCCCCACCGCTCATCCTGACGTGGACGGAACCGGGATGGTGCGGACCGCACTGGAGGACGTGGTCATCTCGAAGGTTGGGGACGTCTTCGCCATGAACATGTACAACGACGAGATGGGCGACTACGTCATCGAGAATCGCGTCGTCGAGTTCGAGCCGGAGCGGCGCATCGTGTGGGAGCCGGTCATGCGCTCGATCGACAAACCTGAGTTCCAGCCCGGTGTCGGTGAGCCGGCGCATCACCAGTGGGGATGGCAGCTCGAGCCATTGGACGCCCGCCGCACCCGGGTCACCGAGTTCTTCGACTGCAGCCGCTCGCCCGATTGGCTGCAGAAGGCGGTCAAAGGAGGCGAGCGGTGGCGGCCCGAGATCGAGGTCAGTCTGGAGAACCTCGAGAAGCTGGTGGCCGGGTCGTGATGTTCATGGAGACCACCTCGGCGTCGTGCACGATGGCGCCTTCGATTCTCGAGTCCCGTGGCGCTCTGAGTTGTGCCGTCGCCGCACGACGAACCCTCGATCCATCGAGATCAATGACGTGCTGGCAAGCATGTCTGCCCGAGAAGACGTAGAAAGCTTCAAGCTCGTTGTCGACGTCCCGCTGAAGCTGAGCTGAGCGCTCGCTGGCAGGTGTGGCGGACGGGCCGGCGACAGCTCTCGGGCTGAGCTGTGGTTGCTACCTTGGACGTCATGAGAGGCGTTGCCCGCGCCCGTGTGATGCTCCTGTTCGGAGCGATGGTGGGGGCCGCAGCAGGAGTGGCCGGCACGATGCCTTCAGGCGCTCACGTGCACGCCACCCTCTCGGTGCGGCTGAGTGTGATCCGGCCGGCGGTCCACGCCAGCTCTCTTCCGAACTTTGGCAATCCAGATGGGCATTTCCCAGTCCCACCCGCGGGGAGGGCCGTCAACACCAGACACCCCAACCATGTGATCGGGGATGGGAGTCCTGCCAGTTGCACATCGGCAGCCGTCGAAGCTGCCGTCAGCGCGGGCGGGATCATCAAGTTCAATTGCGGCAAGAAGCCGATAACGATCTTGATGACCGCCACCGCGAGCGTGCCGAAGACACTGCACTCGGTCGTGTTGGATGGCGGTGGCCTTGTGACCCTGAGCGGCGGTGGCCGGCGCCGGATACTCCTCTCCGACACGTGCGCTGGCAAGTGGTCGACCGATGATTGCGTCAATCAGCCATACCCCCAGATCGTGGTTCAGAACATCACGTTCGAGGACGGCTTCAGCGGCACGCACCAGGCCACTTGCACACAGAACGTGCCTCGGTGCTGGTACGGCGGTGTCGACGGCGGAGGCGCCATCTACGCCGAGGGCGGACAGTTCAAGGCAGTCAACTCGAGGTTCATCGACAACGGCTGCTACCGCCACGGACCTGACCTCGGAGGTGGGGCGATCCGCGTCCTGGCGCAGTACAAGAATCGGCCGGTGTACATCACGAGCGACAGCTTTATCGGTGGGCACTGCTCCAACGGAGCGGCTCTGAGCAGCATCAGCGTGCAGTGGGACGTCCTGAATAGTCTCTTCACCGACAACACCGCTGTGGGATGGGGCGCTAACCCGGCAGCGCGGGGCACGGCCGGCGGTGGTAGCGGTGGAGCCATCTACAACGACGGCAAGGACTACAACACCCTCGTCGGCGGGACGCTCATGTGCAACAACGGCGCGCGGGAGGGAGGCGGCGCCATCTTCTACGTCGTGGACAGCGGGTGGGGTCGGCTCACTCTGGACGAGTCGCACCTCGCCGACAACCAGAGTGGCGAGTTCCAAACCTATCCTGGCGTGTACGACGACATTGACGGCCACGACGGCCCGCCGGTGGTGATCAAGCCGATGGGCCGGTGCTGATCGGCGGCGAGAAACCCGCCCCGAGCAGCGAGGGCAATCAGATGATTCTTGTTGGCCGGCGAGCGTCTACAAACAACAAGGACCCTCGGACATACCTTGGCGAGGTCGTCGTGCACGCCCGACCGAGTCGCTTGACACATGCCGATAGTGGAATATGATGGACTCGTGGCCCGCGCCTCTACGACGTCGGATGTCTTCAATGCAATTGCCGATGTGCACCGCCGCGATGTCTTAGACACCCTCATCAGCGGCGAGAAGTCGGTCGGGGCGATCGTGAACGACCTCTCACTTTCCCAGCCTCAGGTTTCAAAGCACCTACGGGTTCTCAGCGAGGTGGGACTCGTGAAGTGCCGGGCGGAGGGGCGTCGCCGGCTGTACCGCCTGCAACCCGCACACCTTCGGCCATTGCACGACTGGGTGGCCAGGTACGAGCAGGCGATGAACGACCGACTGGATCGGATGGACGACTACCTACAAGAGCTACAACGGCAAGGAGACCGGCAGTGACACCTCATCAGCATGGGTCGGCAGTCATCGAGTTTCCGAGTGATCTCGAAATCGTCACCACTCGAGAGTTCGACGCTCCGATCGGACTCGTCTTCGACGTACTGACGAAGCCGGAGCATGTGCGCAACTGGTTCGCTCCATTTACGGACGAGGTGACGGTGTGCTCGATCGACCTGCGCGTCGGGGGGAACTACCACATCGTTTTCGTGACGGAAGACGGCACCGAGTGCTCGTTTCGTGGAACCTACTTGGAGATCGATCGGCCGACCCGGATCGTCGACACGTGGCTGTTCGAAGGTTGGCCGGACGGGGAGGCGGTCGAGACGGTGGACCTGCACGAGACTGACGGAGTGACGAAGGTGAAGATGAATCTGGCGTTCCGTGACCAAGCTGGCCGCGACCACATGACCACGACCGACGGCCAGGAAGACAGCTGGGACAAGATGGAGGATTACTTGAGGTCACTCGTGGACCCAAATGCAACGGTCTCTCCATGAGGCTTCTCAGGATCCTGGTCGGCTCAGGGAGTGGGACTGGTTGATTCTGCGTTGATGCCGTACCTGATGGCGCCCGTCACGTTGCTTGGCTCGCGGCGCTGGCGGCCCGCAGTCCGTCAATCACGTGCTGCCAGCTGACGAAGCCGTGGGATCGACAGAGCTCGGCGGCTTGGCTGAGCCACACGAGAGCCTCCTCATCGAGGGCTGCGCTCCGTCGATACCGGGCTTCCGCCAGGGCAACCAAAGTGGTCGCCTTGTGGTATTGCCACCCGAAGGCTTCGGCCGTCTGGAGAGCGGCTTTGAGCGACTCTTCGGCGAGCTCGTGGTCGTCGAGGAGAGAGGCGAGTTTGCCGACGTAAGCGGAAATCGGACCTTGACTCGTCACGCCGTTGAAGGAGACCTGGGCCGCGAAGGGCTCGATGAGAGGGAGAATCTGAGCAGCGGCTTCGGTGTCGGCAAGCTCGATGGCGATGATGGCGTAGCCGATTATCGCTGTCATCCACATGTTGTTGCGCGCAAGCTTGGCGAAACCCGACGCCGTCCCCTCATCCAGAATCTCCCGAGCCACCTCGGCACGGCCGACCGCCTCGCAGATCATCCCGTAGGCAAGTCTGAACACCAACATGTCCGGGTTCTGTTTCGTCGCCTCCTCGACGATAGGGAACAGCTGGTCGTGGCGGCCGGCGAACGTGCCCATGACGAAGTACTGCCCGGCGTACCAAGTGAACGCGTCCGGAGCACCGATTTCCAGTCCCTGCTCCAGGACGGCCGCGGCCGTCGAGTCTGCCTCGCTGAGACGTCCCGCCATCGTCGCTTCGAAGACCTCGACGAGGCCGGTCATCCAGAGCAGTCGAGGTTCTCCAACGGTGGCAGCGATTGATCTCACCTTCTGCAGACTCCGGCTCGCCGACAACGGGTCGGCGGACTCGATGGCAATGTCATAGGCAGCGATTTGGGTCGCATACTCGAGGCGCGGATCCCCGGAGACCTCGGCGGCCGCAACGGCGGCTGCTGCCAGCTCAGAGCGAAGGGCGGTGTCACTCGTTCCCCAGAGGGCTTGCAATACCGCCGGAGCGATGCGCGCCAAGAGGACCGGGTCACCCGAGTTGTGAGCCAAGGCCAGTGCTTCGTGTGCCGTCGAATGCCTTCGCTCTGATTGGTCGGTCGAGACAAGGCATTGAGCCAGGAGTGCCAGCAGACGGGCGTACGTGCCGACATCGTCCGGATCGGCCGCCGCAACGGCCGCTTCGACGAGAGCGAGGTACCCACGGGCCCGCGTTCCGAATCTCGCGATTCCGTGGTCACTGGCGAAGACGGCTCTCGTCAGCGCGTCATAGGCGCCGCTGCGGCGGGCGAGATCTGCGCCTCTTTCCAGGGTGGCAAGCCCGAGAGCCAGGCCGGACCGGTACTGCGCGTCGCCAAGCCGGACCATGAGGTCGGCCCGCTCCGCCGCGGATCGGCCCAGGTCCTCGGCCAGATCGAGCGCATGGCTGAAGTGCTGCGCCGCCTCGGTCGGTGCAAGCTGATCGAGAGAGAGGTCGCCAGCTCGTGCCGCCCAAGTGAGGGCCTCTGCCCGCATGCCGGCGAGACCGTAGTGCCGGGCAAGTTGCACTGCGACGGTTGTTGAGGGCTCCTCCACCCTCTTTTCCAGCGTCCGGGCAGCGCGTTCGTGAAGTCGCGACCGCCGTGAGCGCCCGAGCTCGCCGTAGAGAGCTCCTGCAACTAGAGGATGGACGAACTGCATCAAACGCTGAGCGGATCCTGTATCGACAAGGAGGCCGGCACTCTCGGCGGAGTCCAGAGCTCCTCCGACGACTGAGTCCGGACGGTCGACCAAGTCGACGAGGGCTTCCTCTGAGAAGTCGAGTCCGAGAACCGACGCGGCGCCGAGGACCTCGGAGGTTTCTTGGCCAAGAGCCCTCACCCGGTTCGAGACGAGAGCGCGCAGGTTCGGAGGGATATCGAGCACCGAATCGCGAAGCACTGGACCCGACTCCGAACGCCAGTCGATGTCGTCTGACTCGACCCAGTGCCGGACCAGTTGCCCCGCATAGAGAGGGTTGCCGGCCGTCTGTTGCAATAACAAGCGGGCCAGTGGCTCGGCGTCGGTGCTCATATCGCCCTGACCTGCTGCCAGCAGCAGATCACGCAGACACACGACGTCCAGCCCGCCGAGGTTAAGGCGTCGTGTCTGGCCCCGTTCGAGCTCCGAGATTGCCGACCGTAGCTCGTCCGATGGCTGCTCACCGGGCTCGCGGATCCCGACGACCATGCAGATTGGCGCGTCTGTGAGCGCGCGGTGTAGATGGCGCAACATCTGCAGTGCGGTCGGCTCGGCCCACTGGAGGTCGTCGAACAGTATTACGAGAGGCCGACCGGCTGCGACCCGGCGAAGCAGGTCGGCCGCCGCCTCGAACATCACGAAGCGTTCCGTGGCGTCGTCAGATACTGTCGCTTCTGGTGCGGTAGGCACACGCGTATACAAGTGAGGGGCAAGGCGACCGAGCTCTCCACCACAACGAGCGACGTGGGCAGCCAGCAGATCCAACGGGGCGTACTCGACGCATGCGCCTATAAGGGATCTAAACGGCTCGAGAGGCACCGCGGTCTCGTCGGATCGGCCGTATATGACGGTCGCCTCGTCAGCGTCGACTACGCGCCGGGCGAGCTCGCAGAGGAGCGACGTCTTCCCTATGCCCGACTCGCCGAGCAAGAGGACACACCGCTGTCCGGAATCGGCGGTCAATGCGACTTCTCGCATCAAACCATCCAGCTGGTCACCCCGTCCGAACAGCTTCACGCCTCGGGCGAACGAGCCCGGGAGAGGTATGGCAAATGTTTCTACGGCGACGGAGTCGGCTGGCTCTGACGCGAGCCCCATCCAACCCGTCGCAACCCGTCGCTCGATACGCACGACGTAAGGAGACGGATCGGTACCAAGCTCATCTCGCAGCAAGTCGCGATACCGCCGGTAGGCGCGGAGGGCATCGCCTCGTCGCCCGGAGGCGCCGAGTGCTTGTATCAGCAAGCCCCACGATCGGTCGCGATATGGATAGTCGCCGGTCTGCCTTTCAAGTACGGCGACAGCCTCGCTGGACCGCGTGGCGCTGATGAGGGTTTCCGCGAAGTCGTCCACGGTCCCGGCGTGGACTTCTGTGAGCCGAGCGATTTCGGCGTCGGCCCACCGTTCGCCGGCGAACTCTTCTAGGAACGGGCCCGTCCATAGGTCGAGTGCATGCCGTAGCGCCGAGAGCCGGTCGTCTGAGTGCGCCGCCCTCGCCACAGCGTCACCGAAGGCCAGGGCATCAACGTCCGCCACGAGGAAGTAGCCCGTGCTCGACGTTCGGAGAGCGACCTCTCCGATCGAGTCACGCAGCCGCGAGACCGACGTTCGCAAGGCGCCGGGAGAGACGTCAAACAAGTCCGCCAGCCATTCGGAGCGGAGGCGTCTCGGAGCGTTGATCGCGAGGACTGCGAGCAGGCGACGCTGGCTGGCGCTCGGCAGGTCGGTGATCGCGCCGTCGGGTCCGACCGCCTGAACAGGACCGAGAAGTCGCACGGCCGCTATGTCTCGTGCTACGCGGTCCACGCCGGCATTCTCGCATCTGGCCGCCGCCCCCGAGTCCAGGGCCCTCTGCGTGCCCACCGCGGCGTACGGGCACCATGATGGGCGGTCCAGGCGCGCCATGGCGGTATCTCACCTGAGGGGCCACCACTGCCCTGCAAGCCCGGGCAGTCTCCGATGTGAGAATTGGACTGGAAGTCCTTGGGACTGCTGGACATACAGCCCTGACCAGCAGCGACTCATTCAGGGTGACGCGCAGGTGACGCGCGCCGTTCGCCATTGTCGGAACATGGCAGAGACGCGCGCCCGCTGGCAGTTTCGATCCGGCCCTGCCACGAGAATCGCCGGGCAGTCTTGGCGCCGCACGAGGGTCTTCCAACATCGTGAATTGCGCACTCGCGGGTCGCTCCTCACCCTTGCGACGATCGCTGCCCTGTCGTTCATCGTGCCGAGCGCGTTGGCGATCCCGGCAGCCTCGGCTTCGATCACATGTGGGTCCACGGGGACTTACGACGCCTCGAGCGGGAGTTGTTCATATCTTGCGACGGGAACCGACTCCTTCACCGTCCCGCCAGGCTGGACCCAGGCCAACTTCCAGGTCCTCGGCGCCCAGGGCGGCGGCGAGGGGGGCGACTCCGGCACCTACATGAACGGTCTCTACTACGGCGGCTACAGCGGTCTCGGCGGTGAGGCCGACGCCACCATCTCGGTGACGCCGGGCGAGGTCCTCGAGATCAACGTCGGGGCCGCCGGGACCTCCTCGCAGTTCTACCCCGGCAGCGGCGGCGGTGCCTCCGACATACGCGTCGGGGCCTGCGCCTCGACCCTCAGCTGCTCACTGGCCGCCCGGGCGATCGTGGCCGGCGGCGGCGGCGGTGGGGGCGGTAGCTCGGTGAGCGTCCAGCCCGGTAACGGTGGGAACGGGTCCGGGGGCAACGGGCTGAACGGGACCGAGGCCGACCCGACTGGCTGCCAGCTCGGCGGTGGCGGCGGAGGCACGAGCTCAGCCGGCGGCGCCGCAGGCTCGGGAGGCTCCACGGGCAACCCTGGCGCAGCCGGCACCCTCGGTGCCGGTGGCGCTGGCTACAACGCCGGTAACTACGACGGTGCCGGTAGCGGCGGCGGCGGCTAGCGGCTACATCACCCCGGCGGCGGTGGCGTCCTACGTCGGAACAGGTGTCCAGTCCGGCAACGGCGAGGTCGTGATCACCGGCTTTAGCGGAGCGGCGACGGCGACCTCGCTCGTCTCGTCGCTCAACCCCTCGGACGCCGGCCAGCAGGTCACCTACACCGCCACCGTCAGCCCCGTGCCCGACGCCGGCACGGTGATGTTCACCGACGGCGACGTGCCCGTCACCGGCTGCAGCGCACAGAGCATCGATCCCTCGACTGGCGTCGCCACCTGCACGGTGACCTACAACGCCATCGGGAGCCACTCGATCGTGGCGGCCTACAGCGGGGACACGAACTACCTCGCCAGCAGCTCGTCTCCGACGAGCCAGACGGTCCTCGTCGCGGCGTCGACCTCGACGGCCGTCACTTCGTCCTCGAACCCTTCGCAGGTCACGGCGCAGGTCACCTACTCCGCCACCGTCAGCCCCGTGCCCGACGGCGGCACGGTCGCTTTCAGCGACGGCGGCGGGGCTGTCAGTGGGTGCACCGCGCAGGGCATCAGCCCATCGACGGGCGTCGCCACCTGCACGGTGACCTACTCCGCCACCGGGAGCCACTCGATCGTGGCGGCCTACAGCGGGGATACCAGCTTCCCTGCCTCGACGTCTCCGACACTCACCCAAGTGGTGGATCTCGTCAACACCTCGACCGCCATAGCCTCGACAGAGAATCCCTCCGACCTCGGCCAGCAGGTCACCTACACCGCCACGGTCACCCCGGCGCCTGACGGCGGCACGGTCGCCTTCAGCGACGGCGGCCAGCCGATCAGCGGCTGCGGCGCACAAGCGGTCGACACCTCGACGGGTACAGCCACCTGCTCGGCCGTCTACGTGGCGCCCGGGAGCCATCCGATCACGGCCGTCTACAGCGGGGATGCGAGCTACGGGCCGAGCACGGCCTCGGTGCTGACCGAGACGGTGGCCGACCAG
>JBEKMC010000086.1:0-14624 GCA_050008715.1 Acidimicrobiales bacterium | reverse complement strand
GCGTCGCCGCCGGAGGCGTCGCGCCCGGGGCCTGACGAGTCGCCCGAGTGGACGAGGATGTCGCCCGAGACCGTGCGGCATGTGATCCGGAGCGTGGCGCCGTTCTCGCTCTCGCCTTCGGGCGCCAACGTGCACTTCGAGTCACCCGAGACCGTGATGAGATCGAGCCATGTGCCGACGCCGGGGCCGACGCCGATACGGACGTCACCCGAGACTCCGTTGACGGACAGCTCCCCCTCGTAGGCGCTACCGATCGAGACGTCGCCGGAGGCTGTCCGGAAGCGGGCGTCGTGGGCGATGCCACCAACCCGCACGTCGCCGCTGGCGGTCGTCACCGAGATCCGGCCGCCGATGTCGTCGCTCGTGACGTCACCGCTGGCGGTCTGCACGTCCAGCTCCCCGAGCACGCCGGCAAGGCGAACGTCGCCGCTGGCGGTCTGGATTCGAGCCGAGTCACAGTCGTCGCGAACGGTGATGTCGCCACTGGCGGTCTTCGCTTCGAACCCGGCCAGGGGGCCGATGCAGGTGACATCTGCCGACGCGGTGCGGATGCGAGCTGACGAAGAGGAGGGCACGAGCACGCGCAGGCGCAGCGACGCCTCGCGGAGCTTGCGCTTCGGGACCCGGACATCGAGGTGGGAACCATCACAGGTGACCGAGGCATTGGCGATCTGTTCGCGTGCCTGCTCGTTGTCGCGTCCCTCCGGCTCGAGCTCTACCCTCACTTCGTCCGTGGTGCCGAGCGAGACCTCGACCGTGCCGGCTGCGAGCTCGAGGTCAGCCCTGAGCGGTCCGCTGGCGGGAAATGTCCATTCCATGAGTGGTGTCCTTTCCATAGTCAGAAGTCGTGTTGCGTGTCGTGCCGGCGGCCTTGGCCTTGGCCTTGGAATCGGTCTCGGGGCCCGGCCGGCGAGATGACGGCGCTGAGCCACTGATGATCCACATGCCCCATCACCCCCGCACGAAACCGGTCATGCGCCGGCCGCCCCGGCGGGGAGCCTGCGGCAGGCGGAGAGCGTGAGCTACCGCGTCGACGAGCCAGCCGTTGAGCGATACGCCGTCACGGGAAGCCGCCTTTTCGGCCTGGCCCTTCAGCCGCTCCGGGAGCCGGAGCGTCACGCGTGCGACCTCCTCGTCGGTGCGCTCCGCTGCGTCCGGGTCGTCGGATGTGCCCCCCATGGTTGCGATCGTCAGGGAGAGAACCGGATCGCTCCCTTGGAGGCGCACCTCCACCGACGTGCCGGGCAGGGAGGCCGTGAGCTCGTCCGCCGCCTGCTGCAACGCGTCGAGAAACCGCAGTCGCACTGACGCCCCCAACGCCTCCACCAGCACGTCGGCGACGCGACGGGTCTCCTCCCCACCGACGGCGGCAGCCCTCTTCAGGTCCTGTTCGAGGTTCTCGACAATCGGTGCCAGCAACATGACGTCACTATGACATCATCTCCGACGTCTGTCAAGCGTCTCGTAGATGTCAATCAGCGGTCGCGGGCGACGGCCAGGCGGTTCGAGCAGGATCGGCGGACCGGCTACCCGCGCCAAGCCTCCTGGTAACGGTACGATTCGGCCGTGGAGCCCGGGCAAGACGCGCCCCCACCGGCGCGCCACGAGGTGCAGTCAGAATCAGAACCGGTGACGCAGGTCGCCGTCTCCGCACTCGACGGCGAGGAGACGGATCCAACTGGTGAGCCGGACGGCCGTGAGCCGGATGGCGGTGATCCGGATGCGGTCGGGCCGGACGGTGGTGTGCCGGACGGTGGTGTGCCGGACGACACGGACGGGAGTGCGCCCGACAGCCTCGCCGAGCGACTGCTGCGAACGCTGCTCGACAACTCCACCGAGATCATCACGGTGTTCAACCCGGACGGTTCGTGGCGATACTCGAACGCCGCCGCCACCCGCCTGCTCGGCCTGATCCCGGACTTCGATCCGGTCACCGGCGTCCTCGAGCTGCTGCACACCGACGACGCCCCCATGGCTCCGGAGATCCTCCGCCGCATCCGAGCGAACGAGCTCCCACCCGGCGAGACGTTCGAACTACGCATCCGGGGCCGCGACGGCGAGTGGCGCTACCTCGAGAGCACGGGCGAGAACCTCGTCGACGACCCCGTCGTCCAGGGCTTCGTGATCCGCTCCGAGGACGTGACCGAGCGCCGAGAAGCAGCCGTCCGGTTGCGTGAGGCGAACGAGCGCCTGATCACGTTGATCGGCTCGCTCTACATCGCTGCGCTCGTCGAGGACACCGACCGCGTCATCGTCCTCACGAACGAAGCCTTCGTGGACCTGTTCGAGCTGCGCGGCCCTCCTGGCGCCCTCGTCGGCCGGACGCTGGCGGAGCTAGGGCCGGAGCTGTCGAGGCGTTTCGGTGATCCGACACGAGTCCCCGGTCCCGATCGTGTCACGCGAATCTTGCGCGACCGACGGCGGGTGATCGGAGATCGCATCGCCATGCTGGACGGTCGCGTACTCGAGCGCGACTACGTTCCGATCTTCGTCGACCACGGGTACCGGGGCCACCTCTGGCTGTTCCGTGACATCTCTGCGCAAGCTCGCAACGAGGCCGAGTGGACCCAACTGCTCGCCATGCAGCGGCAGGAGAACGACCGGCTGGTCGAGCTGGACAGAGTCAAGGCCTCGTTCCTCGCCGAGATCTCCCACGAGCTGCGGACGCCGTTGACATCGATCCTCAGCTTCACGGATCTGCTGCGTGACGGCGTCGGGCGCGACGAGCCGGCCGAACAAGTGGAGTTCCTCGACGTGATCACGCGCAACGCCGACAGGTTGCTGCGCCTCGTCGACGACCTCGTCCTCCTCGATCGCGCAGAGACAGGCATCCTCCCGGTGGAATGGGGCACCTTCGACGTCGCAGCCGTCGTGCACACGGCCGTTACCACGTTCGCCCATCGCGCCGAGTCGCAGCAGATCTCCCTCGAGAGTCATCTCGGTGAAGGCCCACTCGTATTCGGGGACGCTCAACGCATCGCCCAGCTGCTCGACGTGTTGTTGTCCAACGCCATCAAGTTCACCCCCGAAGGCGGGTGGGTGAAGGTCACAGCCGCCGCCAGCGAAGACCATTGGTTCATCACGGTCGCCGATACTGGCATCGGAGTGCCACTTGACGAGCGGGAGGCGCTCTTCGAGCGCTTCTACCGGGCGTCGAACGCGCGGGCGGCGCGAATCCCAGGATCCGGCCTCGGCCTCTCCGTGGCGCGGGCAATCGCCCGGCTGCATCGTGGGGAGATCTCTTTCGGCAACGGCGAGGCCGGTGGGAGCGTCGTGCTGTTCACCCTCCCGTTCGGTTCGCTGCCCGACCTCGAGGCGGCTGCCGCCGCCGATCCGGACTCCGGCTTGGACATGGAGGCCGGACCGGGACCAGAGCTCGACTACTACTCCGACGACGAATTCCTACTCGACTCGGACTTCGACGCCGAGCCGGCGCCCGAGGACGCCGACGGCGTTCCGGAGCCCGACGAGCCAGAGGCCCGAGACGCCGGCGGAGACCCGGAGGCGGGCGTGGCGCTCGAGCGGGACCTGCCGTCGGACCAGGAGCCGGAGTCAGGACCGGCGGACGATGAGTGAGGACGCCGGCGGGGCGGCCGATGGGAACGCTGCGAAACGCACGACCGTTCTCGTCGTCGAGGACG
Organism: Acidimicrobiales bacterium; assembly: GCA_050008715.1. GTDB lineage: Bacteria > Actinomycetota > Acidimicrobiia > Acidimicrobiales > Bog-793 > JAKACA01. The sequence goes on along the minus strand of JBEKMC010000086.1, from coordinate 10,983 downwards.
ACCACGACATTGCCCTGGCCTTGTCGACACTGCTGGGGCGGGCGGGTTACGAGGTGGTCGCGGTGGCCGACGGACTCGAAGGCCTGCGGCGTTTCCACGCCATCTCCCCCGACCTCGTCATCCTCGACGTCGGGCTCCCCTCGCTCGACGGCTGGACCGTGCTCGGTCGCATCCGGGAGATCTCCGGCGCTCCCGTCCTGATGCTCACAGCCCTCGATACCGAGAAGGACAAGGTGCGAGGCTTGCGGGGAGGCGCCGACGACTACGTCTCGAAGCCCTTCGGCAACCAGGAGCTGCTCGCCCGCCTCGAGGCGCTCCTGCGGCGCAAGTCAACGCCGGCGGTCGCCGCCGTGGCGCCCCGGCTCCAGCCGCCCTACGACGACGGCACCGTGTTGATCGACATCGGGAACCACCGAATCGAGGTGAACGGCCTGGAAGTCGACCTGACGCCGCTCGAGTTCCGCCTCCTCGAAGTCCTCATCCGCCACGCCGGCAAGATCCTCACCCCCGGTCAGATCCTGCAGCTCGCGTGGCGAGACCCGACGGCCACCGGCCCCGACCGTGTGAAGTTCACCGTCCTTCGCCTGCGTCGAAAGCTCGGATGGTCCGCTCCGGGAGAGGGCCCGATCGAGACGGTGAGGGGTTTCGGGTACCGGTTCAGCCACCGGACCTGACGCCGGCGGCAGCGCCGGCGCATGGATTGCTACCGAGTTGCAACCAGGCGGGAACCAGGTTCTCACCTGCGAGGGTCACGATGTACCCATGGCATCGAGGGAAGCGGGACCGGGGCGTGTGCTCGTCGTGGAGGACGACGAGTCCACAGCCCTGTTCGTCACCCGGGTTCTGGCGCGTAACGGCCTCGACGCCTCCTGGGTGACCGATGCGGAGCAGGCGAGCAGGCGTCTCGAGAGCGAGTTCTTCGACGTGCTCCTTGCCGACTTCCGCCTGCCCGGCCGCGACGGCATCGAGCTCGCCCGCGACACCCGGCAGTCCCAACCGAGTATGGGCATCGCCGTCATGACTTCGTTCGCCGAGACGAGCACCGAGGACGCCGCGCGCTCCAACGGTGCAGACGACTTCTTCGAGAAACCGCTCCAGTCCTCCAACTTCGTATCCCGCATCCAGGACCTCGTGGCGCGCTCGCGAGCGTCTCGGATGCAGGAACTCCCTCCGTCGGCGCGAGGGGCCATCGTGGCAAGTCCGACGGAGGCGGCCCCGGAGGCATCGCCCCGAAGCGATGCCTCCGGCACGCCGGATGTCGCAGGAAGCGGGTCCGTCGAGCGAGCGGTGGCGAGGGACACCACGCTCGCTCATCTGGACGCTGCCACAGCCGACGGCGCTGCCCAGCCTCGGCACGATGGCACCGGCGGCGACCGTCGGGCCCGCTTCACTGCGCTCTCGGACGATCGAGACGATCTGGACGATCTGGACGAACCCGGCCCTGCGGGACGGCGGAGAGCGATGTCGAGGGACGAGGGCGGCGAGGATCGCGATCTCCTTGGGCGGGTAACACACCCGGCGATCAGCTACCTCGTGGCTCAAGCCCTTGCCGCCCAGCGGGTGGGCCAGCCCGTGATCGTCTGGGCATCGGCCGCCCCATCGATCTCGATCGGCTCCAAGGCCGGCAGCGTGACAGCGCCACTGACACGACCCGGCTGGGCGGTCGACGACTGACGCCTCCGCCGCGAAACGCTCCTCACCCTGGGGCTACGCGGTGTTCACGTCAGGTTCACCTGGCCGGTGCTCAAGGTGCATCTCAGCCCTCCACAAGTCACGCGACCGCGTGTATGGTGCAGACAATTCACCATTACATCCGTGTGACGAGGAGGAGCATCGATGGCTCAAGAAGAGCGACCCAGTAGGTCCGGGGGGACCGAGTACGACCGTCGTCGATTCCTCCGCAACGCGGGTATCGGAGTCGCCGGTCTAGCCGGGGGGGCGCTCCTTGAAGCATGCGGGAGCTCGACGGCCGCCACGACCACGACGACGACGGTTGCCGGCGCCACGACCACGACCCAGGCGATGCAGTCGCTCGTGACGGCAGCCAAGGCGGAGGGCACGCTCAACCTCATCGCCGACCCGTACAACTGGGCGAACTACGGCACGCAGGGCACGGCGAACACCGTGATCGGCGAGTTCCACTCGCTCTATGGGATCGACTGCCCGGTCGTCAACCCGGAGGGCACGTCGGCGGAGGAGCTGGCGGCGATCACGGCCGACAAGGGCACGTCGAAGGCGCCGGACGCCGTTGACGTGTCGCTCGCCATCGCCGCTCAGGGCGTCTCGCAGGGCGTGTTCACACCGTACAAAGTGTCCACGTGGGCCGACATCCCTGCCAGCATGAAGGACGCCGGTGGCATGTGGACGGGTGACTACTACGGAGTCATCTCCTTCGGGACGAACACGAAGGTCGTGAAGAACCCGCCGACGACCTGGGCTGACCTCTTGAAGCCGGAGTACAAGGGCCAGGTCGCCATCGACGGCAGCCCGGCAGCAGCCGGCGACGCCTTGGCAGCCGTGTTCAGCGCCGCCCTCGCCAACGGGGGATCGCTCGACAACATCATGCCGGGGCTCCAGTTCTTCCAGAAGCTGAAGCAGCTCGGCAACTTCAACCCCGTCGACTGCTACTCCGCCAACATCGTCAGCGGTGAGACGCCGATCGCCATCATCTGGGACTACCTCAACATCGGCTACAAGAAGCAGTACCCGAACATCGACTACGTGGTCAGCCTCCCGACGACGGGCAAGTACGGCGGCATCTACTGCCAGGCCATCAACGCCACGGCGCCGCACCCGAACGCCGCCAAGCTCTGGATGGAGTACCTCTACTCCGACCAGGGCCAGCTGGAGTACCTCGCGGGGTACGTCCACCCGGCGCGTTACCAGGCGCTCGTCGCAGCCGGCAAGGTGCCGGCAGCACTGGCAGCGGAGCTTCCGACGGCCGCTGAGTACGCTGGCACCCAGTTCGCCACGTTGGCCCAGATCACGAAGGCAAGCGCCTTGTGCGTGCAGCATTGGGACTCGATGGTGGGCGGCCAGTAGTCGGACACGCCGTCTCGAGTTCAGGGGGGGATGTGGCAATTGCGGACCTAGCCGAGACCGGGCTCCAACCGGTTGCCCTCGCCGGGGCCCCGCCGCGCAGGCGGCGGCGACCCCGGCGCTGGGCGATACTCGGGGCGGTTCCCTTCTTCGCCTACATCAGCATCTTCCTGCTGGTCCCGACCGGAGAGCTCATCGTGAAGGCGTTCGAGACGCCGACGGGCGCCTTCACGTTCTCCAACATCCACGACATCTTCCAGGCGCCCTACCCGTCGTCGTTCGAATTCTCGCTCGAGCTGTCCGGCATGAGCGCCCTGTGGGGAGGGATCGCCGGCTTCTTGCTCGCCAATGCGGTGCTGCACCACGGGCTCCCGCGGTGGATCCGGCCGGCGTACCTGTCCTTCTCCGGCATGGCGGCCAACTTCGCCGGCGTGCCGCTGGGATTCGCCTTCACGGCCACGCTCGGTTCGCTCGGAGTGGTCACGACGCTGCTGCGCCACCTCGGGATCACGCTCTATCCCTCGTTCAGCCTGCAGGGACTGCTGGGGGCCTCCCTCGTCTACCTGTTCTTCCAGTTCCCCTTGATGATCCTGCTGATGATCCCGGTGATCGAGGGACTCCGGAAGGAATGGCGGGAGGCATCGGAGAACCTCGGCGCCTCCACGTTCGAGTACTGGCGGTTCGTCGGCCTCCCGGTCATCGCGCCCTCGCTGCTCGGGTTGATGGTGCTCTTGTTCGGCAATGCCTTCTCCGCCTACGCGACAGCCGACGCCCTCGGTATCTCGAATCTCGTCACGATCCAGATCGCCAACGCCGTCAACGGCAACAACGTCTACAACCCGCAGATCGGTGACGCCCTCGCCTTCGGGATGATCGTGATCATCATCGTCACGATCGTCATCTACAGCCTCCTCCAGCGCCGGACGAGCCGATGGCTCAAGTAACGCTCAGCTCGACGCCCGCCGCCAGTCACCGGCTGCGCCGGGCGCGCAACCGCGTCCCGTTCTGGCACGTGCTGTGGCTCGTGCTCGCGGCGATCTTCTTCCTCGCTCCGATTTACTCGGTCGTGCAATTCAGCCTCGAAGGCACCTTGGGCGCCGGCACCTTCCACTGGTATGCCACCGTGTTCAAGGACCCGGAGTTCCGGAGCTCGTTCTGGCTGTCGATCCAGATCTCGCTCGAGACCGTCGGCGTCAGCCTCGTCCTCATGGTGCCGACCGTGTTCTGGATCCACCTGCGGCTCCCCCGTCTGCGCCCACTGATGGACCTGATCTCGATCCTCCCGTTCGTGGTGCCGCCGATCGTGCTCATCGTCGGGTTGGCCCCGTTCTTGAAGGACTTCAGCACGTGGCTGTTCGTGCGCCCCGAGGTGCTCGCCTTCGTCTACGTGGTGTTCGCCCTCCCGTTCATCTACCGCTCGCTCGACGCCGGGTTACGGGCGATCGACTTGAAGACGCTCGTGGAGGCGGCCGAGAGCTTGGGGTCCACGATCCCGCGGACTCTGTTGCAGGTGATCCTGCCGAACCTGCGCGCCGCCATCATCGGCGGATCGTTGCTGACCGTGGCTATTGCCATGGGGGAGTTCACCGTGGCGAGCCTGATGGGCTTCTTCACGTTCCCGATCTACACATATCAGCAAGGGACGAGCACGGCCTACGAGGGCGTGGCTGTCACGTTCCTCAGTTTCATCCTCGTCTGGGGCGCCATGCTGGCGTTGTACCTGCTCGGCCGTGGTGGCCGTGGAGCAGCGGGCGTAGCCATCACCGAGTAGAAGGGTCCTCATGTCAACCGTCCAGCTCCGAGGTCTCCGGCGAACATTCGGGAGCATCGTCGCCCTCGACCATCTCGACCTCGACATCGCCTCCGGCGAGTTCGTTTCGATGCTCGGGCCGAGCGGTTGCGGGAAGACCACGGCGCTCCGGATCGTCGCCGGATTCGAGTGGCCCGACTCGGGCGAGGTGCTCGTGGACGGCAAGGACGTGCTCGGCCAACCGGCCAACAAGCGCAACATGGGCATGGTCTTCCAGGCCTACAGCCTCTTCCCGAACATGACGGCGCAGCAGAACGTCGAGTTCGGGCTGAGGGTCCGCAAGCAGCATCACGAGCAGCGGGCCAAGCGCGCCCGGGAATTGCTCGACCTCGTCGGCCTGGCGAGTGCGATGAGCCGCTACCCCCGCCAGATGTCCGGTGGCCAGCAGCAGCGCGTGGCGCTGGCGCGATCGCTCGCCATCCAGCCGGACGTGCTGCTGCTCGACGAGCCTCTCTCCGCCCTCGACGCCAAGGTCCGGGTGCAGCTGCGCGACGAGGTCCGCAGGATCCAGCTCGAGCTCGGCATCACCACCCTGTACGTCACCCACGACCAGGAAGAGGCGCTCTCGATCTCCGACCGGGTGGCCGTGATGTCGTCCGGCAAGGTCGAGCAGCTCGGGACGCCGGCGCAGATCTACAGCGGCCCGCGCACTGCCTTCGTGGCGAACTTCGTCGGCACGATGAACAAGCTCGAGGGCGTCGTCACCTCCGCTCAGGACCGCCTCGTCCGCTGTGGGCCGGTCACGATGGTCGTGCCCGACCCCACGTTCAACCATCCCGTCGGCGACACCGTCGAGCTCTACATCCGCCCGGAGGACGTACGACTGCAACTGCTGTCGAACGGCTCCTCCCCGGAAGCGGGCTATTTCGATGGTCGTGTCACGAGCCTGACGTTTCTCGGGCCGGTCACCCGAGTCGGCCTCTCGACGGACCTCGGTCCGCTGCTGGCGGACGTCTCGAGCGCCGTCGCCCTGAACCTGGCGGCCGACACGCCGGTCGGGGTCGAGCTCGACAGCAGCTCGTTGCGCTCGCTCAGCGCTTCGGACGACGCGCCGATCTCCGACTCCGCCGCCCGCTCCTGAGGGCGGCGGTTCGCCGCCCTCGTGCCCAGCCCCACAACTCTCGAACGAACGCTCGTCGCCGGCGCCACGGCGCGGCTCGGCACCGATCAGCCCTATCGCCGGCTCTCCTTTGCCGGCGGTGAGCGCCGCCTCCTCCGCTCCGAGACGAGTGTGGCGGGCACAGGGAGCCGGCCGGTTCAGCGGCACAGCCTCCTCGTCCTCGTGCAACTGACGGACCTGCAGCTCGCCGACGTGGCCTCGCCGGGACGCTTCGAGTTCTTCGAGTATCTGCGCGGCAGACCGGGCGTAGGCGCTTTCATCCCTGCACAGCGGCCCCAGGAGGCACTCGCGGTCCACGCCGTCGAGGCGATGGCGCGGGCGATCCGAGGTGTCGGCGGCAGCCCGGAGACGGGCGCGCCCCTTGGGCTTGCGATCTGCACCGGCGACAACGTCGACAATGCGCAGCTGAACGAGCTCACATGGTTCCTCGCACTGTTGGCGGGCGGGCGCGTGGCCCTCAGCCCACCCGGCAGGCCCCTCGAAAGCGTCCAGAACGGCAACCGGCCGAACGACCTCTACTGGAACCCGGACGGGGGTGGCGACCGGTACCGGGAACGATGGGGTTTCCCCGACTACCCGGGCCTGCTCGCCGAAGCCGCCGCCGCATTCGATGCCGGGGGCGTGGGTGTGCCCTGGTTGTCCTGTTACGGCAACCACGACGGCTTGGCCTTCGGCGAAGTCGTCGCCACGCCCGAGTACCGCTCGATCGTCACGGGTGCGAGCAAGGCCGTGGCTCTACCCGCCGGCCTCGACCCGGTCGGGAGGCACGACGAGCTGTTCTCCCATCCGGAGCGCTTCCTCACAGGCCCGGCGCAGCCGGTGAGAGCCGACGCCGGTCGCTCCATCGTCTCGCGCGGCGACTTCGTCAACGCTCATCTGCGAGCCGCTGGCGCGCCCGCCGGGCACGGCTTCGACGAGCAGAACCTGCGCGACGGTACGGCCTACGGCACCTACGACGGGGCGGAGGGAATCCGGGTCATCCTCCTCGACTCCACCAACCTGAACGGGCGCTCGGACGGGAGCTTCGGGGCGAGGCAGCTGGCATGGCTGGAGGAGCGGCTGGCGGAGGTCCACAGTGGCCAGGCGGATGCAGGCGGCGCTCGGGCGAGGGCCGGCGGCGACGATCGACTCGTCGTTCTCGCCTCCCACCACGGGCTGGCGTCGCTCACGAACGACCGGGAGTGCCGCGACGGACCCGAGGAGGACCTTCCCCGGGCGACTTCCGACGAGATGCGAGCACTGTTGCACCGCTTCCCGAACGTGGTGCTGTGGCTCAACGGCCACCGGCACCGCAACGTCGTCGAGTTCCGGCGCTCACCCGCCGGCGACGACGAAGGCTTCTTCGAGGTGTCCACCGCCGCCCTGGCGGATTGGCCCTCGCAAGCGCGCCTCGTCGAGCTGACCGCCAACGACGACGGGACACTCTCGATCCTGTGCACGATGCTCGATCACGCCGGCCACGCCGACCCGCGCCTCGACGACGGCCTCGGGCGCCTCGCCTCCATCCATCGGGAGCTGGCGGCGAATGTGCCCGGGCTCGGCCTCGGCTCCGTCGCCGGAGGACGCCCGGAGGACCGCAACGTCGAGCTCGTGATGCGGGCGCCGTTCCCGCTTCGCTGAGCGCCGGCGGCAGCCCGCCCTACTCCGAGGCGATCGCCGCCAGCACGTCGAGCTTGGCTGCTCGCCTCGCCGGCCACGTCGCGGCACCGAGGCCGAGCAGGGCGGAGATGACGACGAAGACGACGAGGCTGGAGAACGGCACGACGATGTCGGTGATGCCCTGTTGCTGGAGCGAGTCCGAGAATGCGACGCCGAGGCCGGTGCCGACGACGATGCCGATGACGGCGCCGAAGACCGAGAGGATGACCGCTTCGGAGCGGATCATCGCCCGCACCTGCCGCCGGCGCATGCCGACGGCCCGGAGGAGCCCGATCTCGTGGGTGCGCTCGAAGACCGACAGCATCAGCGTGTTCACGATCCCGATGAGGGCGATGAGGATGGCGAGCGCCAACAGCACGTAGACGAGCCCGAGCAACGTGTTCACTGACTTTTGCTGGGCCTTCTCGAACTGTGCCTGCGTCTGGATGGTGAGGTTGGGATAGGCGCGCAGCGCCGAGTCGACAGCCGCCTCGCCCGTAGCGCTCGCTGGCGAGGACGTACGGATGAGGACGGCGAGCGGCAGCGGGTTCTGGTAGTGCGCCCGGAAGAACCCATCGCCGACGACATAGCTGCCGAGGAGGGCATTCGGCTTGAAGATGCCGCCGATCCTCATCGTCTGGTGACCGGTGTCGGCAAAGGTCACCGGAACGACCGATCCGACCGAGAGGTGATCGCTGTTCGCCGTCGTCGTGTCGACGAGCAGGTCGCCGGCGGCGAGCGCGGGCGAACTGGTGCCGGCGGACATCCGCAGGATCACGGTCTGGCCGACCTGGGCCGGCGACAGAGCCGTGATCGACACGACCGACTTCTTGAACTCGAACTGGTCGCCATAGACACTCGACACGGCGGTCACTCCCGGCACCTTCGCGACGGCCGAAGCGACCGAGACGCTGAAACCGCCGGAACCGGAGCTCGTCACGATGTAGTCGGCGCTCACCGCCTCGTCGACGCTGCTCGTGGCCGACTTGGAGAGCGAAGCGCCGAAGACGGCCATCGTCGACACGAGCGCCAGCCCGACCATGAGGGCGGATGCCGTCTGAGCCGTTCGGCGGGGACTCCGCATGGAGTTCTCGCGGCCGAGCTTCCCGGCCACGCCGCCGGCGAACGGCCGGCCGATGATGCTCGCCATCGGCCGGGCGACCAGCGGGGCAAGCATGCCGACCCCGATGAAGATGGCAACGGCACCAACGCCGACGAGCTGGATCGCCGGCTCCGAAAGCCCGACGGCGAGGACGACGACGCCGGCGACACCGATGAGGCAGCCGATGAGAATCCGCCGGTGGGACGACTCCTCTTCGCTGCCGCGGTAGTCGGCCATAGCGGCGATCGGCGGGATCCGAACCGCCCGGCGCGCCGGGCTGATCGCCGACACGACCGTGACGCCCACTCCGACGAGGAGGGCTGCGACGACCGTGCGCGACTGGAACACGAGGGGGCCAGTGGGCAGCGTGATGCCAAAGCCCTTCAGGAGAGCCTCGAGCCCCACGGCCGTGAGGACCCCGAGCCCGAGGCCGACGAGTGACGCCGCGAGGCCGAGGATGGCCGCTTCGATCAGGACGGAACGGAAGATCTGCCGGCGGTTGGCGCCGAGGATCCGCAGGAGGGCCAGCTCCCGCGTGCGTTGGCCGACGAGGATCGAGAACGTGTTGAAGATCGTGAAGGCGCCGACGAACAGCGAGATGAACGCGAAGACGAGCAGCGCAGTGGAGAAGAACGACAGGGCGTTGTTGATCGCGCTCGACTGCTCGTTCGCCACCGTCTGGCCGGTCACGACTTGCACGCCCGCCGGCAGCACCTTGGCGATGGCGCGCTGGAGTTGGGCTTTGTTCACCCCGGGTTTGGCGAGCACGTCGATCACGTCGAAGCGCCCCACCTCCCCGAACAGCTGTTGGGCCGTCGGCAGGTCGAACGCCGCGATCGTGGCCCCGGCGAGATTGCCCGCCGTGCCGAATTTCACGATGCCCGAGATCACGAACGTCTTCGGCGGCCCGATGAGGAGGATGCGAACGTGGTCCCCGGCCACGAAGTGGTACTTCGTGGCCGTCGCTTCGTCGATCACGACCTCGTCAGGCGTCGTGGGGGGTGCGCCCGTCACGACTCGTAGCACCGAGAGCTGAGTGTTCGGATCGAACGACAAGCCGATGTTGGGGGCACCGCCGCTGCCGATGGCCTTACCGGCGGGCGAGACGAGCTGGGCGTAGCCCTCCACGGTGCCCGAGACGTACTGCACGCCGTTCACGGCGCCGACCGTCTTGGCGATCGACTCGGGAATCGGCTTGCGAACACCCTGGCCGCCTTGGCCCGAGAAGGCTGCCGTTGCCCGGACCTGGAAGTCGACGTTCTGGTACACCTGGCCGAAGAGCGTGTTGAACGTCGCCTTCAGCGTGTCGGTGAGCACGAGCGTTCCCGCCACGAACGTCACGCCGAGCACGATGGCGAGCCCCGTCAGGGCGAGGCGGAGCTTGTGGGCGAGCAGCCCCTTGATGGTGGCTTTCCACATGTCAGCTGCTCAACCGTTTCATCTGCTCGAGCACCGAGTCGGCCGTCGGCGCGATCAGCTCGCCCACGACCTTGCCGTCCGCGAGAAACACGACCCGGTCGGCGAACGCAGCCCCGCGGGGATCGTGGGTGACCATGACGATCGACTGGCCGAACTCGTTGACCGACCGCTTCATGAACGTCAGCATCTCGGCCGAGGAGTTGGAGTCGAGGTTGCCGGTCGGTTCGTCGGCGAAGATCAGATCCGGGCGGCCGATGAGCGCCCGGGCGCAGGCGACGCGTTGCTGCTGCCCACCGGAGAGCTCGTTCGGGCGATGCGAGAGGCGGTCGCGAATCCCGAGCTGGTCGACGAGGAAGGCGAACCAGGCCGGATCGACGTGCTGGCCGGCAAGATCTGCCGGCAGCTCGATGTTCTCGCCGGCAGTGAGGGTGGGGACGAGGTTGAACGACTGGAAGACGAAGCCGATCCGGTCTCGCCGCATCTTCGTCAAACCCGCGTCGTCCAACGTGCCGATCTCGACGTCCCCGACGAACGACTGGCCCGACGTGGGCACGTCGAGGCCCGCCATGCAGTGCATGAGCGTCGACTTGCCCGAGCCGGACGGCCCCATGACCGCGGTGAACCGGGCGCGCTCGAATTCCACGTCGATCCCATCGAGCGCCCGGACCGTGGCATCACCCTTCCCGTACGTCTTCACGAGATCCACGGCGCGTGCCGCGGGCGGCCCAGCCGATGCTGGTGAGCCTGGTTGCGCCTGGGTGGTGAGCGTCATCGTTGACTGCCCTCTCCTGTCGATGTCGGGGCACCCTGTGTGCCGCTTCCGCTGCCAGCCTCGCGTATCTGAGGGAGGGGCGT
>JBEKMC010000085.1:0-14896 GCA_050008715.1 Acidimicrobiales bacterium | reverse complement strand
CCATCGAGAGGACGACGAGGCGGCGACGCGGTTGCTCGCGTACCTCCGACCGGAAACCGGCGACGCCGCCGAGGTATCCGGGCCAGATGCCGAGCGTCGAGGTGACGTTCGCCTGCAATGGCTGGAGGCCCGTCGCGAGCAGCGCCGGGAACGACACGAGCGTTCCGCCGCCGGCGACGCCGTTGACCGTGCCCGCCCCCAAGCCCGCCGCCACGAGCAGCACGATGTCGCCACTCGACAAGGCGGTCACCGAGGGGGTTCCGCCGTGCGCTCCACGCTGCCGTTTCTACTACCCGGGCTCCTCGTTAAGGTGCCGACGATGGCCGACCGAGGACCCGCTGCTCGCTTCGAGACGCCCGACGGCTCCGACATCGCCGTGTACGACCTCGGAGGTGACGGCGCACCGTTGCTCCTGGCGCACGCCACGGGGTTCCATGCCATGGTGCTGTCCGAGCTCGCCCGTCACCTCGGGATGTTCCACTGTTACGGACTGGACTTCCGGGCCCACGGTTGCTCGCGGGCCGCTGAGTCCTGGGGGGGCGAATGGGCAGGTTTTGCGAGCGACGTCCTCACCGTCGTCGAGGGTCTCGCACTCGACCAGCCGTTCGGCTTCGGGCACTCCTGCGGAGGGGCGGCGCTGTTGTTGGCCGAGGAGGCGGTGCCCGGAACGTTTCGGCACTTGTACTGCTACGAACCGATCGTGACGCCCGCGCTCGACCCGTTGCCGCCGAACTTCGCCAACCCGCTCTCCGCCGGCGCCGCCCGCCGGCGTGAGCGCTTCGGGTCGAAGGAGGAGGCGATCGCGAACTACGCCTCCAAGCCGCCGTGGTCAGCCATCGGGCTCGTCGTCCTGCGCGACTACGTCGATCACGGCTTCGAGACGGAACCGGACGGCACCGTGCGACTCCGCTGCCGCCCCGAGGACGAGTCGAGGGTGTTCGCCAATGCGGTCGGACATGACGCCTTTTGTGGCCTTCCGAACGTCGCCTGCCCTGTCGATCTCGCCTGTGGCCGGCTCACCGACGCCTTCGGTGAGGACGTTCTCGTCGCGCTGGACGAACGTCTGAGATCCTCGGGCGGCACCTCCCGGGTCACGGTAGCCGACGAGCTCGACCACTTCGCTCCGATGGCGCGCCCCGACGTCGTCGCCGCTGCGATAAGCGAAGCGTTCGGCGCCCAATCCGCTCAGCTCGCGGTCGAGCGCTCCGCTCGTTCGGAGTCGAGCCGGCGCTGAAGGCCGGCGTCCTTCTCCCGCACCTCGGCGGCGATCCGTTCGGCATGCTCCTCGAGCTGATCCCGAAGGGCGTCGTCGCCGATCGCGAGCATCCGGACGGCAAGCAACCCGGCGTTGCGGGCTCCGTCGATCGCCACGGTGGCAACCGGAATGCCTTTCGGCATCTGGACGATCGACAAGAGTGAATCGAGACCGTCGAGCTTCGGGAGGGCGATCGGCACCCCGATGACGGGGAGGGGCGTAACGGCGGCGATGACCCCCGGCAGATGAGCTGCGCCGCCGGCGCCCGCGATGATCACCTGCACGCCGTTGCCGACGGCACCCCGCGCGAAGGCGAGCGTGTCGTCCGGCGTCCGGTGCGCTGAGAGCACCCGCATGTCCCACTCGATGGCGAACTCCTCGAGCGCATCGGCCGCCTGCCTCATGACGGGCAGGTCGGAGTCGCTTCCCATGACGATGGCGACGCTCATCGTGACCAGATTCCTTTCGCTGGCGGGTCCGGCAGGGGCGCCAGAGCTCGTCCTATCCTGCCAAGGACCAGGCCGATCAGTGCGCCCCCGAGGACGTCGGAGGCATGGTGGATGCGGACGTGCACGCGGCTGGCCGCCACCACGGCGGCGGCGGCGTAGTACAGAGGGGCGAGGTCGTCGCCGTCGGCGAGCAAGGTGGCACTGCAGAACGCGGCCGTGGCGTGCCCGCTCGGAAAGCTGGACGTGAGAGGCTGCCGGAAGGGGTACGGGTGCTCGATCTGGACGACCGGGCGCCGGCGCTTGAACACGGACTTGAGCCCGGCGTTCACGATCAAGGACTCCGCCACGGAGCCCACGATCGCCCGGATCGCTGACCGCTCGTCGTTCGGCCTGCCCCGCAGCGCCCGCACGAGCGCGAGCATCACCCACACGAGGCCGAATTCGCCGAGTGTCGAGGCCGTGTAGAACACCCGGTCGGCGGCACGATTGCCGCGCAGCCGCGTGAACCAGCCGTCGACCTGGTCGTCGAGATCCTCGATCCTCGATCGCAGGGAGCTCACATCAGCGGCGGAGAGTGCGGGGGTCAGGCCGGCATCGTAGCGGGGGCCCGGCCCGCCAACCCGCCGACTCGACGACTCGAGCTCGCTCCACCGGTGCTCAGGGTCACGGCAGCGGCGGCTCGCCCGGGATCACCGCCGAAGGCCGGGCAGTACGCCTGGAACGAGCACCACTTGCACAGTGCGGACGGGTTGGGGCGGAAGTCGCTCCGCTCGCACGCCCGTTCGATCGCCGCCCACACAGCCCGTGCGCGCTGGTGGACACCCCGAAGTGACTGGTCCGTCGCCTCCGCCGACACGACGACTCGGTCCCTCAGGTACATGAGGCGCACGACGGCGGGCCGGGTACCGAGAACCCGCTCGCACAACAAGGCGTACAGCTGCACGGCCGACAAGCGCGACCGCGCCTGCTCGGCTCTCGGAGCCCTACCTGTCTTGTAGTCGACGACGGCAAGCGTCCCGTCACTCAGCCGGTCGAGCCGGTCGATGATGCCGCGCAGCACGATGCCATCCACCTCGACCTTGAGGTCCAGCTCGAGGCCGATCGGCCGGACGGAGTTCGGATCCTCGAGCTCGTAGTATCGGTCGAGCAAGGCGGAGGCCTCCCTCACGAATGCTGCCTGCTCGGGCTCTGTCAGTCCGAGCTGAAGGACGTCCGGCGAGGTCCGGAGCTCGTCCCAGGCTCTCAACAACGCCGACTCCGCTTCCAGGCGGTCGCGCTGGCCGGCCTCCCGATCCGAGAACAAGTTCTGTAGGGCCCGGTGCACGAGCGTGCCCTTCACGGCCGCCGGCGACGCCACCTCGGGCAGCCGCTCGATCACGGAGAAACGGAACGACAACGGGCAACTCGTGAACGAGCTGATCTTCGACGGCGTGAGGGTGGACGGGAGCTCGAGCGACATCTTCGGCCACGCTACGTCGAGGCTGTGTCAAAGTCGCGGATGCCGCCCCGGGATCAGGCTGGCCCAGCTCCCGATGAAGGCGCCATGAGGCGGACGGCCTCCCGAGAGCTCACACCGAACGGCAGCGGCATCAGTACCGGCACCGTGACACCGTTGGCGACGTAGCGATCGACGTGCGCCCGGCACTCGGCCGGCGTCCCATGGACGACGAGCTCGTCGACGACCGAGTCCGGAATGGCCTCGACGGCAGCCTTGCGATCCCCCGCCCTCCAGTTGTCCCACATGCCCTGCAGCTGCGGGCCCCGACCGAGCCACGCCTGGAAGAGCGCGTACACCTCGACGTTCAAGTAGGCGGCGATGAGCATCTTGGCCGCCGAGCGCACGGCTGCGGCATCTTCGGTCGGGCAGACGTAGATGCGGGCGACGATCTCCTTTCCGGCACCGACCTCAGGGACGATCCGCTTCACGTCTTCGGCCGAGAGCCAGTTGATGATCGTCCCGTCACCCAGCCGGCCGGCGAGGCGCAACATGCCGGGCCGCAGTGCAGCGACAAGGATCGGGGGGACGGCGGCGGGCACACGCTCGAGACGAAACCCCTTCACGCTGAAGGTGTCGTAGTCCTCCGTCACCTTCTCCCCCGCCAGGGCCGCCTTGAGGAAGCGCACCATGTCACGGTTGCGCTTGTACGGCTCGGTGAACGGGATGCCGTTCCACCGCTCGACGATGACGTCCGAGGATGTGCCGAGGCCGAACTGGAAACGCCCCGGCGCCGCCTCCGCCATCGTCGCCACGCACATCGCCAAGGTGGCGGGGCCACGAGTGAACGACGGCACGATCGCCGTGCCGAGCCTGAGCTCCGGCACCCACGCCGACGCCATGGCAAGGGGAACGAACCCATCCGTGCCGCTGGCCTCCGCCGACCACACGTCGGTGTAGCCGAGAGCGGCGATCTCCTCGATCAGCACTCGCTGCTCGCCGAGCGGGGTGCGGTCATAGGGAATGGTGACGCCGTAACGAGCCATGGGGGCGCATCCTACTGAGCCCCCTGTCCTACTGAGCCACCTGTCCTACTGGGCGAGCCACCGGCCGGAGGGCTGCGGCGAACCCGGGAACAGTGGTGGGCCGCTACGTTTCGTCATGTGACGATCCTCGCCGAGCGCCTCGGGTATCACGCCGACGACCGCCTCCTCATCGTCAACTGCGACGACCTCGGTAGCTCACAGGCTGCCAACTCCGGCGTGTACGACGCCTTGCGCGACGGTGCCGGCACCTCGGCGTCCCTCATGGTCCCGTGCCCCTGGGCCCGCGGGGCGGCGGCCGACTACCGAGGCGAGGACGTCGGCGTGCACCTCACGCTGAACGCCGAATGGGACCTCTACCGCTGGGGACCGATCACACAGGCACCGTCGTTGCTGGACGGCGACGGGGGCTTCCCGAGGACCATCACCGACGTCTTCGAGCACGCCGACCTCGACGAGGTCCGCCGGGAGTGCCGTGCGCAAGTCGAGCGGGCGATCCTGTGGGGTTTCGACGTCAGTCACGTGGACTCGCACATGGGGACCTTGCAGCTGCGGCCCGAGTTCTTCGACATCTACCTGGACATCGCCGACGAGTTCCGCCTGCCGATGCGGCTCTCGGGCGCGGAGACGGAGCGGATGATCGGGTTCCCGTTTCGGAGCCTGGCGGCCGAGCGCGGCGTGGTGTTCCCCGACCACTTCCTGTTCGTGGCCGGCAACGTCGTCGGGAGCCGGGCCACCATCACGCAAGCGCTCGCCGACCTCCGACCGGGCGTCACGGAGGCGTACCTCCATCCCGCCATGGACACTCCGGAGCTGCGCGCCATGTCACCGGATTGGGAGAACCGGGTGGCCGACCACGCCTGGCTCCTCGACGCCGGCGGCCTGCGGGCCGAGGTCGAGCCGCTGGGCGTGAAGTTGATCGGCTACCGGGAGCTACGCGACACCATGAGGTCTCCCTCGCCTGCCGCACCAGGACCGCCACGGTAGAGTTCGCTGGCGCTGCGTAGCGATCGTCTGGCGGCGGACAGGGGGAACGGGTGGGCAACGGGTGGCGGGTTTCTTTGATCACGCTGGCAGCCGTCGGGTTGTCGACAGCGCCGATGGCGCTTCCGAGTGCCGCTTCGGCCGGGACTGCGTCAGCCGGTTCGGGCACCACGTCCGCTTCGCTCACGAGCGTCGCCTGCGTCAGCGCCTCCAGCTGCATGGCGGTCGGCGGCTACGACTTCACGAGCAAGCCGTCCGTCGCCCTCCCGCTCGCCGAGCACTGGAACGGCCATAAGTGGTCGGTGGTGAAGATCGCGGCGCCAGCGGGAGCGACGACGAGCGAGCTGAGAAGTGTCGCCTGCAAGAGTGCCTCCAGTTGCACAGCAGTCGGCGAGTTCTACGCGAGCAACCTCTCACCCAGCTCGGCGCTCATCGAACACTGGAACGGCACGAAGTGGTCGCTCGAGACGCCGGCTGCCATCGCCGGCGCCAGCGCGAGCGCTCTCGAGGACGTCGCCTGCGATGGCATCTCGAGCTGCACGGCCGTCGGTTACTACGTGAACGGGGCCGACGACTCCCAGAACGTCGCCGAGCACTGGAACGGCTCGAAATGGTCGCTCGAGGGGACGCCCGACTACTCGAAGCTGCAGAGCGATTTGAACGGCGTCGCATGCCCAAGCGCCTCCAGTTGCACGGCGGTCGGCCAGGCATGGAACTCCGCGGAGGCCTGGGTGACGTTCGCAGAGCACTGGAACGGTCACAAATGGTCGCTCGAAGTGACGCCGGATGCTCCTGGCGCCGTCGAGAACTTTCCTGCGGGCGTCGCCTGCGCCAGCGCCACGAATTGCATGTCTGCCGGCTACACCCTCTCCAACCACGACACGATTCGGCTGACGCTCGCAGAGCACATGAGCGGCACCGCCTGGAAGCTGGAGAAGACGCTGAACCCTTCTGCGGCCCTCGAACCCGGGAACGACCTGAGTCGCGTGGCGTGCACGAGCACGTCCAGCTGCACGGCCGTCGGATGGGACGAGAACGGCCACTATCTGGACCTGACGCTCGCCGAGCACTGGAACGGCTCGAGCTGGGCGGTGATGAAGACATCGAACCCGTCGGCGGGGACCGAAGGCAGCCAGCTGTCCGGCATCGCCTGCACGAGCGCGTCGAACTGCACTGCGGTCGGCTACGACGCCAACAACAAGCTCGTCGACGCAGCACTCGCCGAGCATTGGAACGGCCACACGTGGGCGCTCATGGTGACCGCAACGCCGTGAAGTGCCGGGCGCCGGCGTAGGCCAAGCTGGCGCCCCCGCCATGCCGGCCGCTAGGTGCTGTCCCGCCCCGAGACGGCGAACAGACCCATCCGCCCGATGCCCTTCAAACGCTTCAGGGGCAGCCGGCGCCACGAGAATTCCGGCCGGCCGGAGAGGACGTCGTGGATCTCCGGTGACACGACGACGGTCGAGGGGCGCGCCACGTCGACGATGCGGGCGGCGAGGTTGACGACCGGACCGAAGAAGTCCCCGCCGTGGGCGAGCACCTGTCCCCAGGCAAGCCCGGCGCGGGCGGTCGGGACCGACGGCTCCTCGTCGAAACGCCGCACGAGGTCGACGGCGATCTGCGTCGCCTGATCGACCTCGTCGGCCACGAACATGACCTCGTCGCCGATCATCTTCACGACGCGGCCCCCACTCTCGGTCACCCTGTCGTAGACGATGCTCTCGAAACGATCGATGAGCTCCCCGAGCTGCTCCTCGGCGATATCCTCGGTGACCGCAGTGAACCGGACGAGGTCGACGAAACCCACCGTCAACGTCGCCTGCTGGCCGATCTGCTCGGGATCGGCCAGCTTCCGCCAGAGCGCAGCCCGTAGCTGCCGGCGGTAGACGTAGCCCACGAGATGGTCGATCTCCTGAGCACTCGGACCGGTGAGCGACCGGGCGATCTCGTCGCCGGCCAAGCCGTTGCGCATCATCTCGTGCAGGTTGGCGACGATGTTGTCGCTCACGACCTCAGCGACGCGCGACAGCGACGCAGCCATGACACGGGTCTGGTAGATGACTTCCCCGGTGTCGCTCGAATCGGCGATCGCCTTGGCCGCAAGCCGCAGAGCTTCCAGGTCGTCGTCGACGAAAGCCGGCTTGTCGTCGGCAACGGGCGTGAAACCCATCGCCTTCCAGAGCTTGCCGGCGACCTCCATATCGACCCCGCTGGCGCTCACCAGCTCCTGGATCGTGTGCATCTCCTGGCTGTGAAACAAGAGCCTGTCGAGCGCCAAGAGCGGGAGCCATGCCGGCCCGTGGGTGGGACCCTCCTCGGCGGGGCAGTCTTCGGCGGCGGGCGGCTCGTCGCCGAGCCCGATGGGTGGAGGCACGTGGGGAACCATCCGCGTCACCTCTTCAGTCTGCCAGCCCGAGCTGGGTTCGCCCGGTTACGGTCGCCTCGGGCCGGGAGCGCCGTCCGGCCGGCGCTCATCCGAGCCACGTCGCGCAACACCGCCCGCCCCGGCCACGTGTCGGCCGGGACGGGCGGTGCGCAGCGATCGGCGTCAGAACTCGGTGGTCGCCAGGATCTCCGTCTGGAGCGCCTTGTACTCGGCCGAGTTCGTGATGGGCAGGAGGGACATGAGCTTGGCCATGTTGCCGGTCACGCGGACGCGGCCCTGCATGAAGGCGGCGTTCGCGTCGAGCTCGCCCTTCTGGATGCGCACGGCGTCCTCGTAGCTCTGCGTCAGGGTCACCTCGGCGTCGGGAAGCTCGCCGAGCTCGCTCTCGAGAAGCTTGCCGTTCTCGAGCACCCAGTAGTACTTGATGTCCCCGTCCGGTCCGCCCGTGACGACGTATTGCATGCGTGCCGTCGCCCCCGGTCGCTCGGGCTGGTTCTCGGCGAGCTTCTTGCCTTCGTCGAGCCACTCTTGAGTGAGCCACTTGGCCATGTCGTTCCTCCTGATGGATCGGGTCACGAGCGACCCTGACAAACCGAGATCCTACGAGGCGAGGATGTTAGGCGCCCTGAGGCGATCGCGCCGAACCGGTCTGCTCGCCGGCCTGGCCGGCCGGCCGGCCGAGGGTGGCGCCCTCCTCAGCGGTTGGCCGGCTCCCGAACGCCCGCGAACAGGTCCGACTCCGGTAGCTCCGTCTCCACGCGGCTACGGGCGAGCACGTAGTCGTCGAAGGGGTGCACGGACGCCAGGACCTCGGGGGGCAGGCCGAACCAGAACTTCGAGGTCGGGTCGACCTGAGTGGCATGCGCGAGCAGCGCCCGCCGGCGGATGTCGGCGAAGTCGGTCAGGTCGATGGACGTCGTGATCTGGTCGTCCTCCCCCGGCCGGTTGAGCCAGCGGTCGTCGAAAGGCGACTCGAGGCCCAGCTCGAGGAACTTCTCGTGCGTCGCCACGACGCGCCGCTTCGACCAGACCGTGTAGTACAGCTTCAGCGGCTCGAACGGCTCTCCCGTCTCCGGGAAGGCAGCCGGGTCACCTGCGGCGTCGAAGGCTGCGGCGGAGATCTCGTGCACCCGGATGTGGTCGGGGTGCGGGTACCCGCTGTGGTCGTCGCCGTAGGTGACGACCACTTGCGGCTTCGTCCTGCGGATCTCCGCCACGAGCTTGCCGATCGCCTCCTCGAGGGGGGCGGCGGCAAAGCTCTCCGGGCGGGAGTTCGCCTCCGAGTCCGGCATGCCCGAATCCCGGTAACCGAGAAGGACCAACTCGTCGTAGCCGATGATCTCCACGGCGTCCTCGAGCTCCCGGGCGCGGACTGCGCCGATGTCCGCCTTCACTTCCGGCGTGTCCATGGCGGGGTTCAAGATGTCGCCCTCCTCGCCACCGGTGCAGGTGACGAGGACGGTGTGCACACCCTCGGCGTGGTACCGGGCAATCGTTCCCGCCCCCTTCGACGCCTCGTCGTCCGGGTGGGCGTGGACCGTGAGAAGGCAGAGTCGCTCGTCCATTGCCGTGACGCTACCGCCCGATCGGCAGGCGGCCCTACACTGCTCCTTGCTGCCGGCGCAAAGAGAGGAAGGCGCAGATGGGTGTCATGAAGCGGCTCACAGGCATTGTTCAGGCCAAGGCCAACAAGGTCATGGACCGCGTCGAGGATCCACGCGAGACGCTCGACCTTTCCTACGAGAAGCAGCTCGAACAGCTGCAGCAGGTGCGGCGGGGCGTGGCCGACGTAGCGACGGCCCGCAAGCGGATCGAGCTGCAGGCCCAGCAGCTGCAACAGTCTGCGGCAAAGCTGCAGGACCAGGCGCGGCAAGCCCTCGCCCAGAACCGCGAGGATCTCGCCCGGGAGGCGCTCAGCCGCCGAGCGGCCATCTCGACCCAACTCGACGGGCTGAAGGCCCAGCACGAGCAGCTCGTCGAGCAGGAGGCCCGGCTCGTCGCCACCACCCAAGCGCTGCAGGCACGCGTCGAGTCCTTCCGCACCCAGAAGGAGACGCTCAAGGCCTCCTACACGGCTGCGCAAGCCCAGACACGGATCGGCGAGGCCGTCTCCGGCATCTCCGAGTCCATGACCGACACGGGCCTCGCCATGCAGCGGGCGCAGGACAAGATCGCCCAGATGCAGGCTCGGGCCGGAGCCGTCGACGAGCTCCTTGCCTCGGGCACGCTCACGGACCTGTCCGGGTCGTCCGACCCGCTGCAGGCCGAGCTCGACAAGACGAGCGCCCAGAGCCAGATCGAGCTCGAGCTCGCCCAGATGAAGGGCGAGCTCGCTCCTCCTGCAGCAACAGGCGCCCTCCCCAGTGGGGCCACCAGCGGGGCCACCGCCGCCACAGACGAAGCAGACGACGACTCGGCCACCGATGCCGAGACCGTGGAGGCTCTCCCGACGGCGAACGCCCCGGCCGCGCCCGCCGGCGGCGACACCCCGAAGAGCGACGACCTCTTCTCGCTCGGTTCCGAAGGGGGCCAGTCATGATCGTGCGCATTCTCGAAGAAGGGCAGTTCGAGGTCCCCGATTCCGAGCTCGGTGCGCTCGAGGCGCTCGACGCCGAGCTGGCCGCCGCCATCGAGGCGAATAACGCAGACGCCTATTCGGCAGTACTGTCCCGGCTTGCCGAACGGATCCGCTCCAGCGGCAAGAAGGTCGATGCCGGTACAATTGTGACATCCGAGCTGACGATCCCTCACGAAGGGACGTCACTCGACGAGGTGAAGCGGCTCCTCGCATCCGGGGATGCTGTCGAGGTCTGATCCATCATGAACCGCAGCAAGTTCCAAGTCGACCACGGGCTCACCGCCCGCATGGTCTCGACGATGTTCCTCCTCGGGCTCGTCTATGCCGTCGCCGTGACGGCCGCCCTCCTCGCCGGAGCTCAGATCGCTCTCGTGGTCGGCATCGCCGCCGTCTTCCTCATCGTCCAGTTCTTCTTCTCCGACAAGATCGCCCTCTGGTCGATGAAGGGCGAGATCGTGACGCCCGAGCAGGCGCCGCAGCTGCACGCCATCGTCGACCGCCTCTGTGCGCTCGCCAACATGCCGAAGCCGAAGGTGGCCGTAGCAAAAAGCGACATCCCGAACGCCTTCGCAACGGGGCGCAGCCAGAAGGCTGCCGTGCTGTGTGTGACGACCGGCATCCTCCGGCGCCTCACCCCGGAGGAGACCGAGGCCGTCCTCGCCCACGAGCTCTCCCACGTCGCCCACCGTGATGTGGCCGTCATGACGATCGCCAGTTTCCTTGGCATCCTCGCCGGGCTCGTCACGCGCATGCTCACCTGGGGAGTGCTGCTCGGCGGTGGCCGCGGCGGCCGCAACAACCAGGGTGGCAGTCCGCTCATCGTCGTCGAGCTGGCGGCCCTGGCGTTCGCCGCGGTCATCTACGTCATCAGCTTCATGCTCGTCCGGGCGCTCTCCCGCTACCGCGAGCTCGCGGCCGACCGGTCCGGTGCCATCCTCATCGGCCAGCCGAGGGTCCTCGCCAACGCCCTCGTGAAAGTGACCGGCGACATCGGCCGGATCCCGACGCGTGACCTGCGGACGGCGCAGGCGTTCAACGCCTTCTTCTTCGCTCCGGCCCTCACACAGGGCAGCAGCGTTGCGAACCTGTTCGCCACCCACCCCAAGCTCGAAGTCCGTCTCGAGCAGCTCGCGAAGCTCGAAGCTTCCATGGGACGCACGGTCTGATCGACCGGGTCCACCGATGAAGATTTTCGACATCCTCGCCGGGAGGACAAAGCCGGCGCAGGCGGACCTCGAAGCCCTCTTCGGCCTTCCGAGTGCCTTCATCACCCTGCAGGCGAGCCGGTCGCTCGTACCGAGTGGCGAAGGCGGCGTCTGTTACAAGCCGGCCGCCGGCCAGCCCTTCGCCGAGACGGCCGACGAGATGGAGGCCTTGCTCGGTCTCGGGGACGGTCCGACGAAAGTGCGCGAGGAGACGGACCAGTACGGCTTCCACTGGGTCGTCATCGGGTCGGGTGTCGACACGAGCGACCCGCAAGCGCTCGTCAACCAAGTGCACCTCGTCAACACGACGCTGGAGGAAAAGGGCTACGGGCCACAGCTGCTCTGCTCGGTCTTCGGCTTCCGGCCCGAGTCGGCTCCGACGGCACAAGCCTCCACCTACATCGTGTACCTGTACAAGCGCGGGACGTTCTACCCCTTCGTGCCACTGGCAGGCCGGGAGCAGCGGGACGTGGAGACCGAGCTGACGCTCGGCATCCTCCTCGCGGAGGATCTCAAGATCGAAAAGGACAAGGCGAACTGGATGGCGCTGTGGGGGCTGCCGGTTCACTGACGGACCCGCCCCCGGTCAGGTGTCCTCAGGCCTTCCGGGGCCGGCGCCTGCGAGCGGGGCGGCCGTAGGAAGCCTGGTAGCCGGAGCGCTCCCCGTCCGGGATGTAAGCACCGCCTGGGCGCCACGGATCCCAGGCCGGCTCCGCAGCGGCCAGGTACCGCGCGGCGATCCCGACGATGCGCTCGGGCTCGATCTCGGTCCGCCCGTCGCCACCGGGCCGGACGCGGCCGACGATGGCACCGACGCCGTTGGCCTCCCATCCGAGGCCGGACGGCTCTGCCGCGGTCAGCTCGGCCGCCAGCGGGCCAAGGTCGGGCCGCAGCGGCACCCGGCGACTCACGGTGCGCACCCAGCCCTCGTACCGCAGGTAGCACTCGGCCCGCTCTCCGTCGAAGGCGATGATGCGGCTGACGGGCGTCGCCGAGTGCACGGCGGCAGCATGCACCGGCAAACCCCCCTCCGCTCCCGGGATCCGGCCGTTCCCGGACACCGAAGCCCGCTCCACGACGGCGAGGTCGAGGTCGCCGTACTCGGTGATGGTGACGTCGCCGTTCGCGATCGCGGCCGTGCCGGCGGCCAGTTCGGCAGCCTCGCTGCCCCAGTACCGTTCGAAACGCCCCGGATGCTCGATCAGCTCGGACAGGAGCGGCAACGTCGCCTGATAGCGAGCCGAGGTGCCGGAGCCGGCGCCCGCCTCCGCCTCGGCGAGAGGTGCGATGGCAAAAGCGATCTGGGCGATCGTCTCGGCGTGCACGACCCCGAAGTCACCGCAGGTGGCAACGGGCACGAGGATGTCGGCCCACGCCGCCGCCGCCGCCGGGTCGACGAGGGCGAAGACGGACATGAGGCCGTCTTCGTCGAAGTGGTCATTCGTGACCGCCTCGGCCGCTCGACCCCGGGCGAGCGCGGCCCTTGCAGCCCTGCCCTGTGGCCCGCGGGCCGTGCCGAGGACTCCCGCCTGCGACAAACGCACGTACTCGAGGACGATGGAGGCGGACACGTCGCGGGCGAGGAACGCCGGCGTCGGGCTCTGCGGCCAGTGCGAAAGCGTCAGCACCGAACTTGGCCGCGCCGCACCGTCGACCATGATGTGAGGCTGCTCGTTGAGTGTCTCGTAGGGTTCGTAGGGCAGCTGTGGCGACTGCGGCTCGGCCATCTGGCGGTGTGGTGGCGAGCCGGCTCAGCCCTCGAGGGCCATGTCGTTGAGGAGGTCGGCGAACTTGGCCTGGGCCGCCTTACGACGCGTGGGCACGTGCTCGGTGGGTACATCGGTGCGGCTGTATCCCTTCAGCAGCTGCCGGGCCACCGTCACCCGGTGGACCTCGTCGGGCCCGTCGTAGATGCGAGCGGCCCGCGCGGCCCGGTACATGTGCTCGAGCGGCATGTCCGTCGAGAAACCCAAGCTCCCATGCGCCTGGATCGCCCGGTCGATCACGTTGTAGAGCACCTGGGCGCCGTAGAACTTGATGAGGGCGATCTCGACACGGGCCGCTTGCGCCCCTTCGGTATCCATCTTCCAGGCGGCGTGCAGCGTCATGAGGCGAGCTGCCGTCATCTCGGCCATGGAGTCCGCCACCCAGTTCTGCACGGTCTGCTTCTCGGCGAGGTACGAACCGTGGGTGAAGCGCGAGACCGCCCGTTCGCAGAGCATGTCGAAGGCTCGCTGCGACTGGCCGAGCCATCGCATGCAGTGATGGATCCGTCCGGGTCCGAGGCGCTGCTGCGCAAGGCGAAACCCATCCCCCTCGTTGCCCACGAGGTTCTCGTACGGCACCCGGACATCGCGATAGACGACCTCGGAGTGCGCCCCGAACTTGCCGAAGTGCTCGACCGGATCCTCCATCGTCGAGACGTCCCGGACGATGTCGACACCGGGGGTCTTCGCCGGCACGAGGATCATCGAGGACCCCTGATAGGGATGCACGTCCGGGTTCGTCACCGTCATCACGACGAGGACGTCGGCCACCGAGCCGTTGGAGGTGAACCACTTGTGCCCGTTGATGACCCATTCGTCGCCGTCGCGGACGGCCGTCGTCGAGAGCAGCGTCGGGTCAGCGCCTGCCCCGGGCTCGGTCATGGAGAAGGCCGATCGGATCTCGCCGGCCAGCAGCGGCTCCAGCCACTGGGTGCGCTGGTCCTCCCTGCCCGTCGTCTTGATCCCGATGGCAATGAGCTCGGCGTTGCCCGAATCAGGGGCGTTGTTGCCGAAGGCGACCGGGCCGTAGGCCGTCTGGCCGAGGATCTCGTGCATGAGGCCGAGCTTCACCTGCCCGAAGCCCTCCCCTCCGAGCTCCGGCGGCAGGTGCGCCGCCCACAGGTGCCGGGCCTTCGCCTCCGCCTGCACGGGAGCAATGGCCCGCCGGAGCTGGTGCGGGCTCAGCTCGAGCGTCTCGAGGGGGATCAGCTCCTCCCGTACCACCTCCCGTATCCAGGACAGCTGCTCGGCGAACTCCGGTTCGGTGGAAAAATCCCAGGCCACAGCGGTCCCCTCCTCGTAGCCGGCAGGGCCGCCGGTCGGTCGGCCGGTCGTCACCCCGATTCCTGGCAGGATGGCTCGAATGGACCGTATCGGAATCGTCGACACGATGTTCGCCCGCCTCGACCTCGGTGGCTACGCCGTCGACGAGCTCGAGTCGTGTGAGGGATACGGGGAGCGTTTCGAGATCGTTCGGCGAACTGTGCCGGGTTTCAAGGACCTCGCCGTCGCCTGCAAGCGCCTCGTCGAGCAGGAGGGCTGCTCGATCGTCGTCGCCCTCGGAATGCCCGGGCGGGCTGCGATCGACCAGGTCTGCGCCCACGAGGCGTCGCAAGGCATCATGATGGCGCAACTGCTTACGTCCACCCACATCCTCGAGGTCTTCGTGCACGAGAGCGAAGAGGACGACCCCGAAAAGCTCGTCCCGGTCGGCGAGGCACGGGCCCGTAAGCACGCCCTCAACGCCTATTGGATGCTGTACGAGCCGGAACAGCTGGCGCGGCGGGCCGGCCAG
>JBEKMC010000084.1:0-15445 GCA_050008715.1 Acidimicrobiales bacterium | reverse complement strand
CGTTGGTGCCGTCCATGGACGAGTACCACCGCCGTTTCGGGCTGACGCGTGAGCGAGCCGCTCGCCTTGACGAGCGTGTGCTCGTGATGCACCCAGGACCGATGAACCGGGGCGTGGAGATCGCCCCGGAGGCTGCCGACCTGCCCTCGTCGCTCATCACGAGGCAGGTGAGAAACGGCGTCCTCGTCCGCATGGCCGTCCTCTTCCACCTCCTCGGGGCCGGCGGCCCGCTCCCTGCCGGCGCCTTCGGCGGCACCGAGGGAGGTGCCGTCGATGCTTGAGTCCTCTCGGCGGCCACCGTCCGGCGCCCTGCCGGAACTGCTCGTGCGCGGCGGCACAGTCGTCGACGAGCGCGGCGAGCGCCGCGCCGACGTGCTCACCCGAGGCGCCGACATCGTGGCCGTGGGTACCGACCTCGAGGCGAGCGGCCCGGACACCGTGGTTCTCGACGCCGGTGGTTGCATCGTGGCACCGGGCTTGGTCGATCTCCACACGCACTTGCGTGAGCCGGGCGGCGAGATCGCCGAGACGGTGGAGACGGGCACTCGGGCGGCGGCGGTCGGCGGTTACACCGCGGTGGTCGCCATGCCGAACACCGAGCCCGCAATCGACAACGCCTCGATCGTGCGCGACGTGCTCGCGCTCGGCCGCTTCGCGCTGACCGACGTCGCCGTTGCCGCCGCCATCACGGTCGGCCGGGCTGGGAAGACGTTGAGCCCGATGGGGGAGATGGCAGCGCTCGGTGTCCATCTCTTCACCGACGACGGCCGCGGCGTGCAGGACTCCGGTCTCATGCGCCGGGCGCTCGAGTACGCCAGCGACCTCGGGGTCGTGCTCGCCCAGCACTGTGAGGACGGCGGCCTCGCCGGCGGCGGGCACATGCACGAAGGCGCCTGGTCGAGCCGCCTCGGCCTGCCCGGCATACCTGCGGTGGCCGAGGAGGCAATGCTCTCGCGAGACGTCGCCCTCGTGCGCGAGACCGGTGCCCCCATGCACTTCCTCCACATCTCGACGGCCGGCTCGGCGGAGATCGTCCGCCGGGCCAAGGCCGACGGCCTACCTGTCACCGCCGAGGTCACACCGCACCACCTCGTGCTCACCGATGCAGCCGTCGCCACCTACGACACGGCGTTCAAGGTCAACCCGCCGCTCCGAACGGACGCCGACGTGCAGGCGCTTCGGGAGGCGCTCGTCGACGGCACGATCGACGCCGTTGCGACCGATCATGCGCCGCACGCGACCGTCGACAAGGAGGAGCCCTTCGATCTCGCGCCCTTCGGCATGACCGGTCTCGAAACCTCCCTCGCCCTCCTCCACAGCATCTCCAACGGGGCCTCGCTCGGCGAGCGCCCGGCTGGGCCATGGCCGGGTGGACCGCTGGTGCCGGCAGCGCTCATGGCTGTGCTCTCGTGGCAGCCGGCCCGCATCGCCAAGCTCGATCGGGCCTCGGGCGGACGGCAAGGTGGTCCGATCGAGGCGGGGGCACCGGCCAACCTCGTCGTGTTCGACCCCACCGAGTCGTGGCGAGTGGATCCGGCCACGATGGCGTCTCGTAGCCACAACACTCCGTTCAGGGACATGCAGCTCACCGGACGGGTGCGCCACACGATCCACGAGGGCGAAGCGGTCGTCGTCGACCAACGACCCCAACGATGAGCCCATCGGCCATACGGCAGGTGGCGCTCCTCGTCCTCGCCGACGGAGCCGTGTTCGAAGGCGAGGCGATGGGTGCGCTCGCCCATGGCACCGCCGGCGAGACGCCGAAGTCGATCGCCACCGGCGAGATCGTGTTCAACACCTGCCTCTCGGGGTATCAGGAGGTGCTCACCGATCCCTCCTACGCCGGCCAGGTCATCGCGTTCACGTACCCGCACATCGGTAACTACGGCGTCTCGCCGGAGGACGAGGAGAGCGGTCAGCCGTTCTGCCGAGGCATCGTCGTGCGCGACATCACCGACCGGCCCAGCAACTGGCGGTCGGCGGAGAGCCTCGAGCGTTTCCTCGTCCGCCACGGCGTCGCCGGCATCACGGGCGTCGACACGAGACGGCTCACCCGGCACATCCGCGAGGCCGGCGCCATGCCATGTGCGTTCGGCACCGCGCCGGAGTCGGAGCTGTCGGCGGCCGCAAAGGCTGAGCCGGGCACCGACGGTGTCGACCTCGTTGCCGAAGTCACGACCGAGCGGGCGTACGCGGCCGCCTCGCCCGACACCGACTTGCGGGTCGTCGCCTACGACTTCGGGATCAAGACGACGATCCTCCGCAACCTCCTCAATGTCGCCGCCGTCGAGGTAGTGCCCGCGACGACGCCTGCCCGCCAGGTGCTCGACCTGCAGCCCGACGGCGTCTTCCTCTCCAACGGGCCCGGCGACCCGTCGGCGCTCGGCCACCTCGTGGCCGAAGTCGGTCAGCTCGTCGGCGAAGTGCCGGTCTTCGGGATCTGCCTCGGGCACCAGCTGCTGGCGAGCGCTCTCGGCGGCGAGACCTTCAAGCTGCGCTTCGGCCACCACGGCGGCAACCATCCCGTGAAGCGACTCGAGACCGGAACGGTCGAGATCACGAGCCAGAACCACGGATATGCCGTCGCCGACGGGAGTGTCGCCGGCGCGGAGCTCACCCACGTCAACCTGAACGACGGTGTCGTGGAGGGGCTCCGCCTGGCCGGCGAGCGCGCCTTCAGCGTGCAGTACCACCCCGAAGCCGGGCCCGGGCCGCACGACGCCCGCTACTTGTTCGAGGAGTTCCGCCTCCTCATGGAAGCGAGCCGCTGATGGGCAAGCGCGAGGACATCTCGACGATCCTCGTCATCGGGTCAGGTCCCATCGTCATCGGCCAGGCATGCGAGTTCGACTACTCCGGGACCCAAGCGTGCCGAGTGTTGAAGGCCGAGGGGTACCGAGTGGTACTCGCGAACTCCAACCCCGCGACCATCATGACCGACCCGGATCTGGCCGATCGGACTTACATCGAACCGCTCGATGCGGACGTGCTGACGGCCATCATCGAGCGCGAGCGCCCGGAGGCGCTCCTTCCCACGATGGGTGGGCAGACGGCGCTCAATCTCGCCATGGAGCTCTCCGAGCGTGGCGTGCTCGAGCGCTTCGGCGTCGAGCTCATCGGCGCCAAGGCCGAGGCGATCCACACGGCGGAGAACCGGGACCGGTTCAAGGCCGCCATGACGGAGATCGGGTTGGGAGTGCCGGCGTCGGGTTTCGTGACGTCTCCCAAGCGCACCGGGCTCGACGGTGTCGAGCGCTACGACGTCGGTGCCGGCCTCGAGCTTGCCCTCGCCATTGCCGACGAGATCGGCTACCCGGTCATCGTTCGGCCGTCGTTCATCCTCGGGGGCAAGGGCACGGGGATCGCCGGCGACCGGGAGGAGTTCATCGGACTCGCCCGGACCGGGCTCGCCACGAGCCCCGTGGCGGAGATCCTGATCGAGCACTCCATCAGCGGCTGGAAGGAATTCGAGCTCGAGGTCATGCGGGACCGGCTCGACAATTGCGTCGTCGTCTGCTCGATCGAGAACTTCGACCCGATGGGCGTTCACACGGGGGACTCGGTCACCGTCGCGCCGGCCCAGACGCTGTCGGACGTCGAATACCAGCGCATGCGAGACGCCGCTTTCGCCTGCATCCGGCGCGTGGGAGTGGAGACCGGCGGCTCGAACATCCAGTTCGCCGTCAACCCCGAGACGGGCGAGCTGCTCGTGATCGAGATGAACCCCCGGGTGTCGCGGTCGTCGGCCCTGGCGTCGAAGGCGACGGGCTTCCCGATCGCCAAGATCGCCGCCCGGCTCGCCGTCGGCTACACGCTCGACGAGATCGCCAACGACATCACGAAAGCGACGCCGGCGTGCTTCGAGCCCACGATCGACTACGTCGTCACGAAGATCCCGCGGTGGGCCTTCGAGAAGCTCCCCGGCGCACCGGCCCGCCTCGGCACTCGCATGCAGTCGGTCGGCGAGGTGATGGCGATCGGGCGCACGTTCGAGGAGTCGCTGCAGAAAGCGTTGCGCGGCCTGGAGCTCGGGCGTGCGGGGCTGAACTGTGATGGCGGCGAGGCGCGTTTCGACATCGTGCCGACCGACGAGCTCGTCGAGCGGGCGACCGTGCCGAGCCCGGATCGTCCCTTCCAGCTCGAGTCTGCGCTTCGTCGCGGGGTGACCGTCGAAGAGCTGGCGACGGCCACCGGGATCGACCCGTGGTTCCTCGACCGTCTTGCCGCCATCGTGGAGGAGCGCCGCCGTCTCGAGCGTCTCGCCGAAGCGTCCGGCGACGCCGGGCTCGCCGGGCTCTCGCGCTCGGACTGGCGGCGGGCGAAACGCCTCGGGTTCGCGGACGCCCAGATCGCTTGGATTTTCGAGGTGAACGAGCACGAGGCGCGCGCTGGGCGCCTTTCTGCCGGGGTGCGGCCGACATTCAAGACCGTCGACACTTGTGGCGCCGAGTTCGCCGCCGAGACGCCGTACTACTACTCGACGTACGAGGACGAGGACGAGGTCCGGCCGGCGACCTTGCCGCGGGTCGTGATCCTCGGCTCCGGGCCGAACCGAATCGGCCAGGGAATCGAGTTCGACTACTGCTGCGTGCACGCCTCGATGGCGTTGCGAGCCGCCGGATACGAGACCGTCATGGTCAACTGCAACCCCGAGACCGTCTCGACCGACTACGACACGTCCGACCGGCTGTACTTCGAGCCGCTGACCGAGGAGGCCGTGCTCGACGTCGTGGCGGCCGAGATGGGCGCCGGCGCCGGCGGGGTCGCCGGTGTCATCGTGTCGCTCGGCGGCCAGACGCCCTTGCGGCTCGCCGGTCGTCTTCCGGCCGAGCTCATCCTCGGGACGAGCCCTGCGGCCATCGACGCGGCCGAGGACCGTGAGCTCTGGTCGGCCGTCTGCGCCCAGCTCGAAATTCCGCAACCTTCGGGCGGGACGGCTCGGACGATCGACGAGGCGCTCGCGATCGTCGGGCGCATCGGGTACCCGGCGCTGCTCCGTCCGAGCTATGTGCTCGGCGGCCGGGCGATGGAGATCGTCTATGACGACGACGGCCTTCGTTTTGCCTTCGCCGAGCTGTCGCTCGGCGCCGAGGGCGTGCTCGCCTCGGAACGACCGATCCTCATCGACCGGTTCCTGGAGGACGCCATCGAGGTCGACGTCGACGCCATCCGGGACGCAGACGGCGAGGTCCTCATCGGGGCGGTCATGGAGCATGTCGAGGAGGCCGGCGTGCACTCGGGTGACTCCGCCTGTGTCATCCCGCCCCCGACGCTGAGCGCCCTCACCGTCGAGGTGATCGAGAAGCACACGAGGCGGATCGCCGACCGCCTCGGCGTCGTCGGCCCCATCAATGTGCAATATGCCGTGAAGGACTCCCAGGTCTTCGTCATCGAGGCGAACCCCCGAGCTTCGCGGACGATCCCCTTCGTGGCGAAGGCGACGGGGGTCCCGCTCGCAAAGATCGCCGCCCGGACCATCGTCGGCACGACGCTCGCCGAGCTTCGGGTCGAGGGCCTCTTGATCGGCCCGAATGCCCCAGCGGTGACACGCGGGCACGTGAGCGTGAAGGAGGCAGTCCTGCCTTTCGACCGTTTCCCGGACGTCGACTCGCTGCTCGGGCCCGAGATGCGATCGACGGGCGAGGTCATGGGTATCGACCGGACGTTCGGGCTGGCGTTCGCCAAGAGCCAGATCGCCGCCGGCAACCGTTTACCGGAGAAAGGCGTCGTCTTCCTTTCTCTCGCCGACCGGGACAAGGCGGCTGGCGTGGAAGTTGCCTCCGCCTTTGTGGCGCTCGGGTTCTCGCTCGCGGCGACGTCCGGCACGGCCTCCTATCTGGGCGCGGGCGGGATCGATGTGCAAACGATCGTCGCCAAGGTGGGCGACGTCGCCGAAGACGGGTCGGCCCTCGAGCGCGTCGAGGAGGCCGATGCCGTCGACCTCATCGAACGCGGGGCCATCCAGCTCGTCGTGAACACGCCGAAGGGTCGAGGGCCTCGCGCCGACGGGGCCTATATCCGGCAAGCCGCCTCGGCGAACGACGTGCCGTGTGTGACGACGATCGCTGCTGCCAGAGCGGCCGCCGCCGGCATCGCCGACTGGGGCCTGCACGCCCTCGAGGTCCGGTCCCTGCAGGAGCACCACGGGCGGTGAGGCGCCCGTGACGGACCTCCGGGCCCGCATCGGCTCGGTCGTGCTGCCGAACCCGGTCATGACCGCTGCGGGCACCGGGGGGCACGGTGCCGAGCTCGGGGCGTTCTTCGATCTTTCCAGCCTCGGTGCCGTCGTCGTGAAGTCACTCTGCGCCGGGCCGTGGCCGGGCAACCCGCCCCCGCGGGTGTGCCCTGTGCCCGGAGGAATGCTCAACGGCGTCGGGCTCCAGGGCCCGGGCATCGATGCGTGGGCGGCGGACGATCTGCCGGGGCTACAGCGAAGCCGGGCGCGGATCGTCGTCAGCATCTGGGGCCGCCGCGTGGAGGAGTACGCCGAAGCCGCCGAGCGGCTTGCCGGCGCGCTCGAGCGGGCACAGGTCGACCCGGAACAGGGCGACGTCGTCGCGTGCGAGGTCAACGTCAGCTGCCCGAACCTCGAAGACCGAAGCCGCATGTTCGCTCATTCTGCCGAGTCGACGGCGGCGGCCGTGGCCGCTTGCAAGGTGAGCGGGTTGCCGCTGTGGGCCAAGCTCTCGCCGAACACGCCGGATCTCGTCGGGATCGCCGGCGCAGCACTCGGAGCAGGCGCTCAAGCGCTCACCCTCGTCAACACGCTGCTCGGTCTCGCCATCGACGAGCGGACCGGACGCGTCGTGCTCGGCGCCGGTGGGGGCGGGCTGTCAGGCCCTGCGATCCACTCCGTAGCGCTCCGGGCCGTCTTCGACTGCTCCGCCGCCTACCCCGAGGCGTCCATCGTCGGTGTCGGTGGGATCGCCGACGGCGCCGGGGCGCTTCGCATGCTCCTCGCCGGCGCCTCCGCCGTGCAGGTCGGCACGGCCACCCTCGCCGACCCCCTCGCCCCGGCGCGTGTGTTGGCAGAGTTGCGCCAGCTTCTCGAGGCTCAGGGCATCGCTTCGGTGACCGAGATCATCGGGGCGGCTCACCGATCCGGCTACGAGCGGCCGGGCTCGGCCGAAGTTGCGGGCGCGTGACGTACGAGCAAAGCTCTGAGACGACCTCGGGCCAAAGGAACCGCAGGCCGGAAGCGTGAGGTGTCCCAGTCGGAGGGCCTCACGGCACAACAGACACATACCTAAGGTTACGGATGCGCTACAGTGCCGCGTGCTGTGGTTCTCCACTGAGGGGGAGCTCGGCGTGCCGGTGCCAACAGCGTCGTTGATTTCAGGGAGGTAACTGAGCCATATGCAAAAGAGACTAAGGCTGAGAACAGCCTGGAGAGTGGGAGCAGGGCTGGCGGTCGCCGCACTCGTGCTCGCCGCTTGCGGAAGCAGCAGCAGCAGCAGCACGACGTCGTCGAGCCCAGCGGGCTCCTCCACGACGACAACGGTCCCGGCGACGCACGTCATGGGCGGGACGGCCTACTTCGCCCTGGCGCCGCAGGTCACCCCGAACTGGATCTTCCCGTTTGCCAGCCTGCAGTTCTTCTCGGTGGCGAACCTGACGCAGTTCCAGTACCTCATGTACCGGCCGCTGTACTGGTTCGGTCCTCCCACGTCCACGTCTCCCGACGTCGACTACGCACTTTCCACTGCCAATGCCCCCGTGTGGTCGAACGGCGACAAGACGATCACGATCACGATGAAGGGCTGGAAGTTCGGAGACGGCCAGGCCATCGACGCCCAGAGCGTCATCTTCTGGCTGAACATGCTGCAGGCCGAGGCTGGCAACTGGGCCGGCACGGCTCCGGGCGCCAACCAGTGGCCCGGCAACATCAAGAGCTACTCGGCCCCCCAGGGCGCCACGGGTGACACCGTCGTGATCAACCTCGACCACACGTACTCGACGAACTGGTTCCAGTACAACGAGCTCTCCCAGGTCGACCCGATGGCCGAAGCCTGGGACATCACCTCGCTGACAGCAGCAGCCGGTTCGGGTGGCTGTGGCGCCGTCTCGACGACGGCCGGCCTTCCGAGCAAGGCGGTTCTCGCTGCTTGCGTGAAGGTCTGGACCTTCGACACGGACAACAACGGCGCTGCCAAGCACCCCCAGATGGCCGGCGACCTCGCCACCTACGCCTCCAACCCGCTCTGGGCTGCCGGCGCCTCCGGTCCTTGGAAGCTGTCGGCCTTCGACGCCTCCACCGGCCAGTCCACCTTCGTGCCGAACGGCAGCTACAGCGGCCCGCAGAAGCCGTACCTGGCCTCGTTCGTGGAGGTCCCGTACACGTCCGACACCGCTGAGTACAACGCCTTGGCGGCCGGCGGATCGACGGCACCGGACCAGGGGTACCTGCCCTCGCAGAACACCCCGCAGAAGCCTGCCGGCCTTGCGCCGACACAGGCCGGCCCGAACGACAGCGCCCTGTCGAGCAACTACTCGCTCACACAGACCGAGTCCTGGCAGATCAATTACTTCCCCGAGAACTTCAACTCGACCCTCGGGGCCGGTGGCCACGCTGGAGCTGTGTTCAAGCAGCTGTACTTCCGCCAGGCTCTGCAGGAGCTCGTCGACCAGACCGGTGTCATCTCCACCTACTTCAAGGGCTACGGCGTGCCGACCTACGGGCCGGCTCCGGTCTACCCGACGAACGACTTCGCCCACGGCGTCGAGCTGAAGACGGGCGGTCCCTACCCCTTCAGCCTGACCACGGCGGTGGCCCTGCTGAAGGCACACGGCTGGAACGTCGTACCGAACGGCACCTCGACCTGCAAGACGCCTGGCTCGGGCGCCGCTGACTGTGGCGCAGGTATCCCGGCCGGTGCCCCGCTCTCCTTCACGGAGGTCTACGCCAGCGGCACCCAGTCGCTCACCCAGACCGTCGACTACGAGGTGTCCGAGTGGGCAAAGGCCGGAATCCAAGTCAAGCTGAAGGCCCAGCCGTTCGACAACGTGCTCAAGGCAGCCGTCTCGTGCTTCCCGACGGCTACTGCCGCCTGCCACGCATGGGACATGGCGAACTGGGGCGGCGGTTGGCTGTACTCGCCTGACTACCTGCCGACCGGCGAGGAGATCTTCGCCACCGGTGCCGGCTCGAACCAGGGCGACTACTCCGACCCGACGAACGACGCCCTGATCGTGAAGACGAACCAGAGCTCGGCGCTCTCGATCTTCTACCAGTGGGAGGACTACCTCGCACAGCAACTGCCGGTCATCTGGCAGCCACTGGCCTCCGGCGAGGCGGAGATCTCCAACAAGATCGGCGGCGTGCTGCCGATCAACGCACTTGCCAACTTGACGCCCGA
Source organism: Acidimicrobiales bacterium (assembly GCA_050008715.1). Classification (GTDB taxonomy): domain Bacteria; phylum Actinomycetota; class Acidimicrobiia; order Acidimicrobiales; family Bog-793; genus JAKACA01. The sequence goes on along the minus strand of JBEKMC010000084.1, from coordinate 6,089 downwards.
GTACTGGTACTTCAAGGCAGCCTCCTGATCTGATGGGAGCTGCAGTCACGCACTGAACGAGGAATCCCGGCTCGGGGAGGCATTGCCTTCCCGAGCCGGGCTCGTTTATGGCCCGTTCACCCCAAATCCTGTGGGGTACTATCGGCTAGCACCGCCAGGGGGGCTTCAGCGAGGCTCCCGTCAGCAGCGGCGACGCTGCGGCGCCCGAAGGAGGCCACGGCCATGATCGGTTACATCATTCGCCGAGTGTTCCAGTCCATCCTCGTCGTGCTCGGCACCATGCTGATCGTCTTCGTGCTCTTCCGCCTCGAGGGCCCCGAAGCGCTCGCACGCTCGATCCTGCAGACGCCGAAAGCCTCTCAGGCTCAGCTCAACCAAGTGATTCGTCAGTACGGATTCAACTTGCCGCCCTGGGACCAGCTGTGGCACGAGATTCTGAACTACTCCCAGCTGAACTTCGGGCGCTCACCGGCGACGAACCAGAACGTGATCTCCGAGATCAGTGTCGCCCTGCCTCGTTCCCTGTTGCTCGTGGGGATGTCGATCGTCTTTGCGATCATCGTGGCGATCCCTCTCGGCGTGTTCCAGACAGTGCGGCGCAACAAGCCGTCGGACTACACCTTGACGGCGCTGTCGTTCATCTTCTACGCCATGCCGGCGTTCCTCCTCGGCACCCTGCTGCTCCTCATCTTCGAGGACCATTGGCACCTCGCCGTGCCCATCTCGGAGTCCGAGACCGTCCCTCAGATCGCCTTCAACCTGCGCCAGATCACCCTTCCGGTGCTCACGCTCGCCGCCCTGACGATCGCCGCGTTCAGCCGATACATGCGCTCGTCGATGATGGACGCCATGACGGAGGACTACGTGCGGACGGCCAAGGCCAAGGGCGCCGGCCAAGGCAGGGTGCTGTTCCGGCACGCCTTCCGCAACGCCCTCATCCCCATCATCACCCTGATCGGGCTCTCGCTCCCGGCAGTTGCCGGTGGCGCGGTCATCACCGAAGTCGTCTTCAATTACCCCGGGATGGGCAACCTCACCTACAACGCTGCCATCTCCAACCAGGTGCAGGTGGTGGTCGCCACGACCGTCGTGGCAACATTGCTGACCGTGGCCGGTTCGCTCCTCGCCGACATCCTCTACGCCGTGGCCGACCCAAGGATCCGCTATGCCCACCAGTGACATCGGGGGCGTAGACCCCGGACTTTCGAGCCTCTTGGGCGGCACCTCGCGCGCCGTCGTGGCCTCGCCGCTGCAGGACACCCACGTCGATCCGGCGCCGGCGACGCTCACCGATCCGCACGGGCCCGAAGGCGGCGAAGCGGGCTCCACCGGTGGTGCGCTGCGGGTCATCGGGCGCGTGTTCATCGAGAACAAGCTGGCCGTTGTCGGCGTCATCATCCTCGTGCTCGTCGTGCTGTTCTGCTTCGGCGGCCCGTTCATCTACCACACCGACCAGCTCTCGATCATCTTGCGCCCGATCAGCGGGCCTGGCAGTTGTGGCGCCGGCCGGCTCACCATCGGGCCGGCATGCCCCCTCGGCACCGACGACCAGGGCTTCGACGTGCTCGGACGGCTCATGGTGGCCGGCCAGTCGGACCTCGAGGTCGGTTTGGCGGCTGCGTTCGTCGCCACGTTCATCGGCGTCGTCTGGGGTGCCGTCGCCGGTTACGTGGGCGGCATCCTCGACTCGGTCATGATGCGCATCGTCGACGTCCTGCTGTCGATCCCGATCCTGCTGCTGCTCATCGTCATCGCCACGATGTTCTCGCCCGGCAAGGACCAGCTCATCTTCATCATCGGTGGCCTCGCCTGGCTCACACCTGCCCGCCTCGTCCGCGGCGAGACGCTCAGCTTGCGAACGCGTGAGTACGTGCAGGCCGTACGAGTGATGGGCGGCAGTGGGCGGCGAATCGTGCTGCGGCACATCATCCCGAACGCCGTCGGGACGATCGTCGTCAATGCGACCTTCCAGGTGGCCGACGCCATCTTGACCCTGGCGGCGTTGAGCTTCTTGAAGCTCGGCCTGCACTATCCCCAGACCGACTGGGGCGACATGCTGACCGACGGCGCCACCTACGCCCAGGAGGCCTACTGGTGGCTCATCGTGCCCGCAGGCTCGCTCATCGTGCTGACGGTGGTGGCGTTCAACTTCATCGGTGACGCGTTGCGCGACTCCCTCGAGGTGCGGCTGCAGCGTCGCTGAGCATTCATCCACGGCCGGTGCTGTCGAGCGTTCGTTATGTTGTCGCGCGTGCCGAGTGACGATCGACCGCCGCAGGGGCAGGTGCCGGCGAGATGATCGGCTACATGATCCGGCGCGTTCTGCAATCGGTCCTCGTCGTGTTCGGCGTGCTCGTGATCACGTTCGGCCTCTACCAGTTGCTCGGCCCCGAGGCCCTTGCCCGGTCGATCCTCGCCACTCCGAAGGCGTCGACGGCGCAGGTCAACGAGATCATCCGGCAATACGGCTTCAATCTGCCGTTCTACGACCAGCTGTGGCGTGAGGTCGTCAACTACGCCCACGGCGACTTCGGGCGGTCGCCGACGTCCAACCAGTTCGTTCTGGCGCAAATCCAAGTAGCCCTGCCACGATCGCTCGTGCTCGTGGGGCTGTCCATCGTCATCGCCATCGTCGTCGCCCTGCCCCTCGGGGTGTTCCAGACGGTCCGGCGCAACAAGCCCTCGGATTACACGCTCACCGGACTTGCCTTCATGTTCTACGCGTTGCCGGACTTCGTCCTCGGCGTCATCCTGCTCTTGTTCTTCGAGGACCACTACCACATCTTCACCCCGATCTCCCAGAGCGAGTCCCCGTGGCAGATCCTCGTGGACTGGCGCCAGATCACCTTGCCGGTCTTGACGCTGTCTGCCACGAGCGTGGCCGCATTCAGCCGCTACGCCCGCTCCTCGATGATGGACGCCATCACGGAGGACTACGTGCGCACGGCCCTGGCAAAAGGCGCAGGGCAGGCTCGGGCGCTGTTCCGTCACGCCTTCCGCAACGCCCTGCTGCCCATCATCACGCTCGTCGGCTTGTCGTTGCCGGCCATCGCCGGCGGGGCCGTCATCACCGAAGTCGTCTTCAACTATCCCGGGATGGGGCTCCTGGCGGTCCAGGGGGCCGACAACAACGACGTGCAGCTTGTTGTCGGCACGACGATCATCGCCACCTTGCTCACGGTCGTCGGGTCGTTGCTCGCCGACGTCCTGTACGCCGTGGCGGACCCGCGGATCCGGTACCACGCCGTCTAGCGAGGGCGGCCCGACACCCGTCGCCCGCGAGCTCTCACGCCGGCAGCCGCTACACGCCGGCAGCCGCTACACGCCGGCAGCCGCTACACGCCGGCAGCCGCTACACGCCGGCAGCCGCTACACGCCGGCAGCCGCTACACGCCGGCCCCGTTACACGATGGCGGTGCTGACGTCCTCGGCGTGCTCCACGGGCGTCTGTAGCGGGAAGTGGCAGGCAGCGAAGTGACCGGCCCCGAACAGCCGCAAGGGGGGCTCGACCTCTGCACAGACGTCTTGGACGTACGGGCAGCGCGTCCGGAAGCGACAGCCCGAGGGAGGCTGGATGGCCGACGGCAGCTCACCGACGATGAGCTGGGCGCGCTTGGCTCGGGCGATGCTCGGCTCGGCCACCGGGATCGTGTCGATGAGGCCCTTCGTGTACGGGTGTGCGGCCAGCTCGTAGATCGCCTGCGACGGGCCGACCTCGACGAGCTTGCCGAGGTACATGACGCCGATCCGGTCGGCGAGGTACTTGACGACCGCCAAGTCGTGCGAGATGACGATGTAGGAGAGCTGGTGGCGGGCCTGGAGGTTCTTCATCAGGTTGAGCAACTGGGCCTGGATGGACACGTCGAGCGCCGACACCGGCTCGTCGGCCACGATGAGCTTCGGGTTGAGCGCGAGCGCCCGTGCGAAGCCGATCCGCTGTCGCTGGCCACCGGAGAACTCGTGGGGATACAAGTCGTAGGCCTTCGGGGACAGGCCCACCTCGCTGAGCAGCTCACGGACGCGCTCGACCTGCTCGGTCTTCGAGCCGATGCTCTGCACGATGAGCGGCTCGCGGAGGATCGATCCCACGCGCATCCTCGGGTCGAGCGATGCGTAGGGGTCCTGGAACATGAGCTGCATGTCGCGCCGCTGGTTACGCAGGTCCGATCCCCGCATCTGGGTGACGTCGTGTCCCTCGAACCGGATCGCCCCGCCGTTCGGGTGCTCGAGGCCGACGATGAGTCGCCCGATCGTCGTCTTCCCGCACCCTGACTCGCCCACGAGCCCGAAGGTCTCGCCCTGACGAACCGAGAACGTCACGTCCGAGACGGCCTTCACGGTCCCGATCTTGCGTTGCACGATGGCGCCGGCGGTGACCGAGAACTCCTTCACGAGGTGGTCGATCTCGAGTATCGGCGGCCGGTCGGCGATCTCGATCATCCGTGCCTCGGCCCGCTCGAGAGCAGCGGCGTGCTCGGCTTCGGAGAGGACGAGTATCGGCCGCTCGGACTCGCTGCCGACCGGATTGAAGCAGGCGAAGCTGTGGTCGAGGCTGCCGGGCACAGGGGTGAGGACCGGTTCCTCGATGCGGCAGCGCTCCGTGGCGTGCGGGCAGCGAGGGCTGAACCGACAGTTCGTGATCTCCTTGGAGAGGTCCGGCGGCAGGCCCGGGATCGTGTACAGCTTCTGGGTGCTGTCCTGTTCGAGCTTCGGGATGGACTGCAGCAGCGCCAAGGCGTAGGGATGCCGCATCCGATGGAAGAGCTCGTCGGTCTGGGCCTCCTCGGCGATCTTGCCGGCGTACATCACGATCACGCGGTCGGTCCGTCCCGCGATCACGCCCATGTCGTGGGTGATGAGGATGATCGCCATGTGGAGTCGTGCGCGGAGATCGTCGAGGAGGTTGAGGATCTGCGCCTGGATCGTGACGTCGAGGGCTGTCGTGGGCTCGTCGGCGATGAGCAGCTTCGGTTCGTTGGCGAGCGCCAGAGCGATCATGACGCGCTGGCGGAGCCCGCCCGACAGCTGGTGAGGGTAGTAGTCCATCCGCTCTGCCGGGCGGGGCATGCCGACAAGGGTGAGGACCTCGAGGGCACGCTCGCGGGCCTCGGCCTTGGAGACGTCGCGATGGAGGCGGACGCCTTCGGCGATCTGCTGGGCGACGGTCATCGTCGGGTTGAGCGACGTCATCGGGTCTTGGAAGATCATGGCGACGTCGTTGCCGCGCAGCTCGCGCATCTGGCGTTCGTGCATCGGCACGACGCTGTGGTTGTTGACCGTGATGGACCCGCGCACGATGTGGCCGACCCCGGGCAGCAGCTTCATGATCGACAGGCCGAGCGTGCTCTTCCCACAGCCGGACTCGCCGACGATGCCGACGCACTCCCCCTCGGCCACGTGAAAGCTCACGCCGTCGACGGCGCCCACGTTGGCTGTCCGTAGGTGGAATTCCGTGCGAAGGTCGTCCACCTCGAGAACGTTTGCCACACCCACCACCCCTTCGTGATCGGCCGAAACCGGCATCTCTACAGCGCTGGCCTGGTCGCCCGGCGTATGCCGCGCTATCGTAGCGGCCCATGCCACAACCACCCAGCCTCAGCCCAGAGCAGCGCCAAGCAGCGCTCGAGAAGGCCGCGGCCGTGCGCCGCCAGCGGGCCGAGCTCAAAGACCACCTCAAAGCCGGTCGAATCACTCTGAAGGAGCTGCTCACACGAGCGGAGTCCGACGAGACGGTCGGCAAGATGAAGGTGTTGGCCGCCCTCGAGGCGCTCCCCGGCACCGGCAAGGTCAAGGCTCGCCGCCTGATGGACACCGTCGGAATCAGTGAGGGTCGCCGTCTTCAGGGCCTCGGAGCCAAGCAGCGTGAGACGCTGCTCGAGGCCGCAGAGCGCCCCTGAGCCCCTGATCCGCCTGATCCGCTCCATACGACCCTGATCATCGTCGTCTTCGGCCCCGGAGGGGTCGGGAAGGGCACCGTCATCAGACGGGTGCTCGAACGCGACGACCGGCTCCGCCTGGGTCGCTCGTGGACGACGCGTGGGCAGCGGCCGGGCGAGGCACCCGACGCCTATCACTTCGTCGATCGGGCG